>DASTYO010000130.1:0-12334 GCA_035764875.1 Acidimicrobiales bacterium | reverse complement strand
GTCGCCGCCGAGCGTGGCCGGGCGGAGCCATGCGAACCACGCGGCGAGGACGACGGCGGCCACGAGGAGGGCGCCGGCCCGCGTCGCCATGGAGCGCACCACGTCTCACCGTGGGCTACAGGCCGCCACCCGGCGTGTCGACGTTCAGCTCCTTGCCGTCGACGAGGACCGAGGCCGCGACGATGTCGTTCGCCTTGAGAGCCGGCGTGAGCGTGATCGTCACCGTGCTGCTGCCGGTGGGCACCGTCGCTTCGGCGAGCTGCTGGCCGCCGCCATCGAGCTCGACGGCCAAGGTGGCTCCGAAGCTGGCGCAGTCTGTCGTCGCTGCGGGCGTGGTGCCGTCATAGAACGTGATGAGTGCGCTGCCGACGTCCCAGTCGCTCGTGCCGTCGTAGTCCGTATCGAAGTCGACGTCGACGGAGTCGGCGCACGCCGTGACCCCGTCGCTCCCCGACGCGACGTCTTCCGAGTTGACGGTGAAGTTCGCGGCCAGGGCGCCGACGGCGAAGAGTGCGGACGCGACGATGACGGCGATCAATGCTTTGCGCATTGGTGGTTCTCCCCCTTGTACCGGTCCTGGCGGATCTCGCCGGGACCGTGCTCGTGCAAGGTCGGGTTCGCTCTCGCTCCGCCCGGACAACGCGACCACTCACGTCCGGGGATCACTGCGCCCTTGCCCGCCCGGCTCTCTGCACCGGCCTCCGCGGACCGTACACACACCCGGAGAGGCCAACAAGGAGCAATCGGGACGACAGATCAGCGCGAAACGTGCACGCCGAGCCGCTTCTCGGCCCGCTTGACCGCCGTCCGCACTCGGTGACGTCGCGCCAGTGCGGTGCGTGCTCGCACGAGGGCCAGCCCGCCGAGACAACCGAGGGCGAGCGCAACGGCCACGTCGAGGCGGGTCAGCTCGTTCAGGCCGAGGCTCGAGACCACGAGCAGGACGCCGACCACGGTCACCGGGCACCAGATCGCTGCGCCGATGTACGAGCGGATGCGGGTGTGCCCAGAGCGCAGCGGCTTCAGGCTGGTCTCGAGCTCGGCGTAGGCGAGCAGCACCAGCAGCAACCCCACCGCGAACGGGGCGGTGAGGTACCACGGCTGCGTCGCCCGCACGCCGACGTGCTGGCTCGCGACCACGTCGTCGCGGGAGAGCAGCCGGACGTCGGCGGTGGCGGCGCCACCCACGAGGCGCTGCGCGAGGCCGGGGTCGATCACCGCCTGCCCGTCCCGCAGCGCGCCGGACATCGTGCTGATGTCGCGGTCGAGCACCGAGAACACCACCTCGACCTCGTCGGCGCCGGCCGCGAGCTCGGGGTCGGAGACCTCGACCACGACGTCTCGGGACAGGTCGAGGTCGATGCGATCGTCGGCGAACAGCTCGGTGCCGGCGATGCTGACCGTGCCCGGGATGAGGTCGCCGTCGCGGTCGTTGCTGCCCAGACCGAGCAGGCCCAGGAGCAGCGCGGCCCCGAACGCAGCGACCGTGAGCAGCACGGGCCGCCACGGCCGCCTCGGCGGATCGAGGATGTCCTCGACGTTGATGAGGTCGGCGAGCTCGAGGTCGGCGAGGTCGACGCCCTTGATGCGCACGTCCGGTGAGGCGGCACGCACGACCTCGAAGCCGGCAGCCGGTTCGGCGTCGGGCGGTGACGCGGGCTGCTCGGGCGGTGCCACGGGCTCCTCGGGCGGTGCGCTCCCGCCGAACGTCTCGGGAGCTGGCGCGGGCGTCGCCGGCGGGACCGCGCTGGTGGCGGGGGCGGACGGGGCGGCAGGGGCGGAGGTCGCGGTCTCGGGTGCCGCGCGGGCGACTGCGCCCGTGGCGGGCGCGGCCGGCGCCGACGGGCGGACGCTCGTCTCCCGGGCCGCGGGTGCCGCACCTGCGCGGTCCACGACGCCCGTCTCGGCTGCGCCCGCGATCACGGGACCGCCGGTGGTGCGGGCATCGGTGAGGTCGAGCACCTCCGCCGGCACCTCCGCGGGGGCGACGGCGGTCGCCGGCGTCGCGGCGCGGGATACGTGCCCGGTGGTGCGCGCGGCGAGCGACAGCCGCTCGGAGCCGACGAGCGCCACGCCGGCGTGGTCGAGCCAGCTCGGTCCCCAGGCGTCGACGCACGCCTCGCCGATGGCCACGCCGAAGTCCTCGGCCTGCTGGTAGCGATCGTCGACGTCACGGGAGAGGGCCTGCATCACGACGTCGGCCAGCCCCTGGGGCACCGCCGGGGCCTGCTCGCGCAGCGGGATCGGGTCCTCCTGCAGGCGCTGCTGCAGGAGCTCGGCGGCGGTCTGCGCACCCAGCCACGGCAGCTGCCCGGACAGCAGCTCGTACAGCATCACGCCGGCGGCGTACACGTCGGAGGCGGCGGTCAGGTCGTCGCCGCGCGCCTGCTCCGGTGACATGTAGGCCGGCGTGCCGAGGACCTGGCCGTCGACCGTGCCGAGCGTGCGCCCGCCGGTGATCACCCGGGAGATGCCGAAGTCGGTGACCTTCACGGCCGACTCGGCGTCGAACATCAAGTTGTCGGGCTTCACGTCGAGGTGCAGCACGCCGCGGTCGTGCGCGTGCTGGAGCGCGGCGCAGCAGGCCATCACCACCGCGCACGCCGTCGGCGGCGTGAGGCCGGTGGTGGTGAACCGGTCCCACACCGAACCGCCGGGCAGCTCCTGCATCACGATCAGGCACAGCCCGTCCCGCTCGACGTAGTCGAAGATCGGGACGATGTGCGGGTGCTCGAGGCCGGCCAGCGTCTGGGCCTCGGTGGTGAACCGCGCCCGCACCTCCTGCTCGGCGGCGATCGTCGGCGGCAGCTCCTTGATGGCGGCGCCGCGCAGCAGCCGCCGGTGCCGACCGAGGAACACGATGCCCATGCCGCCACGACCGAGCTCGCGCTCGATGTCGTAGTCCGGCATCGCCTGTCCGATGCGGAGGATGTCCTCGGCGATCGCCAACGTCTCTGCCCGTCCTCGCAGCGGCCCGAGCCGCCGCCCTCCCGGCAGACGATGCCACAGTTCGGCACCGCTGTGTACCCAGCGCGCGCGTTCTGCCGGCCGACGTGTCATCATGGCGACGAGGGGAGAGGAAGGGGGGCCATGCGGGACGGCGGGCTCGGCGGTGCGCACTCGCAGCTGCTCGCTGGGAGCCAGCTGGCGCGCGCGCTCGGCCCTGAGGCGCTCGACGCCATCGCTGACGAGCTCCGCATCCTCGAGCTCGCCCCCGGCGGCGAGCTCGTGCACGAGGGCGACGTCGCCGACGAGCTGTACCTGCTGCTGTCCGGCACCCTCGAGGTCGTCATCGACGGCGTCGGCGAGGAGCAGACGCTGACCCGGCTGCACGCGGGGGCGACGGTCGGCGAGATCGCCCTGCTGGCCGGCGACCGACGGTCGGCGACGGTGCGGGCCACCGAGCCCTGCACCGTGGCGGCGATCTCCGACGCCGGCTTCCGCCGGCTGCTCGCCGAGCACCCCGCCGAAGCAGAGGCGCTCGCCCGCCGCGCCGTCGAGCGCCTCCGCGAGACGCAGCTGATCGGCCAGCTGAACCTGCTGTTCGGCCACCTCGACACCGAGGTCCTCGTCACGATCAAGGACCTGCTGGAGTGGGTCCCGGTGCGAGCGGGCACCCGCCTGTTCGAGCAGGGCGACGAGGGCGACGCCGCCTACCTCGTCGTCACCGGCCGGCTGCGCGCGTTCCGGCGCGGCGAGGGCGACGTCGAGATCGAGGTCGGCGAGGTCGGCCGGGGCGAGATGGCCGGCGAGATGGCGCTGCTCGAGGACACGCCGCGGCGGGCCACCGTCTACGCGGTGCGCGACAGCCAGCTGGTGCGCTTCTCGCGGGCCGCGTTCACGGCGCTGGTCAACCGCTACCCGGCCGCCGGTCTCGTCGTCGCGCAGACCGTGCTGCGCCGCACGTCCGGAGCCCGCGAGGCCCGACCGCAGCACCTCTCGGTCGCCGTGGTCCGCGGCGCCGGCGAGGTCGATGTCGACGGGTTCGGCCGGCAGCTCGCCGAGGCGCTCGGGAACGATGCCCGCTACGTCACCAGCGCGACGCTCGATGCCGACCTCGGCGTCGACGGCATCGCCCAGCTCGACGACGACGAGGTGGGAGCCGTCCGCCTCGCGTACTGGTTGGAGGAGCTCCAGGAGCGCCACCGGTTCCTCGTCTACGGCGTCGACGACCGCTGGTCGGGCTGGAGCCGGCGGGCCCTGCGCTGGAGCGACCACGTCGTGGTCGTGGCCGACGGCGCCGCCGATCCCACGCCGCCGGCCTTCGAGCGCGAGATGTGGCGGCTCGTCGAGCAGCAGAAGCACCCGAAGGTGAGCCTGGCGCTGGTCCACCCGGCGGGCACCGCGCTGCCGTCGGGCACCACGCGCTGGCTCGACCAGCGCCACCTGTCGTCGCACCACCACCTGCTGGCCGACGACCCGGTCACCCTCCACCGGCTCGCCCGCCTCCTGTCGGGGCGGGGCACGTCGCTGGTGCTCGGTGGCGGCGGGGCACGCGGGTTCGCCCACCTCGGCGTGTTCGTGGTGCTGGAGGAGCTGGGTGCACCGATCGACATGGTCGGCGGCACGAGCATCGGCGCGATCATGGCGGCGGGCCCGGCGATGGGCTTCAGCGCCGAGGCCGGCCGGCAGCTCGCTCTGGAGCAGTTCCAGAAGATCTTCGACTACACGCTGCCGTCCGTGTCGGTGCTGAAGGGCCAGCGCATCGCCGCCAAGCTCGAGGCGACCTTCGGCGACGTCGACATCGCCGACCTGTGGATCCCGTACTTCTGCGTGTCGACGAACCTCACCACGGCCGGCGCCCGCTACCACGACCGGGGCCGGCTGGTCGACGCCATCCGGGCGAGCATCGCCATCCCCGGCGTGCTCCCGCCCGTCCCGCTGGATGGCGAGCTGTTCGTGGACGGCGGCATCCTCGACAACGTCCCCGTCGACGAGATGCGCCGGCGCAACCCGACGGGCCAGGTGCTCGCCATCGACGTCGCTCCCGCCGAAGGACCAGCTGCGCCGCACGACTACGGCCTGTCCATCTCGGGGTTCCGGGCGCTGCTCGAGCGCCGGCGGGGAACCGCGCCCCCCGGCATGCTCGCCACGATGGTGCGCTCGAGCCTCGTGGCGTCGGTGCGCGACCGCGACCGAGCCGTGCGCGACCGCGTGGCCGACCTCTACCTCGACGTGACCGTGGCCGATGGCGGCCTTCTCGACTTCGGCGCCGCCGACCGCATCGCGTCGAGCGCGGAGTCCACCATCCGTCCCATCCTGCGCCGCTGGTTCCGCGGCACCGAACCCGAGGAGCTCGGCTATGTCCAGACCACCGCGTCGGCGAACACCGTCCTGTCCGGCGCGCGCCGACGGTGGAAGGGGTACAGCGTGCTGCTGCTGACCCTCCGCGACCTGCAGCACCGTGCGGTGCGGTTCGCCGCGGTCATCGCCGGGACCGCGGTGGTGCTCGCGCTGCTGTTCCTGATGACCGGGCTGATCGAGCAGTTCCACCGCGAGCCGAAGGACACCGTGGCGGCGCTCGGCGCGGAGTCCTGGTTGCTGCGCGAGGGCGTCTCGGGCGCGTTCACCGCGGCGGCGACGATGCCGGCAGAGAGCGCGCAGCTCGTCGACGTCGACGCCGCGCCGGTCGTGGTCGCCCGCCACGCGCTCGGCGGCGAGGAACCAACGGACGTCGTGATCCTCGGCTACGCGCCGGGCGGCCTCGGCGAGCCCGAGCTGCGAGAGGGGTCGCTGCCGAGCGGCGCCGGCGAGGTGGTGCTCGACGACTCCGCCGACGTGGCCATCGGCGAGCAGATCACCCTCGGCGACGCCACGTTCACCGTCACCGGCACGACCGACCGCACCACGATGTTCGCCGGCATGCCGCTGGTGTTCATGGACATCGCCGAGGCCCAGCAGCTGGTCTACCGGGGGCAGCCCTTGGCCACGGCCGTGCTGCTCGGGGAGACGCCGGCGGAGGTGCCCGACGGGTTCGCCGTGCGCACGCCGGACGAGATCGCCACGGACGGGCTCCGACCGCTCGACGGCGCCATCTCGTCGATCAACATCATCCGGGTCCTGCTCTGGTTCGTGGCCGCCATGATCATCGGGACGATGGTGTACCTGTCGGCCCTCGAGCGGCGCCGCGACGTGGCCGTGCTCAAGGCGGTCGGCAGCTCCACGTCCCAGATGGGCGGGTCGATCGCCCTGCAGGGAGCGCTCACCGCCTTGGCCGCCGCCCTCATCGCCGCCGTGCTGCAGGTGGCGCTCGTGCCCGTCTTCCCCCTGGAGGTCACCGTGCCCGGCAGGGCCTTCTACCAGATACCGGTCATCGCGGTGCTCGTGTCGCTGCTGGCCGGCGCCGTCGGCCTCCGCAAGGCGGTCAGCACCGATCCCGCCCTCGCCTTCGCCGGACCGGGCTCGTGAGCGGCGCCGGCGTCCACGTCCGCGAGCTGGTGATCGAGTACGCCAGCGGCGGCTACGCGGTCCGGCCCATCGACGGCCTCGACCTCGACGCCGCGCCCGGCGAGCTGGTCGTGCTGCTCGGCCCGTCCGGCTGCGGCAAGACCTCGCTGCTGTCGGTGCTCGGCGGCATCCTGCGGCCCACCGCCGGCATGGTCCAGGTCGGCGGCGTGCAGGTCGACGGCCTGCGAGGCGCCGCGCTCTCCGAGTTCCGGCAGAAGACGGTGGGGTTCGTGTTCCAGGCGTTCAACCTGGTGCCGTCGCTGACGGCGCGCGAGAACGTCGCCATGCCGCTGCTGATGGCGGGCGTGAAGCGGTCACGCGCCCTCGAGCGGGCCGACCGGCTGCTCGACCGCGTCGGGCTGTCCGAGCGGGCCCGCCACAAGCCCGCCAAGCTCTCGGGCGGCCAGCAGCAGCGCGGCGCCGTGGCCCGCGGCCTCGCCGCCGACCCGGCGGTCCTCCTCGCCGACGAGCCCACCGCCAACCTCGACTACATCCAGGCCGAGGGCATCATCTCGCTGCTGCGCGACCTGCGATCCGACGGCCGCGCCATCGTGGTCTCCAGCCACGACGACCGCCTCGTGCCGATCGCCGACCGCGTCATCCACCTCGTGCCGGACTTCCGCGAGGACGAGCAGCCGCCTCGCTCGGTCGACCTCACGGCCGGCTCGGTGATCTTCGAGCAGGGAGCGCGCGGCGAGCTCGTGTACGTCATCGATTCGGGGTCGGTCGAGATCCACCGCGAGCTCGCCGACGGCGGCCAGGAGCACCTGGCCACGCTCGGCGCCGGCGACTACTTCGGCGAGCTCGGCCCGCTGCTCGGCTTCCCCCGCTCGGCCACGGCCGTCGCCGCGAGCGACGTCGTGCTGACCACCTACAGCGTGCACGACTTCCGCGAGCAGGTGCTCGGCAGCGGCCGGGTCGGCGGCGGGAACGGGCACGGGAACGGCAGGGCCCCGGTCGAGGCCACGGGCGTGGACTGAGCCTGCGGCGGTCGCGGCGGCTACGGCCGCACGACCGCCGACAGGACCGCCTGGAACTTCGCCTCGGTCTCCGCCAGCTCGGCGGCGGGGTCGGAGTCGGACACGACGCCGACGCCGGCGAACAGCCGGGCCACCGCGCCCTCGACGATGGCCGAGCGGATGCCGACCGCCCACGTGCCGTTGCCGGCTGCGTCGACCCAGCCGACCGGGCCGGCGTAGCGGTCGCGGTCGATGCCCTCGTGCGCGGCGATGTAGTCGAGCGCCGGCGCCACCGGCCAGCCGGCGACCGCAGGGGTCGGGTGCAGCGCGGCGACGAGCTCGAGCACCGACGCCGGCGGGTGCGAGAGGCGGCCCTCGACCATGGTGGCCAGGTGCTGCACGTTGGCCACGGCGACGATCGACGGCTCCGGCTCCGAGTCGACGTAGGAGCAGAACGGCAGCAGCGTGTCCCACACCATGTCGATGGTGATCTGGTGCTCGGCGCGGTCCTTGGCGGAGGCGAGCAGGCCCGCGGCGAGCCGGGCGTCGGTGGCGGGGTCGCCGCCCCGGGGCGCGGTGCCGGCCATCGGGTGGGCGCGCACGGTGTCGGCGGAGCGGGACACGAGGAGCTCGGGGGAGGCGCCCACGAGCTCGCCGACGGCGAAGGTGAAGCAGCCGGGGAACGCCCGCCGCAGCCGGTGCAGGAGGGCGAGGCGGGGGAGCGGGGCGTCGGCGGTGACCCGCACCTCCCGGGCGAGGACCACCTTCTCGAAGTCGCCGGCCGCGATGCGCTTGGTGGCGTCCGCGACCGTCGCCATCCACGCCTCGGCGTCCTGGACGCCCTCGACCTCGAACCGTCCGGCCCGGGGTTCGGCGTCGACGCCGGCGAGGAGCTCCGTCGGCGCGGGGAGCGGCTCGGTGCCGTCGCCCACCGTCGTGACCCAGCGGGTGCCGTCGGCCGCCCGGCCCACCAGCACCTCGGGGACGACGAAGGCTGCCGCGGCCGTCGGGTCGAAGGGCAGGGTGGCGAAGGCGACCGCGCCGGTGCCCGGGCGGCCGAGCTCGTCGTCGCTCTCGATGGCGGCGAGCGCGTGCTGCACGTCGGCGAGGTGCTCAGCGGTGAGCGACGGGATCTCGATGCGCAGGGCCTCGCCGCGGCCGGCCAGGCCGTCGGGCCCCTTCTCGAACACGACGCCCTGCGTGCCGGCGACCTCGAGGAGGTCGATGTCGGCGTCGATGCGGCGGGTGCGGGCGACGACCATGGTTCAGGCCCGGGTCGCCGTGTAGAGCTGGCTGATGCCGCCGGACAGGAGCGTGCGCTCGACGTCACGGAAGCCGGCGTCGGCGATCATCCGCTGCACCTCGGCCGGCGCGGGCAGGTAGGCCACCGACTTCGGCAGGTAGCGGTACGCGGCCTTGTCGGAGAGCATCCCGCCGATGAGGGGGACGACTCGGCCGAAGTAGATCGAGTGGCCCCATCGCATCACCGGGTTCGGTGGCTCGGCGACGTCGAGCAGGGCGATGCGCCCGCCGGGGCGCAGGATGCGGGCCAGCTCGCCGAGCATCGGCGGGAGCGACGTGAAGTTGCGCAGGGCGAACCCGCAGGTGACGCCGTCGAGGCCGCCGTCGGGGAACGGGAGCTGGAGGGCGTCGCCGTGCACGAGCGGGGCGGTGGTGCGGGCGGCGGCGAGCATCCCGAAGGACAGGTCGACGCCGATCGGGCGGTGACCGGCGCGCTCCAGGTCGATGCACATGTCGCCCGTGCCGCACGCAAGGTCGAGCACCGCCGAGCGGGTGCCGAGGTCGAGCGCCTTGATGGCCCGGCGCCGCCAGCCGACGTCCATGCGGAACGTCATGATGCGGTTCACCAGGTCGTACCGCGGGGCGATGGTGTCGAACATCGCCCGGACGGCTCGCGCCTTCTCCTCGCCCTCCGGGAGGTGGTCGGCGTCGGGCAGGGCGTCGGAACCGGCAGCCGGGGTCACGTCGCAACGATACGGGTGGCGGTGGGCGGGGACGCAGCCGCCTCCGAGGTACGGTCCGGCCCGTGGGGCTCTCACTCGGCGTGCACATCGGTCAGCAGAACCTCGAGATGGACGAGCTGCGGGCGCTCTGGCGCCGGTGCGACGAGTCCATGGACTGGATCTCGGCGTGGGACCACCTCTACGAGGCGCCACCGCAGGGCGGCACCGTGCCGCACTTCGAACCGGTGGCGACGTTGGCCGCGCTGGCCTGCGAGACGAGCCGGGCCCGCCTCGGGTGCCTGGTCTTCTACGTCGGCTACCGCAACCCGGGCATCCTCGCCAAGGCGGCGAGCACCCTCGACCACCTCAGCCACGGTCGATTCGAGCTCGGCCTCGGCGCCGGCTGGCACGAGCAGGAGGCCGAGGCGTTCGGCTACGACTTCCCGCCGGTCGGGCAGCGCCTCGACATGCTCGAGGAGGCAGTGCCCCTGATCCGCAGCCTGCTCACCGAGGAGCGCACCACCCACGAGGGCAGGTGGTTCCGGACGGTGGAGGCGTCGAACCTCCCCGCCCCGGTGCAGCCCCGCATGCCCATCTGGATCGGCGGCGTGGGGGAGAAGCGGACGCTGCGGATCGTGGCCCGCCACGCCGACGGCTGGAACGCCGCCTACGTGCCGCCGGAGGAGTTCCGTCGCCTGAACGGCGTGCTCGACCAGTGGTGCGAGCGCGAGGGACGGGACCCGGCCAGCATCCGCCGCGGCATCAACCTGCAGTTCATGCTGGCCGTCGACGAGGCGCAGGCGCGGCGCACCGAGGAGCAGGTGCGCGAGCAGTGGGGCGGCCTCGCCGGCCGGGTGATGGCCGGTGGCCTCACCGGCACGCCCGACCGGGCGGTGGAGCGCATCGCCGAGTACGTGGACGCCGGCGCCGACGGGATCAACCTCGCCCTCCGAGCGCCGTGGCCGGCCGAGTCGTTGGATGCCTGGCTCGACGACGTGGCCCCCCGGGCCCGAGCGGCTCACGCCTGAGCGGGGCTGGGCGCCGGCGCAGCACCGGCGCAGTCCCGGCGCTCACAGGGGTTCCTGTGGTGTGGTGCCGTCATCGGCGGGCGGGGAGGAGAGCTCGTGCCTCGGCTGGACCGGTCGTCCGACCCCACCGGCGGCCATCGCCTCGCTCGCCGGTCGGGGACGATTCGTTGACGAATCGTCCCCGACACCGGCGGAGGTGATCGTCGGTGAGGCGGGCAGGCGGGGCCGATCGTGCGGGTGGGGCCGGTCGTGCGAACCGGACGGGCCGGGCGAGCTGGGCACAGCGGGTGCGGACATCGAGGACGGGTGGGGTGGGGGTACGGCGAAGTCGGCGGGGTCGGGTGCGGCAGTCGGGTGTTGCCGTCTCGCCGGCGGGTCGGGCCAGGACCGGCCGGACCAGAGCTCGGGATCATCGGCGACTCGGGGGTCGATGAGCGGCGGGCCGGGGTCGGTCTCGGGGCGCGTCCACGGCAGGGGCCGGGGGTCAGGCGATGGGCTCGGGCCCCACCACCCGGGGCGGGGCGGCTCGGGCGCGTCGGCCACCGCCTCGTAGGTGCCCCGAGCCACCCGGCGGGCCCGGCCGCAGCGCTCCTCGTACGCCATGGCGTCGCCGAGCCGCTGGACGGGGCGAGCGCTGGCCACGAAGTACCCGTAGCAGTGGAGCAGGCCGTGCAGGTCGCGCAGGCGCTGGGGGCCGTGGCGACGGAGGATCGTGAGGCAGACCGAGCGCAGGTCGATGCTCTCCAGCGGCTCGGCGTGGGCCGGCGCCGGCGGCACCGGGGGCTCGTCGACCTGGTTGCGGCGGCGGATGTGGTTCGCGGTGTAGCGGACGTTGAGCCGGCCGCGGAGGTCGGCGAGCGTGTCGAGGCAGCCTCGCCGGCGGGCGAGGACGGCCTCGAGGTCGGTGTCGATGCTGGCGAGGTCGTCGCTCGCGGCGACGTGGGCTGCCCGCAGCTCGTGGTGGCGGAGCTGCCGGCTGGGGAACCGACGGGGCCCAGCGGGCGGCGTCGGCGGGTCGGGCGGCGTCGAGGGACGGTCGGACACGGAAGTGCTCCTCGGTCGGCGTGACGGGAGCGAGGGCGGCGCTCCGACCCACCGGCCACCCTACGAGGAGGGTCCGACGGTCGCCTTCGAGCGCCCCGCCCGGGGCGTGGGCGGCGGCGCTGCCTAGCATCGAGAGGTGACCGCCAAGGCGCACTTCCACGTGCTCGGCATCCCCGTCCGCATCGAGCCGCTGTTCTGGATCGTGGCCGTGCTGCTCGGGTACAACCTGGGCGACGCCCGGCTCATCATCACGTGGGTGGGCGTGGTGGTCGTGTCGGTGCTCGTGCACGAGCTGGGGCACGCCATCGCCCTCAAGCTGTTCGGCCAGACGTCGGCGATCGTCCTGCACGGCTTCGGCGGCCTCACCTTCTCCCAGCGGCGCCTCGACCGGGCGCAGAGCATCGCGGTGTCGGTGGCCGGTCCGATCGCCGCCCTCGTGCTGCTCGGGCTGCCCGCCCTGTGGCTGCGGGACAGCGACTGGGGGGTGGAGAAGTCCTTCGACTGGGTGCTCGGCGGCCAGGGGTTCGGCATCTGGCCGGTGCTGTACTTCGCCGCCTGGGTGAACGTGTGGTGGTCGCTCGCCAACCTGCTGCCCATCCGTCCCCTGGACGGCGGCAACGTGGTGACCGAGCTGCTCGGCGTCCGGCGGGCCCGCCTGCTCTCCATCGTGGCCGGAGCCGGTGCCGCCTGGTGGGCCTACGTCAACGCCGACGGCCTCCGCTACGCAGCGTTCTTCTTCGGCTTCCTGGCGTTCGTGAACCTGAGCGAGCACCGCCGGGACAAGCAGGGCAGCCCGGCGCCGTCTGCGTTCGACGTCGAGGGCCCGGCGGTCCCCGGTGGCGGCGGCGCTCGTCCCGGCCAGGACGGCGGCTCCCGCCCGGCGCCCCGGCAG
>DASTYO010000129.1:0-6722 GCA_035764875.1 Acidimicrobiales bacterium | reverse complement strand
ACGCTCCGGCGAGCTGGGCGGCCCGGTCGGCCTCCACGAGGGCGTCGACGAGCTGGCCGAGGTCGCCGGCCAGGACCTGGTCGAGCTTGTGGACCGTCAGCCCGATGCGGTGGTCGGTGACCCGGTTCTCCTTGAAGTTGTAGGTCCGGATCTTCTCGCTGCGGCCGCCGCCGCCCACCTGGTCGCGCCGGGCGGACGACAGCTCGGCCTGCTGGCGCTCCTGCTCGAGCTGGTGCAGGCGGCTCTTCAGCACGCGCAGCGCCTTGGCCTTGTTCTGGAGCTGGCTCTTCTCGTCCTGCATGGACACGACGAGTCCGGACGGCTTGTGGGTGATGCGCACGGCCGAGTCGGTGGTGTTCACCGACTGCCCGCCCGGGCCGGACGACCGGTACACCTGGATCTCCAGGTCGTTCTTCTCGTCGATCTCGATCTCGACGTCGTCGACCTCGGGGAGGACCGTGACCGTGGCCGAGGACGTGTGGATGCGGCCCTGGGTCTCGGTGACCGGCACCCGCTGCACCCGGTGCGGCCCGCCCTCGTGCTTCATGCGGGTCCAGGCACCATCGCCCTTGACCAGGAACGTGATCTCGTTGAAGCCGCCCATGTCCGACCAGTCGGTGTTGAGCACCTCGAGCGTCCAGCCCATGCGCTGGGCGAAGCCCTGGTACATCTGGAAGAGGTCCTTGGCGAACAGGTTCGCCTCCTCGCCGCCCTCGGCGCCGCGGATCTCGACGATGACGTTGCGGCCCTCGTTGGGGTCCTTGGGCAGGAGCAGCACCTTCATGCGCTCGCTGAGGCGGGCGACGTCGGCGTCGGCGGTCTCGGCCTCCGCCCGGAACAGCTCGCGATCGTCACCCTCGGACTCACGGGACAGCTCGCGAGCCGTGGCGGCCTCGCCGACCGCGGCCCGCAGCTGGCTGCCGACCTCGACGATCTCCTCGAGCTCGCGGTAGCGGCGAGCCGCCTCGGCGTAGCGGGCCTGGTCGGCGATCAGCTCCGGGTCGCCGAGGCGCGCCTGGAGCTCGAGGAACTCCCGTTCGAGCGTCTCCAGGCGGTCCAGCATCCCGTCGAGGCTACTGGCGCCGCTCACCGATCCCGGCAGCCGTCAGGTCTGCCAGTCGCCTGCGACCGGGACGACCTCGGCGGGGACCCGGAGGTCGGCGACGAGCGCCTCGGTGACGGGCAGCACGTCGCGGGCGGGGAGGGCCAGCAGCAGCGTGGCCTCGGGGGCGAGGGCCAGGCGGGTGTCGGCGGCGAGCACGACCGCCTCGAGGTCGACGCCCACGCTGCAGACGACGACCACGTCCTCGTCACCCCGGGTGCCGGTGGCGGCGGCGATGCCGCGGGGGCGGAGCCGGTCGCGCGGGGTGGCCGCGGGAGCGGCGACGAGCTCGTCGCAGCCGACCCGCCCGGGCTCCGCGACCAGGGTGGTGCGCAGCCAGCGCTCGGGGACGAGCGTGGCGAGCGGGTGGTTGCGAGGGCCGCCCGGCCGGCGGATCTCCCGCAGCTGCTCGACCACGCGCGCGATGGAGGCCCGGCCGTCGAGGTCGCCGTGCATCATCGCGGTGAGCGCCCGGTCGTACTTGCCGACGCCCACCTCGAGGATGGGCTCGCCGTCGTCGAGCGCCCGGACGATGCGCACGATCTCGAGGCCGCGGTACTCGCCGGCGAGGCGGTCGCCCTCGACGACGACCTCGAGGCCCTCGGACTCCAGCAGCGCGACCAGCTCGGGCGCGTCGGGCGGGCCCTCGCCGGCATCCGGCGGCTCGGGTCGGGCCTCGACGAGCGCCCGGCCCTCGCTGCGCCAGACGTGCACGTCGGTGCGGAACTCGCCGGCCTGGCGGGCCACCGTGCCCGGGTCCTCGTCGGCCACGACGTGGACCTCGACAGCGCCGGCCCGGCGGGCCCACGCGAGCGCGGCGCCGAGGCCGTGGTCGCCCTCGACCAGCACGAAGGCGCGGGTGCCCTCCGCCATCGCCGCGCCGGTGCCCATCGCCGTGCAGGGCGCGTCGATGCCCCACCGCTCCTGGACGAGCGCGGCGAGCTTGACGGCGTTGCGGGCGGCCTGGCGCTCGACCGCCTGGGCGGCCTCGGTGGGGGTTGGTTCCTCGGGTTCGACCGAGGTGGCGTCGCTCAGGACTCGGTGCTCTCGCCCGCGTCGCCGCCCTTGCGGCGCTTGCCGTAGCGGCGCTCGAACCGGTCGATGCGGCCACCGGTGTCCACGAGCTTCTGCTTGCCCGTGTAGAAGGGGTGGCACTCGCTGCAGAGCTCGACGTGGAGGGAGTCGGCCGTGGAGCGGGTCTCGAAGGTGTTGCCGCAGCCGCAGGTGACGGTGACGGTCTTGTACTCGGGGTGGATTCCGGTCTTCATGGCTGTCTCCTGTTCACGCGCCCTCGGCCGCTCGGGCAAGCAGCTCGTCGTTCGATGCGGTGCTCCGCAGACGGTCGAGCACGCCGTCGAGCGGATCACTGTGACCGGTCGGGGATTCCGCCGGCAACTCCACGAGCAGACGTCGCAGGCTATCCCGCTGCTCGTGCGACTCCTCACCGACGAGGAGGTCCTCGTGGCGGGTGCCGCTGGCGGCGACGTCGATGGCCGGGAACGCCCGCCGCTCGGCGGCGAACCGGTCGAGGCGGACCAGGGTGCTGGCCCCGCCGAGCACCGCGTCGACGACGGCGGCGTCGACCTCGGAGCCGGTGTCGACCCGGGCCGTGGCGATCACCGTGAGCGAGCCGGCGTCCTCGAGGTTCCGGCCGGCGCCGAAGCAGCGCTTCGCGGTCTGGATGGCGGCCACGTCGAGGCCGCCGAGCGAGCGACCGACGCCGGGGGACGCGGCGTGGGCGGCCCGGGCGAGCCGGGTGAGGCCGTCGACGATCAGGACGACGTCGTCGCCGCCCTCGGCCATGCGCTGGGCACGTGCGAGGGCCAGCTCCAGCACGGCGACGTGCTCGTCGGCCGGGCGGTCGAAGGCCGAGCCGTAGACGGTGCCGGTGGTGACCAGGCGCTCCATCTCGGTGACCTCCTCGGGCCGCTCGTCGAGCAGCACGACCATGAGCGCGGCATCGGGCTCGTTGACCTCGACGGAGCGGGCGATGGCCTGCAGCATCGTGGTGGCGCCGGTGCGGGGCGGGGCGAGCACGAGGGCCCGGCTGCCCTTGCCGATGGGGGCGAGGAGGTCGAGCGCGCGGGTGGTTCGGTCCTCGGTCTCGTCCTCGAGCACGAGGTCGATGCGCTCGGTCGGGAACGTGGCGGTGAGCTCCTCGAACAGCGGCCGCTCGGCGCCCGGCTCGAGCGCGACGTCGTTGACCGCGTCGATGTGGAGGATCGCCGGGTTCTTCTCGTTGCGGAAGGCGGGGCGCGACCCGCCGGCCACCACGTCGCCCTTGCGCAGGCCGAACTGCCGCACCTGCTTCACCGACACGTAGCAGTCGTCCTTCGACGGCAGGAGGCCGTCCACCCGGAGGAAGCCGTAGCCGTCGTCGCGGAGGTCGAGGACGCCCACCACGGGCACCGGCTCGCCGCTGTACTCCTCCTGGCTGGGCCCGCCCTCGCGGCTGCGACCCCGACGGCGGCGGCGCTTGCCAACTCCCTCCTGCTCGTCGGCGTCGCCGCGGCCCTGGTCCTGGTCGCCGCGCTGCTCGGCGGCCTTGGCCTCCGGCTCCGGCTTCGGTGCGGCGTCCCGGCGCCCGGCGTCACCGGACGGGGCCGCCTCGGTCTGGGCCGGCTTCGCCTCTCGCCTGTCCGCCCGCTTCGCCTCGGGCTCCTCCGCCTCGGGCTCCTCGACCTCCGGCGCCTCGGGGGCGGCGGCCTTCTCGGCCGGGGCCTCAGCCTCGACCTCGGCGGCCTGCTCCTCGCTCGCCGGGGTGACGCCGGTGAGCTCGAGGATCTGGTCGATCAGGTCGGCCTTGCGGGTGCGGGTCGTCGCCTTGCCGCCCAGCGCGCCGACGATCTTCTGCAGCTCGTCACGGTCCTTGCGTTCGAGCGTCTCGCGCTCGAGGGCGTTGGCGTCCACGCTCATCGTGCCTGTCGTGCTTTCGTCGTCGATCGGATGGAAGGAGGTCCGTGCGCTTCGTTCCGCCGCAGCCCCCGCCGCCGTCCGGCTCGAGGCCGATCCGACGGGTTCCCGTTCTGGGGGTCCGGCTCCGTGCGCCGGACCCGTGCCGACGTGTTCGTGCACGCCGAACGGGTCGCCGGGGACGATACCCGGACGCCCTCGACGGCTCCAACACCAACTTGTATCGTACTTGTATGTCAGATGCGTGGGACGTGCAGCGGTACGACCGGTTCGCCGAGCAGCGGCGCCGACCGGCCCTCGACCTGCTGGCGCGGGTGCCGCCGGCGCCGGGCGGACGGGTCGCCGACCTGGGGTGCGGCAGCGGGTGGTGCACGCCGCTGCTCCACGACCGCACCGGCGCGGCCGAGACCGTCGGCATCGACACCTCGGCGCGCATGCTGGCCGAGGCGGACGAGCACGTCGCGCCTGGCATCAGCTTCGTCCACGGCGACCTGGCCGACCTCGACGGCCAGTGGGACGTGCTGTTCGCCAACGCCTCGCTGCAGTGGCTGCCCGACCACCACCGCCTCCTCCCCCGCCTCGTCGGCCGGTTGCGCCCCGGCGGCACGCTGGCCTTCCAGGTGCCCGCCAACTTCGGGCACCCGAGCCACGTGGTCGCCGACGAGGTCGGCCGGCGCCACGGGCTCGAGCCGCTGGCGCGCGACATCGGCGCCCTCGACGCCCCGGCCTACGCCGAGGTCCTCCACACCGCCGGCATCGACGACCCCGACGTGGTCCTGCGGGTGTACGGGCACCGCATGGCGCGCACCGACGAGGTGATCGACTGGGTGTCGGGCACCCTGCTCACCCGCTACGAGGCGCGCCTCGACCCCGATGCGTTCGCGGCGTTCCGTGCCGAGTACCGCACCGCGCTGCTCGATCGGTTGGGCGACCCGTCCGGTGCGGCGCCGTACTACTACGCGTTCCCGAGGATCCTGGCGTCGGGCCGGCTCACGTCGCGACGGTGAACTGCTCGAGCAGCGAGGGGCAGTCGTCGAGCAGGTTCAGCAGCGCCCGCTCGCCCCGGCCGTACCACTTCGACCGCCGGCTGGTCTTCCAGGCGTCCTCCACCGCGTCGTCCGGCGCCTCGAACACGAGCGGGTGGACGTAGCTGTTGCGCGCCACGGTGCGGGTGTTGTGGAGGGCGGCGGCCGCGGCGTCGGCGATCTCGGGCTCCTTCTCGGCGGTGCCCGACGCCCGTGCGGTGAGCGCGGCGGCGCTGCCGCCCCAGGTGCGGATGTCCTTGCAGTCGAGCTCGCCGCCGCTGTGGCGGTCGAGGTACTCGTTGGCCGCCGCAGCGTCGAGGACCGTGCCGTCGACCTCGAAGAGCCATTCGCTCGACTCCCGCTCGAGCTCGGCGATGGCGCCGGCCAGGTCCTCGTCGATGATCGTCACGTCGTGCTCGACGCCGCCCTTGCCGGTGAAGGCGAGGCGGATGGCGTGCCGGGAGACGTCGACGTTCGCCGGCGCGAGGGTGGAGATCCCCCGGGTCCCGTGCACGTCCACCGAGCTCGGGTTGCCGATGCGCTCGAGGCTGCGGTCGAGGAGACCGACCATCGTCGCGAGGGCGCGGGTCTCCCGGTCGTCGGCGTCGAGGTCGCGCTCGACGGCCCGCCGGACGTCGGCCAGCCGCTCGCCCACCGTGGCGAGGCGGTCGAAGTTCCAGGCGGCGCGGGCCTCGGTCCAGCGGTCGTGGTAGCGGTACTGCCGCCGGCCGGCGTCGTCGGTGCCCATGGCCTGCAGGTGCCCGTCGGCGTGGCGACAGATCCACACGTCCTCCCAGGCCGGCGGCAGCACCAGGGACTCGCAGCGCTCGCGGTGGCGCCCCTTCACCACCGATCCGTCGGCCCACCGGAAGCTGAAGCCCTTCCCCTGCCGCCGCCGGACGATCCCGGGCTCCTCGGGGTCGGCGGTGCGGAGGCCGATCGTCTCGGCGAAGTCGGGGACGGCCATGGTCATGGCGCCAACCATCCCCCTCGCCGGGGACGCCCAGACCTGGCGCCCCGGCGGCCCGGTGGCCCGCCCCGGCGTCCCCGAGCTGACCCGAACGTGAGGACCCGCACCGAACGGACCCCCGGCGCACCGAACGCGAGGATCCTCGCCGAACGATCGCCCGCCGCGCGCCCGGGGTCAGCGGGTGACGAGGCGGCGCACCAGGGCCTCGACGGCGGCCAGGTCGGCGTCGACGGACTCGATGCGCTCGTCGCGCTCGAACAGGTCGGCGTAGTGCGGGGGCAGCGGCGGACGGATGCCGGTGGCAGCCTCGACCGCGTCGGGGAACTTGGCGGGGTGGGCGGTGGCCAGGCACACCACCGGCGCGTCGGGCAGGTCGGCGACGCGGTCGACCGCCCCGACGCCCACCGCCGAGTGCGGGTCGAGCAGCACGCCGGCCCGCTCGTGGTGCTCGGCGATGACGGCCCGGGTCTCTTCGTCGTCGAGGCGGGCGCCCCACCAGCCCGACGGCCTGGGCGCCTCGACGTGACCGGTGGCGCGGAACTCCGCCAGCAGCTCGGCGGTGGCCCGGCCATCGCGGCCGAGCAGGTCGAACAGCAGGCGCTCGAGGTTCGACGACACCTGGATGTCCATGCTCGGGCTGATGGTGGGGACCACCGGCTCGGCGGTCATCGAGCCCGTCTCCAGCCAGCGGGTGAGGATGTCGTTGCGGTTG
>DASTYO010000128.1:0-5308 GCA_035764875.1 Acidimicrobiales bacterium | reverse complement strand
ACGTCGGGGTCGACCGGCCAGGTCGACCTCACCGGCGCGAGCTTCCCGGCGATCGGCAGCTACGTGTACCAGGTGGCGGTGAGGGGCGTCACCGGAACCTCGTTCAGCCCGTTCTCCGCGCTGAGCGGCACCGTCCAGATCTCCTCGACCGGGCTTCGCACGGTGCCGTCGGCGCCGGTGGCCATCGAGATCGCGAGGTCGGACAGCGGCAACAACGGGGTGAGCATCGGTGACGTCATCACCGTGACGTTCAACGAGCCGATGCAGATCACGACGAGCGTGACACGGTCGATCACGCTCGAGGACAGCAATGGGGACCGGGCGACCCTTCAGTCCACCAGTCAGACGAACGCCACGTTCGCCATCGGTGGCGTGGACAGCAACGTCCTCACCATCACGGTGACCGGCGCCCCGATCCTCTCGGGCAACGGTGGCCCGGTCGCGTTCGGGACCTCGACCGTCATCCAGGCGGTGTCGCCGACGTTCAAGGACCGCCAAACCACGCCGGCGACGTGGAACCCGCTGAACGCCCTGGGCGCCGGCGTGGACCCGCTCGGCGAGTGGCGTGTCCCTGCCTCGACGCCGGGAGTGCCGTTCACGCTGACGGCCGACACCTCCGGTCGGAGCACCGGCAAGATCACCCTCAACCACGTCGCGGACACGGTGGTCGGCGCAGCCGGCGCGGCCGTGCCCGGGGCGACGGTGTTCGTGAGCGCGGTCGGCGGCACGGGAGGCACCGCGGCCGACGCGGTGACCGCCACGCGCAAGCAGGCCACGGCCGCCGCCGACGGGTCGTTCTCGATCACGCTGTCCAGCGCGACCAAGGACACGACGGTGCAGCTGAGACAGGAGGTCCAGCGCACCGCCACCGCGGCCCTCACGTCCGCGGCGTCGGCGACGATCGCCGCCCAACCCGCCCTCGTGGGCACGTCCACCCTCGGAGGGAACGCGAACGGCGAGATGCAGAACGGCGACACCATCGTGCTCGACTTCTCCGCCGCCATGCCGACGGCACTCACGACGACCCTCACGAGCTTCGACGTCACGGTCAGCGGCGCGACGTCGAGCGTGATCGTGATCAGAAGGGCGGGAACGACGGCCGAAGCGGACGTGGTCGCCACGATCACCACGACCGGCGCGAAGTACACGAGCGATGAGCTGACCTTCGCCAACTCCGGCGGCGCGTGGACCGCAGGGAACACCCGGCTGACCATCACGCTGGCGAACCGGACCGGTACGGCGACCACGGGCACGGCCGCGCACATGTCCAGCTACGTCGCCGGCCCCCAGCTCGTCGATGCGAACGGCGTGGCGATCGACACGACCCCGGTGGTCGGCGCCTCCAGCCGGTTCTGACCCGACCTACGCCGGGTCGACGCTGGCGCCGCCGTCGTCGCCGGCCAGCTTGGTCTGCGGCACCGACGTCAGCGCCCCGGTCTCGCGCAGCTCGCGCACGGCCGGCACCGGGTCGGGATCGCCGAAGAGGCGGTCGTCGGTGTAGTCGCTCTCCCGGCCCGTGGGGTCGACCACCCACCACGAGGCCTCGAGCGCGATCCCGTTGGGATCGGTGAAGTAGATGGAGTGCATGACGTCGTGGTCGACGACGTCGGTGACCTCGCAGCCGTGCTCCTTCAGGCGGGCGGCCAGCTCCTCGAGGGCGTGCTCGTCGGCCAGGTTGAACGACAGGTGGTCGAACTGGATGGCCCGGGGGTCGGGCACGCCGGCTGGCTTGGCGAAGGGCTCGATGGGGGCGTCGCGGTACTCGAAGAACGCCACGGTCTGCTCCGGGCCGAACTCGAAGAAGTAGTGCCGGAACGCGGGGGTGCCGATGGTGGTGACCAGGCGGGCGCCGAGCACGCCGTGCCAGAACCGCACGGTGGCGTCCATGTCGTCGGTGATGAGGGCGAGGTGGTTGATCCCCCGCCAGCGGGGCTGCACGGCGCTCATGGAGCCAACGCTACGCCCGTCGTGCGGCGCCCGCTCGTCGGTCGGGGCCGGCGAGAGCCACCGGAGCAGGCATCTCGGGCTCGGTTGACGAAGCACACAGTGCCGAGCCGGGGTTCAGCCCGGCGAGCCCGCTCGCACCGATCCTGGAGCCGCCCGATGACGTCCGGTCCACGCCTCACCCGCCGAGCCGCCCACGCCGCGGTCGCCCTCGCCGTCGTGCTCGGCGGCCTCGCCATCGCCGGCCCGGCCCACGCCACCGCCGACTTCGCCCTCGAGCGCCTGGCGGGGAACGACCGCGTCCACACGGCCGCCAAGGTCGCCACCTCGACCTTCGACAGCGCCACCGAGGCGCTGATCGCCCGGGCCGACGACTTCCCCGACGCGCTCGCAGGCAACCACCTCGCCGGCGCCGCCGACGCACCGATCCTCCTGTCGTACGGCAGCGACGTGCCCGCCCTCACCATGGCGGCGCTGGACGAGCTGGGCGTCACCGACGTCACCCTGCTCGGCGGCACCGCGGCCCTGGGTGCGGCCGTGGAGACCGAGCTCACGGAGGCCGGCTACACCGTCGATCGCCAGGCCGGGGACGACCGGTACGACACCGCCGCCACCATCGCCCGCACCCAGGACGCGAGCACCATCGGCGAGACCGATGACGGCCGCACCGCCTTGCTCGCAACGGGCGAGGGCTTCGCCGACGCCCTCGCCGGCGGACCGCTGTCCTACGCCAGCAGCCTGCCCCTGCTGCTGACGCCTCGGGCCGGCCTGGGCGACGACGCCGCATCGGCGCTCGACGCGCTCGGCATCGAGCACGTCCTCATCCTCGGCGGCACCGCGGCGGTGGCGCCGGGCGTCGAGGCCGAGCTCGCCGACATGGACATCACCTCCCAGCGGCTCGCCGGGCCCGACCGCTACAGCTCGGCCGTGGAGATCGCCGAGTACGCCACCGCGAACCTCGGCTTCACCGACGCCAACGTCAACATCGCCACCGGCGCGGCCTTCCCCGACGCCCTCACCGGCGGGCCGCACGCCGGCGAAGAGGCGGCGCCCATCCTCCTGGCGAACACCGGTGCCACCACCGAGGCGTGCGAGCGCCTCAACGTGACCGCCGACAGCGTGGCGAGCGGTCATGTGTTCGGCGGCACCAGCGCAGTGAGCGACCAGGTCGTCGACGACCTCGAGACGTGCGGCGGCGCCGAGCACCCGAGCTCGAACCAGGACTTCACGGCCACCACCGGGCGCGGGCACCTCACCCTGCCGCCGGGCAGCACCCGGTCGTTCGCCTTCGAGGGCATCGACGTCGCCGAGGTCGAGATCGCCCTCGCCGCGTGCGACAACGTCACCGTCACCGAAGGCGTCGTCACCTTCGACCGGACTGCGGGCGCCGCCGACCTCGGCGAGGTGGAGGCCACCATCGCCAGCGTCGACGGCGTGCCGACGTTGCCGCCGGCACAGCAGGTCACGGCCGCATCGGGGGACGGGACGGTCGCCTTCGAGGTGCGGGGCGCGTCCGGTGTCGAGGAGTGCATCGTCGCCCTCGTGTTCGCTGATGCCGACGGCGACGGCGTGCTCGACGTCGACACCACGGGTGCGCCCACCGAGGACTTCGGCATCTCGGGCACCACCACGTTCGCCTCGGTGAGCCCCGCCACCGGGCCGTCGCTGACCGGGGCGTCACAGACCACCGCCGGCGACCTCGACACCTTCACCTTCCGGTTCTCCGAGGTCGTCAGGGTGGCCGACGTGACCGGCTTCGGCGTCTTCTCCGATCCGCTGTGCGCCATCGCTGCGGTCACCGCGGGCGAGACGGTGGCGAGCGGAGACGGCACCGCGGTCGTCGTGGTCGACATGGCCGATCCCGCCGGCGAGGCAGGCGGCGAGGTGTACCTGCAGGTCGCCGAGGGTGCCGTCGTGGACGGCTCTGCCGAGCGGAACGCCGAGAGCGGCTGCGTGGCGGTCACGCTGGCCTGATCGGCCGGTCAGCTCCAGGCCTGGGCCGACGCGGCGATGACCTGGTCCTCCCGGCCGAAGGCGCCGATGAGCTGGGCGCCGACGGGGAGACCTGCGGCGGTCTGGTGGACGGGAAGGCTGATGGCCGGCTGGCCGCTGATGTTGAACGGCAGGGTGAACGCCACCATCGCCAGCACCCGGTCCTCGCCGATCCGGGGCGGGAGCGTGGCCATCGTCGGCGTCACCAGCAGGTCGTGGTCCTGCCACCACTCGGCGAGCCGCCTCGACCAGGCGTGCATGGCCTGGGTGGCCTCCCAGTAGGCGACGCCGCCGACGCGCCGGCCGGCCTCGGCCTGCTCCCAGGTGAGCGGCTCGACGTCGGCCTCGGTGACCTCGGCGCCGACCAGGCGGCCGATCCGGTCGAGCTCGCTGGCCACGTGGACCTGGAGCATCGTGGTGTAGGCGGCCAGCACCGACGGGTCGGCGAGGGCGGCCGGGGTGCTGTCGTCGACCTCGTGGCCGGCGTTGGCGAGGCGATCGGCCAGGAGCCGGGCGGCGATCGCGCAGTCGTCGTCGACGTCGGTGAGCGGGGAGGACGTGAGCACGCCGACGCGCAACCGGCCGGGGTGGGCGCCGACCTCCTCGGCCCACGGCCGGCGGGGCGGGGGCGCGGTGTACGGGTCGCCAGGACCGGGACCGGCGGTGGCGTCGAGGATGGCGGCGGTGTCGCGCACCGACCGGCACAGCACGTGCTCGTGGGTCATCTGGCCCCAGTACTCGGCGAAGTCGGGGCCGATGGTGGTGCGGGCCCGTGACGGCTTGAGCCCGACCAGGCCGCAGCAGGACGCCGGCACCCGGATCGAGCCGCCCATGTCGTTGCCGTGCGCGGCGGCCACCCAGCCGTCGGCGACCGCCGCGGCCGACCCGCCCGAGGAGCCGCCCGGCGTGCGCTCGAGGTCGTGGGGGTTGCGGGTGGGTCCGAAGGCGGCGGGCTCCGTGACCGGCATGAGCGCCAGCTCCGGGAGGTTCGTGCGCCCGAGGATGACGAAGCCCGCGGCGCGGTAGCGCTCGACCAGCCACGAGTCCCTCGGTGCTCGGTGGCCGTGGCGGCGCAGGAACCCCATGCCGGCGTGTGCGGGCTCGCCGGCCATGGAGGCGACGGCGTCCTTCACGAGGAACGGGACGCCGCGGAAGGGGCCGTCGGGGAGGTCGCCGGCGGCCTCGGCCCGCGCCGCCTCGAACCGCGGGTGGATGACGGCGTTGATCTCGGGGTTGCGGGCCTCGATGCGGGCGATGGCGGCGTCGACCAGCTCGAGCGGCGACACCTCGCCACGCCGCACCAGCTCGGCCTGCCCGACGGCGTCCAGGTCCAGGGGGTGGGTCACCTGTTCGACGCTAGGTCGACCGGCGG
>DASTYO010000127.1:0-3237 GCA_035764875.1 Acidimicrobiales bacterium | reverse complement strand
CGAGGTCATGGAGCGCTCCGGCGTCGGCGCGCTCGCCGTGGTCGACGCCGACCAGCAGCTGCTCGGGATCGTCACCGATCGCGACCTGGTCCGGCGGGGCCTCGCCAAGGGCCTGCCGCTCGACGCCCGGATCGACAGCGTCATGTCGACGCCCGTGGTCAGCGTCGAATCGCACGCCGACATCCACAGCGTCTACGCCGTCTTCCGCACCAACGCCGTCCGCCGCCTCGCCATCACGCGGGAGGGCCGGTTCGCCGGCATGCTGAGCCTCGACGACCTGCTCGTGAACCTCGCCGCCGACCTGGCGGACCTGGTCCGGCCGGTCACCGCCGAGGTCGTCTTCGGCCACCACGACAGCCCGGTGCCGGCCCCGGCCTGATCGCGGTGCGAGCCTGGGTGGTGCGGGACCCCGCACCGATCGAGCGCGGTCCGCTGGTCGCCGTCGATCGGGCGCCCCCGGAGCCCGGGCCCGGCGAGATCGTGGTCGACGTGGCGGCGTGCGGCGTGTGCCGCACCGACCTCCACCTCGCCGAGGGCGACCTGCAGCCCAGGGCGCGCGACGTGACCCCCGGCCACGAGGTGGTCGGGCGCGTGCGGGCACGGGGCCCGGGTGCCGAGCGGTTCGACCTCGGCCAGCGCGTCGGCATCCCCTGGCTGCGAGGCACCTGCGGGTCGTGCCGCTTCTGCCGCCGGGGTGCAGAGAACCTGTGCCTGCGGCCCTCGTTCACCGGCTGGGACGCGCACGGCGGGTTCGCCGAGCAGGCCGTGGTGCACGAGGCGTACGCGTACGCCCTCCCCGAGGCCTTCGACGACGTGGCCGCGGCTCCGCTGCTCTGCGCCGGCATCGTCGGCTACCGGGCGCTCAAGCGTGCGCACGTGCCGCCCGGCGGCCGCCTCGGGATCTACGGGTTCGGCGCCTCCGCGCACCTCGCCGCCCAGGTGGCGGTCGCCGCCGGCGTCGAGGTGCTCGTCTGCACCCGGTCGCCCGAGGCGCAGCGGCTGGCGCTGGAGCTGGGCGCGGCGTGGGCCGGCGGGGCGACCGAGCGCCCGCCGGCCCCCCTCGACGGCGCCGTGCTCTACGCCCCCGCGGGCGACCTCGTGCCGGCGGCGCTCGAGGCGCTGGACCGTGGCGGCCGGCTCTCCATCGCCGGCGTCCACCTCACCGACGTGCCGGTGCTCCGCTACCAGGACCACCTGTTCCAGGAGCGCGAGCTCGTGAGCGTCACCGCCAACACCCGGGCGGACGGGGAGGAGTTCCTGGCCGTGGCCTCCCGCATCGACCTCCACGTGGAGACGACGCCGTACCCCCTCGACGGAGCCGACCGGGCGCTGCGCGACCTGGCCGCCGACCGCGTCCGGGGCGCCGCCGTGCTCCTGGCGTGACGCGCGGCCGCCGGTGACCATCGGCCCTGTGCCCTGCCGGGTCGCGGTGCGACGGTGGGGACGTGCGCAGCATCGCCCTGCCCGATGGCCGCCACCTCGTGGTGCGAGCCCCCACCCGGGAGGACGTCCCCGCCATCTGCGCGCTGTACGAACGGCTGGGGCCGACCGACCGGCACCGGCGCTTCTTCTCCGGCTTCCACCCCGACGGGGAGTTCGTGACCCACCTCGTCGAGCGGGATCCGGCGCTCGGCGCCATGCTCGTCGTCGAGGTCGGTGACGGCGAGCAGGCGGAGATCGTCGCCGAGGCGGAGTACGGGCTGCTCGAGGACGGCGACGGCGAGCTCGGCATCACCGTCGACCGCCGGTGGCGGGGTTGGCTGGCGCCCTACCTCCTCGACGCGCTGCTCGAGGTGGCGGCGTCGCGAGGTGTTCCGAACCTTCGCGCCGAGGTGCTGGTCGAGAACCGGCCGATGCTCGCAATGGTGCGGGCCCGCGGCTACGCGGCGCTGGACACCGACGACCGCTGCGTGCTCGACGCGGTGATCAGCACGCAGGGCCCCGTGCCGTCCTGGCCGGCGGTCCGCCGGGGACCCCGGGTCGTCGTCGAGGTGCCCGGAGCCCACTGGCGCCTCGGGCCGGCGCTGCGCGAGGTCGGGGTCGACGTGCTCGGGTGCCCCGGGCCCCGCGGACGTCCCGACGACTGCCCGCTCGTGCGCGGCGAGGGGTGCCCCCTCGCCGAAGGGGCCGACCTCGTCGTCCACGCCCTCGGCGCGGACGATCCGGGGGCGCTCGCCGTGCTCGACGCCCACCGCCGGGCCGGTACCCGCCACCTCGTCGTCGACGTGCGTCGGGGCCACCACGCCCACTCCCTGCCTGCCGGCGCCGTCGAGATCGAGGACCCGACGCCCGAGGAGGTGCAGGCCCTGGTGCGCTCGCTCCTCGACCTGCCCGACGTCGGGGGCCGCGGCAGCGCTCAGGAGGTGCGGGCGGCGAGGTAGTCGATCGCGCCGGCCAGGGTGCTCAGCGCGGGGTAGTCCCGCTCGGGGATCTCCAGTCCGGTGGCCTGGTGGATGCCGATCATGAGGTTGAGGAAGTCCATCGAGTCGAGGCCGAGCTCCTCCTGCAGCTGGCCGTCCGGTCGGGCGTCGTCGAGGTCGACCTCCGGCGCGATGTCGGCGAGGAGGCGGGCGATGAGGTCGCGCGCGGTCTCGGCGGTGAGCGGCGTCATGGTGGGCTCCCGTTGGTCGGTGGTGGCGGCGCTGGCGGGTCGAGCTCCTCCGGCGCCTGGAGCAGGTGGCCCAGCCGGGTCAGGAACGCTGCGCCCTGGATCCCGTCGCTCGCCCGGTGGTCGGCGGCGAGCGAGGCGACGACGACGGGGTGCACGGCGGGCTGGCCGTCGACCGGTACGACGGCGTCGTGCACGGCGCCGAAGCCGACCATCGCGAGCTGCGGCGGGTGGATGACGCCCCACACGGCGTCCACGCCGAGGTCACCGAGGTTGGTGACGGTGATCGTGGGGCCGGTCCACTCGCTCTGGCGGACCCGGCCGGCGCGTGCCCGCGCCGTGAGGTCGCGCAGGGCGGCCATGAGCTCGTCGAGCGACAGGCGCTCGGCGTCGGCGATGCCCGGCGCCACCAGCCCGCCACCGCGCAGGGCGATCGCCACGCCGAGGTGGACGGCGGGCGACGGCTGGTGGCCATCGTCCCACCAGCCGTTGAGCTCCGGGTGCTCGGCGGCCGCGACCGCCGTCGCCTTGAGCAGGAGCGCCGCGGGGAGCACCCGCTCGGTGACCGGCCGCTCCTCGTTCCGGGCGCGCAGCCACGCGAGCGCGGCGGCCAGGTCGACGGTGGTCTG
>DASTYO010000126.1:0-5112 GCA_035764875.1 Acidimicrobiales bacterium | reverse complement strand
GTAGGCACACGAGCACGGGGACCACCAGTGCGAACTCGACCAGGGAGGCGCCGCCCTCAGGGTTCGCCCGCCTCGCCTCAAGAGACCGCCGCACGGCCATCATCTCCTGCCCGAACCACCCCACCGTCGCCAAGTGGCTCGGTAGGGATCCGCCGTCAAGAGAAGCGTATGGGCGTCGCGGGCAGCGGTCAACGCGGAGAGTGACCGCCACGTGCCGTCGCGCTGGCCCCCGGTCGGTGAGAGACTGCGCGACGTGGCGGCCCTGCTCGAGACCGAGCATCTGACGAAGACCTACGCCGGCGGGTCGGTGCGCGCGTTGGACGGGTTGGACCTCGCCCTCGAGCCGGGCGTGACCGGGTTGGTGGGCGCGAACGGCGCCGGCAAGTCCACCTTCTTCCGGATCCTGCTCGGGCTCACGCACCCGGATTCGGGGACGGCCCGGATCGGAGGCGTCGACGTCGCCGGCGACCCGGTCGGCGTCCGGTCACGCCTGGGCTACATGCCCGAGCACGACTGCTTGCCCACCGACCAGACCGCCGCCGACGTGGTGGCCACCCTGGGGGAGATCGCCGGCCTCCCGTCACGGGCGGCGCGCCAGCGGGCGAGCGACGTGCTCGACCTGGTCGGCCTCGACGAGGCGCGGTTCCGGCCGATCGAGGGGTTCTCCACGGGCATGCGCCAGCGCACGAAGCTGGCGCAGGCGCTGGTGGCCGATCCGGCGCTGGTGCTGCTCGACGAGCCGACGGCGGGGCTCGACCCCCAGGGCCGGCACGAGATGCTCGACCTCGTGCGACGTCTCGGCACGTTCGGCATCTCGGTGATCATGGCCACCCACCTGCTCGACGACGTGCAGACCACCTGCGACCACGTGGTGATGATCGACGCCGGACGGCTCGTGGCGTCCGGGCACACCGAGTCGCTGCTGCACACCACCGGGGTGGTCCGGGTCGACGTCGGCCTGCACGGGGCCGCCCTCGTCACCGCGCTCGCCGACCGCCACCCGACCCTGCTCACCGACGGCACGGTGGAGCTCGCGGTCGACGGCGACGACGACCTCGATGCGATCGTCGCCGCCGTGGCCGACGCCGGCCTGCCGCTGCACGGGCTCACCAGCCAGCGGTCGAGCCTCGACGACGTGTTCCTCGCCGACCACCAGCAGCGGACGGCCGGATGACCGCCGTCGACCGCGCGGGACGTGTGTACGACCGCGGCTACCGGCCCTACGACGGCGAGCTCGGCGGACGGGCTGCGGCGCGCCTCGCGCTGTTCCGGGCGTCGGTCCGGCGGGCGCTCGGCATGCGCCGGTCGTGGCGGCAGAAGCTGTTCCCCTGGGTCCTCCTCGCCATCGCCACCGTGCCGGCAGTCGTCAACGTCGGCGTCGCCTACCTCACCCGCGACCAGTTCGAGGACGCCATCGAGATCATCACGTACCGCGAGTACGTCGGCGTCTCGACCGCGCTGCTCGTGTTCGTCGGCCTCACCGCCCCCGACGTGATCTGCCCCGACCGGCGCCACCGCATGCTGCCGCTGCTGTTCTCCCGGCCCCTCACCGGTGCGGACTACGTCGTGGCCAAGGTGGGGGCGATCGCCGCCATCGTGTTCGCGTTCGGCTTCCTCCCCCAGGTCCTGCTCTTCGTCGGCCAGATGCTGGTGAGCGACGCCGCCATCGACTACCTCACCGACAACGCCGAGGTGCTGTGGCAGGTGCCGGTGGCCGTGGCGCTGCTCGCCCTCTACTACGCGTCGCTCGCCGTGGCCATCGCCTCGTTCGCCACCCGACGGATCGTGGCCGCCGCCGCCTTGCTCATCCTGCTGCTCGTCACGTCGATCACCGCCGGCATCCTCGCCGGCCCAGAGGAGCGGCACCTCCCGGGAGCGATCGACGACGGCGGCTCGGCGTGGGCAGCGGTCAACCTGCTCGCGGCGCCGCTCCACGTGCGCGACCTGGTCTTCGAGGGCGAGATCGTCGACGGTCGGCTGGTCGGGGTCGCCGGCGGACCGGCCATCGCGCTCGCCGTCTACCTGACGGTGGTGGGAGCCTCGCTCGGCACGTTGCTGTGGCGGTACCGGTGGGTCGAGGCGTGAACGACCCCGCCCTCGACCCCGCCTTCGTCGACGACGCCACCGTCGTGGTCGACGACGTGTCGGTGTGGTTCGGCCAGAAGGTCGCCCTGTCCGAGCTGTCGTGCTCGTTCGGCCCCGGCGTCACCGGCCTGCTCGGCCCCAACGGCGCCGGCAAGACCACGCTCATGCGGGTGATGTGCGGCCTGCTCCGGGCCCGGCGGGGCGGCGCGCGGGTGCTCGGCGTCGACCCACGGCAGTCCCGCGACGTGCAGGCCCACATCGCACTGGTGCCCGAGGAGGACGCGGTCCCCGAGGCGCTGACGCCGCGCCAGCTGGCCGAGTACCAGGCGACCCTCGGCGGCGTCGCCGACCGGGATGCGGTCGAACGGGCGCTGGCGGCGGTGTCGCTCACCGATGTCGCCGACCGCCGGCTCGGCGGGTTCTCCAAGGGCATGCGCCAGCGGGCGAAGGTGGCGGCCGCGCTGGTCACCGACCCCCGGGTGCTCGTCCTCGACGAGCCGCTCAACGGCGCCGACCCGGTGCAGCGGGTCGCCCTCATCGAGCTGTTCCAGCGGCTCGGCGCCGCCGGCCGCACGGTCATCGTGAGCAGCCACGTGCTGCACGAGGTCGAGCGCCTCGCGGAGCGGGTGGTGGTCATCGTCCACGGCCGCCTCGCGGCCGCCGGCGACCACCGCGCCATCCGTGACGCCATGGCCGACCGCCCGCGGCGGGTCCTGCTCCGCTCCAGCGATGACCGCCGGCTCGCCACCGGCCTGCTCGGCCTCGAGCAGGTCGTGGCCGTCGAGCTCGCCGGCGGCGGGCTCACCGTGTCCACCGGCAACGCCGGCGACCTGGCGCTCGCGCTCCCCCACGTGTCCCGCGACCTCGGCGTGCGGCTGCGCGAGGTGCGGGCGCTCGATGCGTCGCTCGACAGCGTCTTCGCCGAGGTCACCCGATGAGCGCCCCGAGCGTGGCCGCCGCCCGCTCGGGCAGCCCGGCTCGCCGGCTGCCGGTGCTCGTCGCCTACGTCCCGCGCGCCTGCCTGCCGCCTCGCCGGCTCGCCGTGCTGGCGCTCCCGTGCCTCACGATCCTGGCGGCGGGGCTGCTCGCGCACACGATCGACGAGCCGGTCAACGAGGCCTTCGCCGACGTCGCCCTCCTCGCCGTGTTCGGCCTGGCCATGCCGCTCGGCACGCTCGTGATCGGCGATGCGGTGCTCGGCGCCGAGGTCCGCTCCGGCACGCTGCCCTTCACCTGGCTCACCCCGACCCGCTTCTGGGAGCTGGCCGTGGCCCGGTGGTTCGGCGGATGGCTCGTCGCGCTGGCGACGCTCGTGCCGTGCGCAGCGGCAGCAGCAGCGATCGCCGGCGCAGGTGAGCTCGCCGCGCCCATCGCGCTCGGAGCTGCCACCGGCGCGGCTGCCCACGTCGCGCTGTTCGTGCTCATCGGCTGCATCACCCGGCGTGCCGCGGTGTGGTCGCTCGCCGTGGTGTTCCTCGTCGAGCGCCTCCTGGGCGCGGTCCTGTCCGGCATCGCCCAGCTCTCCCCCGCCTGGTTGGGCCGACAGGTGTTCGTGGGTCTCGGCGACGTTCCCGACGACCTGTCCCGGAGCGGCGTGCCCGAGGGCTGGGACGCGGTCATCCGCCTCGGCCTCATCACCGCGGTCTGCGTCGGGCTGGCGACGGTGGGCCTCCGCCGCCTGCAGCTCACCGGGGTCCGGGACTGAACGCCGACGAACTCGACCTCGGGGGCGTCGGGGGCCGACGCTCCTCGGGTCGAGAAGCGGAGCTCGGACCGAGCGGCGCTACAGCACGCTCGGGTTGTGGGTGAGGTTCCAGATCAGCGAGCTGAGGATGCACTCGCGCACCTGCTCGTCGGCATCGAACAGCGCCACGCCGTAGTGGTGCAGCGTGACTCCGCCGGGCGTGCGCCCGTACATAGACACGGTGCGCACGGTGACCCGCTGCTCGACCTCGACGTCGCCGTCGGGGCCAGGCAAGGCGAACCGCACGGTGAGCTCGGCGCCCTCGGCCAGCTCGTCGGCGCAGACGAGGCCGAGGCCGCCGGCCGACAGGTCGACGACCTTCGCCAGGCCGCCCTCGCCGCCACCGCGCTCGTAGGTCGCGTCGAGCACGAGCGGCACCCGCGCGTCGTTGCGGTGCGGGCGGCGGTAGATCGTCACCGGAACCGCGAGGCCGAACGGCGCCCCGTCGTCGGTGCGCACGTCGGCGACGACGGTGTCGAACAGGTAGACGGCGTCGTCGGGCCGGTCGAAGCGCACGGAGACGAGCTGGCCCGGCTCGAGGTGGAGCATGCCGTCGCGGCGGATCGGCAGGTCGACCCAGATCGTGTGCCCGTCGGCTTCGACCACCGAGCAGGCGTAGCCGCCCAGCGAGTCACCGAGCACCGAGATCCGCAGTGCGAGGCCCGGCTCCAGGTACCTGAGCCGCAGCGCGGTCGCACCGTGGTCCGTGCTCTCGTCGATGTCCAACATGTCGCCCTCCCTCTCCCCTGCCTGCGGATGGTACGCCCGGGCGCCGCCGCCACGTCGGGTCGTGACCGGGGTTCCTGGCCTCGGAGGGCCCGAAGTACGGTCCCGGCATGGCTCACACCTTGATCCTCCTGCGCCACGGGCAGTCGGTCTGGAACCTCGAGAACCTGTTCACCGGCTGGTACGACGCCGATCTCACCGAGCTCGGCGAGCAGGAGGCCCGCACGGGTGGCGAGCTGCTCCTCGAGAAGGGCGTCCTCCCCGACGTCGTCCACACCTCGCTGCAGACCCGGGCGATCCGCACCGCCGAGCTGGCGCTCGCCGCCTGCGACCGCTCGTGGATCCCGGTCCGCCGGCACTGGCGCCTCAACGAGCGCCACTACGGCGATCTCACCGGGAGGGACAAGGCGGAGACGGCCGCCAAGTACGGCGACGAGCAGGTGCACGTCTGGCGCCGCAGCTACGACATCCCGCCGCCCCCCATCGACGAGGGCAACCGCTTCAACCCGAACCACGATCCCCGCTACGCCCACGTGCCGCCGGAGCTGCGCCCGGCC
>DASTYO010000125.1:0-8293 GCA_035764875.1 Acidimicrobiales bacterium | reverse complement strand
GTAGACCCGTTCGGCGCCGGCGTCGCCCCACTCCTGCAGCCGGGCGACCGCCTCCGCAGGTGTGCCGCACACCCCGTTCTGCCGGAGCTCGTCGACCTCCCGCCCGATCGCCTTCGCCCGCCGGGCGATCTGGGCCTCGTCCTCGCCGACGCACACGACGAGGGCCACCGAGTACGTGAGCTCGTCCGGATCGCGGTCGATGGCCTCGCAGGCGTCGCGCACCCGCTGGCGCTGCGTGACCCAGGAGTCCATGGGTGAGAACGGGAGGTTGAACTCGCTGGCGAAGCGCGCCGCCAGCCGGGGCGTCTTCCGCTGGCCGCCGCCGCCGATGATGATGGGCGGTCCGCCGTCCTGCACCGGCTTGGGCAGCGCCGGCGAGCCCTGCAGCTGGTAGTGCCGACCGGCGAAGTCGAACGTCTCCCCCTCCGGGGTGCGCCACAGCCCGGTGAGCACCTCGAGCTGCTCCTCGAGCATCTCGAACCGCTCGCGCAGCGGCGGGAAGGGGATGCCGTAGGCCGTGTGCTCGTCGTCGTACCAGCCGGTGCCGATGCCGACGTCCACCCGACCGCCGGACATCTGGTCGACCTGGGCGATGCTGATGGCGAGCGGGCCGGGCAGGCGGAACGTCGCTGCGGTCACCAGGGTGCCGAGCCGGATGCCGGTGGTCTCCCGGGCGAGGCCGGCGAGCGTGGTCCACGCGTCGGTCGGGCCGGGCAGGCCGGTCACGTCGCCCATCTTCAGGTAGTGGTCCGAGCGGAAGAACGCCGAGAAGCCACCGGCCTCCGTGGCCTTCGCGGCCGCCAGCAGCGTGTCGTAGGTGGCGCCCTGCTGGGGCTCGGTGAAGATGCGCAGGTCCATGGCGGCGGAACCTACCGGCCGATGCGGTGCGCAGGAACCGCGTCCAGAACGGGATGGGGTGACACGATGGCCCGGTGCAGGTCACGCAGCTGTGGTGCTACCCGGTGAAGTCGATGGCCGGCGTCCGGCTCGACGAGGCCCGCGTCGGCGCCCTCGGCATCGAGGGCGACCGCCAGTGGGGACTGGTCGACCTCGACACCGGCCTCGTGCTCACCGCCCGCCGGGTGCCCGAGCTGCTCTTCGCCGAGCCCGTGCCCGGCGACGGGACCATGGCCGTGCGGTTGCCCGACGGCACCGTCGCGCACGACGACGCCGTGCTGTCCGAGTGGCTGGGCCGCCGGGTCGCCCTGCGCCGGCCGGCGGCCGACGAGCGGGGCCGGTACGAGATCGCCGAGAACGACGACCGGCCCGACGGCGCCTGGATCGAGTGGCAGGGCCCCAAGGGCGTCTGGCACGACTCGAACCGCACCCGCCTGTCGGTGATCAGCGAGGACGCGCTCCACGACTGGGACCCCCGCCGGTTCCGCGCCAACGTCTACGTCGCCGGCGGCGACGAGCGCGACCTCGTCGGGCGTGACATCGCCATCGGCGACGTCACCGGCTCGGTGGTGAAGGAGATCGACCGATGCGTCATCGTCACCCGGCCCCAGCCCGGGCTCGAGCGCGACAAGTCGGTGCTCGTGCGGGTCCACGCCGAGCGGGGCGGGAACCTGGGCGTCGGCGTGCTGGTGACCGGCGGCGGGACGATCCGGGTGGGCGACGAGGTGGCGGCCCGCTGAGGGCTACGCCACCTCCCACGTGGCGCCCGACCGGAGCAGGGCCTCGAGGTCGCCGGGCCCGTTGCGCTCCTGGGCGGCAGCCAGCTGCTGGTTGACCTGCGTGCCGTAGTCGGGTCGCTCGACCGCTCGGAACACGCCGATGGGCGTCGGCTCGAAGGGGCCCGACGCGAGCCGCGACAGCATGAACTGCACCGAGGGGTTCTCGGCCATCTCGTCGTGCACGAGCAGCGCGTCCTCGCCCACGTCGGCGACGTCGACCACGCGGATGCCGCCCGCGTCGAGCACCACGCCGCGCCGGCCGTCGGCGCCGAAGCGGATCGGCTTGCCGTGCTCGAGCGGGATGAGCATCTCATCGCGGGTCTGCTTGGACGTGATCTGGCCGAACGCGCCGTCGTTGAACACGTTGCAGTTCTGGTAGATCTCCACGATCGAGGTGCCGCGGTGGGCGTGCGCCCGCTTCACCATCTCGATCATGTGGGTGCGGTCCATGTCGTGGGTGCGGGCCACGAAGGTGGCCTCGGCCCCGAGCGCCACCGACACCGGGTTGAACGGCTTCTCGATCGAGCCGAACGGCGTGGACTTGGTGACCTTGCCCGTCTCCGACGTCGGTGAGTACTGGCCCTTGGTGAGCCCGTAGATCTGGTTGTTGAACAGCAGGATCGTCAGGTTCACGTTGCGGCGCAGCGCGTGGATGAGGTGGTTGCCGCCGATCGACAGGGCGTCGCCGTCGCCGGACACCACGAACACGTGCAGGTCGGGCCGGGCCATGGCCAGGCCGGTGGCGATGGCCGGCGCCCGGCCGTGGATCGAGTGCATCCCGTAGGTGTTCATGTAGTACGGGAAGCGGGCGGCGCAGCCGATGCCCGAGACGAACACCACGTCTTCGCGGCGCACGCCCATGTCGGGCAGGGCGAGCTGCACGGCGGCGAGGATGCTGTAGTCGCCGCAGCCGGGGCACCAGCGGACCTCCTGGTCGGAGGTCCAGTCCTTGCGGGTGGTGACGGGGATGGTGGTGTCGGTCACTGGGCTGCTCCCGTCTCGAGGGCGTCGAGGATGGCGGCTTCGATCTCCGGGGCGGTGAAGGGCAGGCCCCGCACCTTGCTGAGCGGTCGGGCGTCGATGAGGAACTCGGCGCGCAGGACCTTGCAGAGCTGCCCGAGGTTCATCTCCGGCACCAGGGCCCGGTCGAAGTGCGACAGCAGCTCGCCCAGGTTGGCCGGGAACGGGTGCAGGTGGGTGAGGTGGATGCGGGCCACCTTCTTCCCCCGGGCTCGCACCCTGTCGATGCCGCCGGAGATGGCACCCCAGGTGGAGCCCCAGCCGATCACGACGAGGTCGGCGTCGGGATCGCCGTCGAGCACGGCCGGCGGGATGTCGGCGGCGATGCCGTCGAGCTTCGCCTGGCGCAGCTGGACCATCCGCTCGTGGTTGGCGGGGTCGTAGGAGACGTTGCCGGTGACGTCGGCCTTCTCGAGGCCGCCGATGCGGTGCTCGAGGCCGGGCGTGCCGGGCAGCGCCCACGAGCGGGCCAGCGTCTCGGGGTCGCGCTGGTACGGGTGGTGCACCGGGTCGCCGGCGGCGTTGGTGCCGTTCGGCTCGGTGGCGAAGGACGTGGAGATGTCGGGCAGCGACGCCACGTCGGGCAGCTGCCACGGCTCGGCGCCGTTGGCCAGGTAGCCGTCGGAGAGCAGGAACACCGGCGTGCGGTACTTCAGCGCGATGCGGCACGCCTCGATGGCGGCGTCGAAGCACTCGGCCGGGGTCGATGCCGCGACGATGGGCATCGGCGACTCGCCGTGCCGGCCGTACATCGCCATGAGCAGGTCGGACGCCTCGGTCTTGGTGGGCAGGCCGGTGGAGGGACCGCCCCGCTGGATGTCGACCACGACGAGCGGGAGCTCGAGGCTCACCGCGAGCCCGATGGCCTCGCCCTTGAGCGCGACGCCGGGGCCCGAGGTGGTGGTGACCGCGAGGTGGCCGCCGTAGGCGGCGCCGATCGCCGAACCGACGCCGGCGATCTCGTCCTCGGCTTGCAGGGTGCGCACGCCGAAGTTCTTGTGCTTGGACAGCTCGTGGAGGATGTCGGACGCCGGCGTGATGGGGTACGAGCCCAGGAACAGCGGCATGTTCGCCAGCTTCGACGCGGCGATGAGCCCCCACGCGAGGGCGGTGTTGCCGGTGATGTTCGTGTAGGTGCCGGGCAGCTTCTCGGCCGGCTTGACCTCGTAGGCGTGGTCGAACAGCTCGGCGGTCTCGCCGAAGGCGTGCCCGGCCTTGAACGCCGCCGTGTTCGCCTCGATGACGTCCGGGCTCTTGGCGAACTTGTCCTTGATCCACTCGAGGGTGGGCTCGACGGGCCGGGTGTACATCCACGACACCAGGCCCAGCGCGAAGAAGTTCTTCGACCGCTCGGCGTCGCGGGGCTTCACGCCGAGGTGCTCGACCGACTTCTTCGTGAGCTCGGTCATCGGCACCTCGTACACCTTGTAGGCGTCGAGGGTGCCGTCCTGGCGGGGGTCGGCGTCGTAGCCGGCCTTGGCGAGGTTGCGCTCGGTGAACGCGTCGACGTTGAGGATCACCGAGCCTGCCGGGTGCAGCCGGTTGAGGTCGCTGCGCAGCGCCGCCGGGTTCATGGCCACGAGCACGTCGGGCGCGTCGCCCGGGGTGGTGATGTCGTGGTCGGAGATGTGCACCTGGAACGCCGAGACGCCGGCGATGGTGCCGGCTGGCGCCCGGATCTCCGCCGGGAAGTCGGGCAGCGTGACCAGGTCGTTGCCGAACAGGGCGGATGCGCTGGTGAACCGGTCGCCGGTCAGCTGCATGCCGTCCCCGGAGTCGCCCGCGAACCGGATGATCACCCGGTCGATCGACTCCTTCCTGGTCTCGGTCTGGTGCTTCGTGGAGGTGTCGGACACCGGTCCCCCTGTGGGTGTGATGACGCCGTTGTCAACCCCGTCGACCATAGCGGCGCGCGTCGAAGGCGCGCGGGAGCCCGAAGGCCCGATCCGCCGGGGTCATCGGTCCCGAAACGCCCGGACCGGCCGGTGCCGGGCGTGCCCGCGGCTGCGGGCACGCCGGCCCCAGGTCAGGCGATCGACGCCTCGTAGATGCTCTGGATGGTCCGGTCGAGCATCGCGTCGAACTCGTCGTCGGACTGCTGCGCCGTGAGGCCCTCGGTGAGCGCCCGGGAGAAGCTGGCGATGACCCCGGGGTTCCGCGACAGCCGGGCGTTCGCCTCCTCGCGGCTGTAGCCGCCGGACAGGGCCACGACGGCGAGCACGTTGGGGTGGTCGACCAGGGGCTGGTAGAAGCCGTCCTCCTCGGGGAGGGTCAGCTTCAGCATGACGATGTCGTCGGCGCCCAGCTTGTCGAGGCGGGCGAGGGTGCCGTCGCGCAGCAGGGCCTCGGCCTCGGCCTTGGTGGCGCTGTGGATGTCGATCTCCGGCTCGAGGATGGGCACCAGGCCGGCGTCGACGATGGTCTTGCCGACCTCGAACTGCTGCTCGAGGATGGCGTCGACGCCGTTGGCGTTGGCGTCCTTGATGACCGAGCGCATCTTGGTGCCGAAGACGTTCTTCGAGCGGGCGCGGGCGAGCAGGTCCTCGAGGCCGGGGATCGGCTTCATGATCTGCACGGCGTCGGCCTCGTCGGCCAGGCCCTTGTCGACCTTCAGGAACGGCACGACCTGCTTCTGCGACCACAGGTAGTCGGCCGTGTCCTGGCCCTCGACCTGGCGGTCCATGGTGTCCTCGAACAGGATGGCGCCGAGCACCCGCTCGCCCGTGAACGCCGGGCTGGTCATGATGCGGGTGCGCATCTGGTGGATGCGGTCGAACATCTCGGCGTCGCCCGAGTACTCGCTCTCCTCGACGCCGTAGGCCCGCAGCGCCTTCGGGGTGCTCCCGCCGCTCTGGTCGAGCGCGGCGATGAAGCCCTGCCGGCTCTTGACCTTGTCGAACTGCTCCTGGTTCATCCGTGGCTCTCCATGTGGGGACGGTGGGTGGATGTCGGACGGCGACAGCGCGAGGTGCGCCGTGGTGGCGCCCATCCTGTCGGAACCTCGACCGGCCGGTCACGTTCTCTCCCCGGGCCGGGACGGCGGAGAACCGCCTCACCGGGTGCGGCAGGCGTCGACCAGCGCCGCGGCGTCGGCCAGCGCCGACGCCGCCCGGGACGCCGTCGCCCGGCACACCGTGGACGCGGCCACCTCGGTGGCGCTGCGCGTCGCGCCGCCGGCTCGGAAGAACCGGCGCCGGACCCGGCCGACCACGAGGACGCGGTCGCCGCTGGCGAGCGCGGGGACGCGGCGGGGATCGAGCCACGAGACCGGCACGGTGTCGGCCGGCGACCGGTCGCGGACGGTGACCTCGTAGCGGACGAGGGTGGACCCGGATCCGAGCGTCTGCTCGACGGGGTCGCTGCTGAGGGTGCCGACGAGGACCGCGAGGTCGAGGTCGGCGTCGGTGGGGGTGGGTTCGGGCACGGGGCCTCCAAGCGGACAGCCGCGCGCCGCGGAGGCGGCGCCGGCAGGCTCGGGGGAAGTGCCTCCACCCTGCCAGGCGCCTCTGACAGGAACCCGGGCCTACAGCTGGCGGAGCCGCTCCTGCACGTCGAAGAACCCGGGGGCGGCGTTGGCCACCGATTCGAACCAGCGCCGGGCGACCTGGTGCTCGCCGGCCCGGTCGTAGAGGTCGCCGAGCACGTAGCGCATGCGCAGGTGGTGCTCCTTCAGGTTCTTGTCGCCCAGCGCGCCCGCCTCGAGCACGGCGATGGCGTCCACCACGCGGCCCTGGTCGGCGAGCGACCCGGCGAACACGATCCGGCCCTCGGCGACCAGCGGGGCGGCGAGCGACGCCTCGGCGATCTCGTCCCAGAGCTCCTGGACCCGGTCGTGCTGGCCGAGCGCCCGGTAGCAGTCGGCCAGCACCGGGTGCTGCTCGGTGGAGCCGGTGAGGCGGGCGAACTCCTCGAGCTCGTCCACCGCCTTGCGCCAGGAGCCGAGGCGGTACAGGGACAGCCCGAGCAGCTCGCGCACCGCCGGTTCCTCCGGGATCAGCTCGGCGATCGGCTTGAGGAGCTTGCGCGCATCGTCGAATCGGTCTTCGGCGTACGCCGCGGTGGCCTCGCCGATGCGGCCGATCGTGCGGTCGGCACGTGCCTGGCCGAGCCGGCGGCGCATGCGGTCGCGGTCGATCTCGAGCGCACCCTCGGCGCGCTTGGTGGCCCGCTCGGCGCGTCGCTGCGTGCTCCGGGTGGTCTTCGAGCCGTCACCGCCGCCCCGTGGGGGGCGCGCTCGTGGCTCGGGGGCCTGGCGGGCCCCGCGCTGGACGGCGTCCCCCGCGGCACGCCGGACCGGCCCCTCGTCGATCCATTCAGCGCGCTCGGGCTCCTCGCCGGCGAGGCGCCGCCGCTCCCGCTCGGTGGGTGCCGAGTCGACGTCGAACGTCCGCCGCTTCCCCTTGATCGGCGGCCGGGGCCCCCGCTCCGGACGGGGACGCTCGTCGTCGCGGCCGGGGCGCTGCGCCGCCCCGCCGTTGCGGGCGCCGCCGCCCCGTCGTGGACCACGGTCCTCTCCGCGGCTGCGGTCGTCCCTCCCCCACCCTCGGGATCCGGGCGCGCCGCGCTCGTCGCGCCCCCTCCCGGCACCGGCGCCACGGGCGGCCGCAGGGGCACCACCGGGCCGGCCGCGCCCGGCGCCACGCGGCCGGTCGTCGCGGCCGGGCTCCTCGCGCCCCGCGCCGGACCGCCGCCCGGCGGCGCCACCTCGTGCGCCACCGCGCGCCGCGCCGCCCGACCCGGTCGCCCCGCTGCGGGGCGGACGCGGGCCGCGCCCATCGTCTGCCCGGCGGGCTCGATCGGAGCGAGGGCGGCCCTGCCCGTCACGCGGCGGACGCGGGCTGCGGCCGGCGCCTCGTTCGGGGCGCTCGTCGTCGTCTCGTCGGGAGGGCATCCGGACGATCGTACCTGCCTCCCGCGATGCTCCACGAAGGCCTGGACGCCCGGCACCGGGCCCGAAAACGGCGAAGGGCCCCCGCAGTGCGGGGGCCCTTCAAGAAACCGGCGGCGACCTACTCTCCCAGGGGGTCTCCCCCCAAGTACCATCGGCGCGAACGGGCTTAACTTCCGTGTTCGGAATGGGAACGGGTGTATCTCCGTTGCTATCACCACCGAGAAATTGTCAAAGGACACGAGGCCGAAACGGCCTTCGAGTGTTCCTCGAGCATTCCATAGCGAGCACGAACATCGATAAATCCAAGCCCTCGGCCGATTAGTACCGGTCTGCTGAACACATTGCTGTGCGTACACATCCGGCCTATCAACGTGGTGGTCTACCACGGGCCTTACCTGGTTGACCCAGTGGGAAGCCTCATCTTGGAACAGGTTTCGCGCTTAGATGCCTTCAGCGCTTATCCTTTCCGCAGGTCGCTAACCAGCCGTGCCCTTGGCAGGACAACTGGCACACGAGAGCTGCGTCCATCCCGGTCCTCTCGTACTAGGGATAGCCTTCCTCAAGCTTCCTCCGGCTGCAGCGGATAGGGACCGAACTGTCTCACGACGTTCTAAACCCAGCTCGCGTACCGCTTTAATGGGCGAACAGCCCAACCCTTGGGACCTGCTTCAGCCCCAGGATGCGATGAGCCGACATCGAGGTGCCA
>DASTYO010000124.1:0-65047 GCA_035764875.1 Acidimicrobiales bacterium | reverse complement strand
AGCCGACCACGAGGACGGTGCGGTCGCCGACGAGGTCGGCCATCGCATCGACGTCGGCGGTCCAGTCGGAACGGACCGGCGCCTTGTGCAGGGTGATCCCGAACAGGTGGGCCGCCTTGTGGAACGCGGCGTGGGCGCTCTCGGCGAGCACCACCTCCGGTTCGGTGACGCCGCGCTCCTTCCTCCCCCGCTCGCGCGCCGCCTTCACCGCGCACAGGATCGACTCTGTGCCACCGCTCGTGAGGAAGCCGGCCGCCGTGTCGGGACCGTGGAGGAGCTCGGCCGTCCACCCGACGACCTCCGACTGGATCTCGCCGAGCGACGGGAACGCCATCGTGTTCAGGGCGTTCTCGTGCAGGTACAGCAGCGCGGCCCGCTCGGCGGCCTCGTGCACGCCGGGGCCGCCGTCGAAGACGAGCCCGAACGTGCGCCCCTCACGCCAGCGGACGTCGTGGTCGCGCTTGGCGCCGAGGTCGGCGATCACGTCGTCGACGGGTCGGCCCTGCTGCGGGAGTCCGGTGCGCGGTCCGCGTGCCATGTCGCACTGTGTAGGGGTCGCCGGGGCCCCTGGCAAGCGGCTCTGCTCAGAAGCAGGCCATCAGCGGTTCGAGCAGCGCCTCGGGCGGCTCCGTGCTGGCTTCGTCGTCGACGAGCACCTGGGCGAAGAAGTCGGCGAGCACCTCCTCGTCGAGGTTCTCCTCGACGCAGGCGCGCATCTCGGGGGTCACCTGGTCACCGGCGTCGGCCAGCAGCATGTCGGCGAGCGACACGTCGCACTCCCTGAACGACGCAGCGATCGCCTCGGCATCGTCCTCGCCCAGGTCGAGGTCGAGCGCGGCGAGGTCCTCGCCGTCTGCGATCTCCGCCGGCGTGACACCGGCGTCCTCCAGCGCGGAGGCGCCACCCATGGCGTCCACGAACTTGCCGGACAGGCACTCACGGTCCTCGGGGGCGAAGGGCACGTCGTCCGCCGCCATCGACTCCGCCATGGCGTCGACGTACCGGGCGCGAGCCTCGTCGTCCTCTCCACCGTCGTCGCCGCACGCGGCCAGGAGCAGGGCGCTGGCGACCAAGGTGACCACGGTTCGGCGGAGCATCCGGTCGACCCTACGCAACCCGGGTCGTGGCGCCGCAGTCGACGGAGGGGTCACAGCACCCGCAGCACCAGGGCCGCGCCCGAGGCCAGGAGCACGGCGAGGACGGCGTGGTCGAAGCCCCGTCCCGCGAGCCGGTCGCGGAGCCGGGCGCCGATCGGCAGCATCGCCAGCACCGGCACGAACGCCAGCGCGGACACGACGGCCCGCTCACCCGTGAACCTCCCGGCCGCAGCGAGCAGGACCAGCTGCACCGAACCCGACACGCCGAAGATGGCGGTGACGCTGAACACGTAGGCGCGCGCCGACAGCCGGTAGCCGTGCATCCAGGCGCCGACGACCGGGCCGGACACGCCGAGCGCCCCCTGCATGGTGCCCGCCACCGCGCCCACGACCGGCGACCAGCGGTGCGTGGTGGCCGGCTGCAGCCGCAGCTCCGGGCTGCGCAGGAAGCTCACGACGAAGCCGACGATGGTCGCGGCGAGCAGGAGCAGCAGCGGCTCCTCGGGCAGCGACACGAGCAGGAACGTGCCGAGGAACGCCCCGGCGAAGCTGGTGCCCACGAGGACGGGTAGGTCCCTGGTCTCGTGGCGACCCTCCCTCGCGTGCCAGCACAGCAGGAAGTTCGCCGCGGCGTTCGGCGCCGCGACGATCACGACGGCGTCCTCCACGCCCAGGACGAGCGCGATGAGGGGGACGGCGATCAGCGGGTAGCCCATGCCGGTCACCGACTTCACGAAGGCGCCGACCAGGCTGGCGCCGAGCACGACGGCGATCTCGGCACCGGTCACGGCGGGTGAACCTAGGGGCGGGTGGTCTGACCGGCCGAGTCCGTGGGCATGCAGGACGCCATGGACATCGAGTTCTGGATCGACCCCATCTGACCGTGGTGCTGGGTGACGGCCCGTTGGGTCGTCGACGAGGTGCGCCCCGCCCGTGACCTGCGGGTCACGTGGCAGCCCATCAGCTTGTTCTTCAAGAACGAGCCCGCCGAGGACTCCGACCACTTCGCGCCCGTGTGGTTCAGCCACCGCCTGCTGCGGGTGCTGGAGGCGGTGCGGGCGGCCGGCCACGACGTCGAGCCGCTCTACCTCGAGTACGGCCGGCGGATCCACCACGAGAAGGACCGCTCGTTCGACGTGGCCGACGCGCTCGACGCGGTGGGGCTCGATCGAGGGCTGGCGTCGGCGTTCGACGACGAGATCTGGGACGACGAGATCCGCACCCGCATGGACGCCGGCCTCGCCCTGTGCGGCGACGACGTCGGCACGCCGATCATCGCCCTCGACGACCGCCGTGGCGAGCGGGTCGCCTACTTCGGCCCGGTGATCACCCGCGTCCCCGACACCGAGACCTCGATCGATCTGTGGGACGCCCTCTGCACGATGTCGAGCGTGCCCGGCTTCTGGGAGATCAAGCGCACCCGCACCGAGCGGCCCGAGTTCGGTGAGCCGCCCGACATCCCCCGGGTCAGCGACGGCTGACTGGCCGCTGCCGAGCCGCTGCCCGGGCAGGATCCGCCCTCAGCGGGGCGTCACCCGCACCGGCACCGCCTCGTAGCCCCGAAGCGTGGTGCGGTGCCGCTGCACCAGCTCGCCGGCGAGCTCGATGCTCCGGAAGCGGTCGCGCAGGGCGCGGAACACCTCCTGGCCCTCGACCCGCGCCAGGTTGGCGCCCAGGCAGTGGTGGATGCCGGAGGCGAACGACAGGGGCGGTCCCTCGTCGCGGCCGACGTCGAAGCGGTCGGGGTCGGTGAAGTGGTCGGGGTCGCGGTTGGCGGCGCCGAGCAGCGTGACGACGGTGGTGCCGGGCGGCACCGGCTCGCCGACGACCTCGGCCGGCCGCAGCGCCCGGCGCACGTCGAACTGCACCGGCGAATCCCACCGGAGCACCTCCTCGACGGCCGTGGGCAGCAGCGACTCGTCGGCCCACAGGCGGGCCATCTCCCCGGGGTTCCGCAGCAGCGCCCCCATGCCGTTGCCGATGAGGTTGGTGGTGGTCTCGAAGCCGGCGGCGAACAGCAGCGTCGCCACGGTGATGACCTCGTCGTGGGACAGCTGGTCGCCCTCCTCCTCCACGCGGATGAGGTCGGAGAGGAGGTCGTCCTGCGGGTGCGCTCGGCGCTCGGCGACGAGGTCGACGAAGTAGGCCCAGCTCTCCTCCATGGCGGCGTCGGCGTCCTGCAGCTCGGCCACGGACGACGTGGGCTCGATCCCGGCGACGCTGCGGGTGGTGATCGACCGGAACCGCACCCAGTCGGCCTCGGGCACGCCGACCATGGCACCGATGACGGCCACCGGCAGCGGGAACCCGACCAGGTCGAGGAGGTCGCCCTCACCCGCTTCCGCCAGGTCGTCGACGCAGCGGTGCGCGAGCTCGGCGATGCGCGCCCGGAGCTGCTCGACCCGCCGAGGGGTGAACGCCCGGGAGACGAGGCGGCGCTGCCGGGTGTGGTCGGGCGGGTCGAGGAAGAGCATCGACGCCGGCCGGTCGGCGCTCCGCCGGAGCTGCTCGGCCCGGTACGCCTCGGCCTCCGGGTCGGCGCTGGGCAGGCCCACGCCGCCGGGCACGGCTTCGCCCTTCCCGAAGCGGTTGTCGCGCAGCACCTCGTGGCAGTCGTGGAACCGGGTGAGGAAGATCGTCCCCGTCGCGCTGCGGTGCACCGGCGCCAGCTCGCGCAGGCGGTGGTACCAGGGGTTCGGGTCGGCGATGCCCTCGGGCGTGAAGAACAGGTTGGCGAGCAGCTCGTCGCCGGCCTGCTGGGTGGCGCTCCCCTGCTCGTGCGAGCGCTGGTCGTCGACTGCGGTCATGCCCCGTCCCCCTTCGGATGCTGGTGCGAGACGACGGTAGCGTCACCCTCGTGGACACCGGCAGCCCGTGGCGCAGCGAGCGCTCGCGCAACGGCGGCCTCGACCGCATCCCGGTCGAAGGCGTGCCCGGCGCCCTCTGGCTGTGCGGCAAGCACCTCATCGGCCCCGACCCCGAAGCGGCCATCCAGCGGGCGGGCGCCGACGTCGTGCTCTGCCTGAACGAGGCCCACGAGCTCGAGGACCGCTACCCCGCCTACGTCCGCTGGCTCCGCGCCGACGAGCGCGCCTGGTGGGTGCCGGTCCCCGACCTGCACGCTCCCGACCTCGACGACGCCGTGGCGCTCGTCGACGGCGTCCTGTCCCACCTCGACGCCGGCCGCACCGTGCTCGCCCACTGCGGCGCCGGCATCGGCCGAGCCGGCACCCTCGCCGCCGCCGTGCTCGTGGCGAGGGGCGCCACACCAGCAGAGGCGGTCACCCACGTCGCCGCGCACCGCCCACTGGCAGGCCCAGAAGCCGGCGCCCAACAGGACCTGTTGGAAGCCCTCCACGAGCACGTCGCCCAGCGCAGCCAGGGCTGACGCAACCCCCCACAGAAACTGGACGCGATTCCTGCGCACACGGGCTTCGTGCGCAGGAATCGCGTCCAGTTTCCAGCAGTCGCGCCAGGAGAGGAAGCCGAACCCGTCGCCAGCAACCGTGCTGCCAGCAACCGCAACGCGCGCGCCGGCTACCCCTTGCGCTTCTGGATGTTCGCCCACTCGTCCCGCAGGCCCACCGTGCGGTGGAACACCAGCGGCGTGTCCGGGTCGGCGGCGAAGTAGCCGAGCCGCTCCAGCTGCACCACCTCGCCGGCCGGCGTCTCCGCCAGCGCCGGCTCCACCTTGGCCTGCACCGTCTGCCGCGACGCCGGGTTGACCGCGTCGAACGGGTCGCCTCCCTCGGCGCCGGGGTGGGGGTCGGCGAACAGCCGCTCGTAGAGGTGGACGGTGGCGTCGACGGCGTGCTCGGCCGACACCCAGTGGATCGTGGCCTTCACCTTGCGACCGTCGGGTGCCTGGCCCCCGCGCGTCTCGGGGTCGTACGTGCACCGCACCTCGACCACCCGGCCGTCGTCGTCGGTGACCGCGTCGGTGGCGGTGACGAAGTACCCGCCGCGCAGGCGCACCTCGCGGCCGGGGCTCAGCCGGAAGTACTTCGGCGGCGGGTCGAGCTCGAAGTCGTCCTGCTCGATCCACAGCGTGCCGGTGAACGGCACCTGCCGCGTGCCCGCCGACTCGTCCTCGGGGTTGTTGACGAGATCGACCATGTCGACCTCGCCCTCGGGCCAGTTGGTGATGACCAGCTTCAGCGGGCGCAGGACGCCCATGCGCCGCAGGGCGTGGGCGTTGTGGTGGCGGCGGACGTGCGACTCGAGCAGCTCGATCTCCACCGTGCTGTTCGTCTTCGCCACGCCGATCTCGTCGATGAAGGCGCGGATCGCCTCGGGCGGGTAGCCCCGCTTGCGCATGCCCCGGATGGTGGGCATGCGGGGGTCGTCCCACCCGTCCACGACGCCGTCCTCGACGAGGCGGCGCAGCAGCCGCTTCGACATGACGGTGTGGGTGAGGCCGAGGCGGGCGAACTCGGTCTGCTCCGGCTTGTCGTGGGGCAGGTCGAGGTGCTCGAGGCACCAGTCGTACAGCGGCCGGTGGTCGGCGAACTCCAGCGTGCACAGCGAGTGGGTGACGCCCTCGATGGCGTCGGACTGGCCGTGCGCCCAGTCGTAGGTGGGGTAGATCAGCCAGCGGTCGTCGGTGCGGTGGTGGGGCTGGCGGCGGATCCGGTACAGCACCGGGTCGCGCATCGTCATCACCGGGTGCGCCATGTCGATCTTCGCCCGCAGCACCTTCTCGCCATCGGCGAAGGCCCCGTCGCGCATCTGGCGCAGCAGCCCCAGGTTCTCCTCGGCGGTGCGGTGGCGGTGCGGGCTCTCGACACCCGGTTCGCCGAAGCCGCCCCGCTGGGTCGAGATCGTCTCGGCGTCCTGGTCGTCGACGTAGGCGACGCCCTTGCGCACCAGCTCCTCGGCCCACTCGTAGAGCTGGTCGAAGTAGTCGCTGGCGTGGAAGACCCCGGCGGGCTCGAAGCCGAGCCAGCGGATGTCGTCGATGATGGCGTCGACGAACTCCGGGTCCTCGGCGACCGGGTTGGTGTCGTCGAAGCGCAGGTTGCAGGCGCCGCCGAACTCCTCGGCGAGCCCGAAGTTCAGGCAGATCGACTTGGCGTGGCCGATGTGCAGGTAGCCGTTGGGCTCGGGTGGGAAGCGGGTCTGCACGCGGTCGTACCGCCCGGCGCCGAGGTCGGCGCGGATCTTGTCGCGGATGAAGTCGCTGGGCGCGGCGGGATCGTCGTGGGGGGACGGGGTCACGTGCCAATGCTGGCAGGTCGGCTGGTCCCTTCCGACCTCCTGGACGGCGCCGCCTACTGTCGATCGCCGTGCTCCCCGCCGACCTCCTCGACCGACTGCTGCCCGCCACGGAGCCGATCGCCCACTGGGAGCAGGCCAACCCGCCGCGCGACCTCCCCGACGGAGCGGAGGTCACGCGCTTCGCGCCGAGCCCCACCGGCTTCCTCCACATCGGCGGCGTCTACACGGCGATGGTGGCCAAGGAGCTCGCGGTGCGCAGCGGCGGCAGCTACTTCGTCCGCGTCGAGGACACCGACCAGGCCCGCGTCGTGGCCGGCAGCGATCAGCAGTTCGCCGCCGCGTTCGCCCACTTCGGCATCGGGCCCACCGAGCCGGCCGACGCACCGTGGGGCCCGTACCGGCAGTCCGAGCGCGCCGCGATCTACCGCAGCCACGTGCGCCACCTGCTCGAGCACGGTCGTGCCTACCCCTGCTTCGCCAGCAAGGAGGAGCTCGAGGACATCACCGCCCGCCAGCAGGCCGCGAAGGTCGACATCGGCTACTGGGGCGAGTGGGCGGTGTGGCGCGACGCCGACGCCGACCGGGTGGCGGCCGCCCTCGACGAGGGGCGGCCCTACGTCGTCCGCTTCCGCGCGCCCGACGAGCCGGGCCGGGTGGCGTTCGTCGACGAGATCCGGGGCCGCATCGAGGCCGACGACAACCGCAACGACGTCGTGCTGCTCAAGACCTCGGCCGACCCCACACCGCTCCCCACGTACCACCTCGCCCACGTCGTCGACGACCACCTGATGCGGGTGACGCTCGTGCTGCGCGGCGACGAGTGGGTGCCGTCCGTGCCGCTGCACCTGCAGCTGTTCGACGCCCTGGGCTTCGAGCCGGTCCGCTACGCGCACCTGGCGCCGCTGATGAAGGGCGAGGGCAAGAGCCGCCGCAAGCTGTCGAAGCGCAAGGACCCCGAGGCGTCGGTCGACTTCTGGATGGCCGAGGGCTACCCGGTCGGCGCGGTCCGCCACTACCTCCGGGGCCTCGCCAACTCCCGCCTGGCCGACCTCCCGTTCGACGAGGCGGACGCGGAGCCCCTGCGGCTCGAGGAGTTCGGGGTTGCCGGCCCCCTGGTCGACATCCCCAAGCTCGACGACATCTCCGCCGACTACGTCGCCCAGCTGCCGGCCGTGGAGATCCGCGACGCGCTCCTCGCGTGGGCCGAGGTCCACGACGCCGAGCTGGCCGGGCTGCTCCGCCAGCACGGCGACCAGGTGCTGGCGATGATCGACGTCGACCGCGTCGACACCGACCGGGTGCGCAAGGACATCGTGAAGTGGTCGGTCTTCCGCGAGCGGTACGGCTTCTTCTTCCCGGAGCTGTTCGTGCTCGTGGACGACCCCGCCGACGAGCGGTTCCTCGGCGTCCCGCCCGAGGTGGTCGCCGCGTTCGCCGCCGACTTCGTGGCCGGCTACGACGCCGACACCACCTCGCCGGCGTGGTTCGACCAGGTCCGCACGCTGGCCGAGCGGCACGGCTTCGCCCTCGACCGCAAGGCGTACAAGGCCGACCCCGACGCCTTCCACGGCACGATGCGCGAGGCGTCGAACATCGTTCGGGTCACGCTCACCGGGTCGGGCCAGAGCCCCAGCCTCGACCAGGTCTGCGCCGTCCTCGGCGCCGACGAGGTCCGCCGCCGGGTGGGCGCGCCGGCGCGCTGACCCGTCCCGAATCGGTTCCGGCAGCACCAGCTCCGGTCGCCCACCGGGCGGACCGGTGCCAGGACGGGGCTCCGCTACAGCGAGTCGGCGCCCAGGGTCACCACCATGTTCGCCCGCCCGATGGGGACCGGCAGGTCCTCGGGGGCGGGCTCCACGATGGCGCCCGGCAGCTCGAGGTCCTGGGCCACGCGCTCCCCCTCGGCGCACCACCCGGGGACGAAGCCGACGGAGGTGACGTCGAGGCGACCGGCGTTGCCCGGTTCCACCGCGCTGTAGCCGAGCGCGGTCAGCTCGCCGGTGACGGCCCCGGCGTGGCCGCTCCGGCTGGTGCCGTTGAGGACGAGGACGACGACCTCGTTGCGCTCGCGCAGCGGGAGCGCGCTGCGGTCGTCACCGGCGCAGCGCTCCGATGCCGGCTCACCGCCGATCGACGACGGGTCGGGCGGGGCCGTGGTGCTGGTCGTGGTGGTGGTCTCCGCCTCGGTGGTGGTGGTCTCGCGGTCGACCGCCAGCTCTCGCTCGCCGTCGCCGTCGTCGCCGGACAGCAGGAGGGCGAGCACGAGCAGGACGCCGAAGAGCACCGTGAGGACCACGGCGGCCCGGATCCGCTCGGCCGGCGACGGCCGCCACCTGCCGTCGGGGCCCACGTCGACCCACGTGCCGTCGTCGAGGCGGATGCCGGGGTTCTGCTGGTCGTCGTCTCGGGCCACCGGTGACGACACTGCCACTCCGGACCGCGCGGCGGTGGCATCGCCCTCGGGGGCGGTGGGTAGCCTCGGCCACGAACCGGCCCCCGGCCGCACCAGGACGACGACGACGGAAGAGCCCATGAGCGACGCGACCCCGAAGATCATCTACACGTACACCGACGAGGCGCCGGCACTGGCCACGCACTCCTTCCTGCCGGTGATCGAGACCTTCGCCGCCGCCGCGGAGGTGGAGGTCGAGACCCGAGACATCTCGCTCGCCGGCCGCATCCTCGCCGTCTTCCCCGACGTGCTCACCGAGGAGCAGCGGGTGCCCGACGCCCTCGCCGAGCTCGGCGCGCTGGCCAAGACCCCCGAGGCCAACATCATCAAGCTGCCGAACATCTCGGCCTCGATCCCGCAGATGAAGGCGGCCATCAAGGAGCTGCAGGGGAAGGGCTACGCCCTGCCCGACTACCCCGAGGACCCGCAGACCGACGAGGAGCGGGCCGTCCGCGACCGGTACGACTCGGTCAAGGGCAGCGCCGTGAACCCGGTGCTGCGCGAGGGCAACTCCGACCGCCGGGCCCCCAAGGCGGTGAAGGAGTTCGCCCGCAAGAACCCCCATCGCATGGGCGAGTGGTCGGCCGACTCCAAGAGCCACGTGGCCACGATGGGCGCCGGCGACTTCCGCAGCAACGAGCAGTCGGTCACCATCGAGCGCGACGGCTCGCTGCGCATCGTGCACGTCGCCGACGACGGCGCCGAGACGGTCCTCAAGAGCGACGTTCGGGTGCTGGACGGCGAGGTCGTCGACGGCACGTTCATGAGCGTCTCCCGCCTGCGCACCTTCCTCGCCGAGCAGATCGCCGCCGCCAAGGCCGAGGGCGTGCTGTTCTCGCTGCACCTCAAGGCCACGATGATGAAGGTCTCCGACCCGATCATCTTCGGGCACGCCGTCGAGGTGTTCTTCGCCGACGTCTTCGCCACGCACGGCGACGCCCTCCGCGCCGCCGGCGCCAACCCGCGCGACGGCCTCGGCGACGTGCTCGCCGCCGTCGAGCGCCTCGACCCCGACACGAAGGCAGCCGTCGAGGCCGACATCGCCGCCGCCATCGAGTCGGGCCCGGCCCTGGCCATGGTCGACTCCGACCGGGGCATCACCAACCTCCACGTGCCCTCCGACATCATCATCGACGCCTCGATGCCGCCGATGATCCGTGACTCCGGGAAGATGTGGAACCCGGCCGGCGAGCTCCAGGACACGAAGGCCACGATCCCCGACTCGTCCTACGCCGGCGTGTACGACGCGGTCATCGAGGACTGCAAGGTCCACGGCGCCTTCGACCCCCGCACCATGGGCAGCGTCCCCAACGTCGGCCTCATGGCCCAGAAGGCGGAGGAGTACGGCTCCCACGACAAGACCTTCGAGATCCCGGCCGACGGCGTGGTCCGGGTCGTCGACGACACCGGCACCCAGCTGATGGAGCACCGGGTCGAGGCCGGCGACATCTGGCGCATGTGCACCGTGAAGGACGAGCCCATCCGCGACTGGGTCAAGCTCGCCGTCACCCGGGCCCGGGCGTCCGGCGCCCCGGCCGTGTTCTGGCTCGACATGCACCGCGCCCACGACGCCCAGCTGATCGGCAAGGTGAAGCGCGACCTCGCCGAGCACGACACCGAGGGGCTCACCATCGAGATCATGGCGCCGGCCGACGCCACCCGGTACTCGCTCGAGCGCATCCGGCGGGGCGAGGACACGATCTCGGTCACCGGCAACGTGCTCCGCGACTACCTCACCGACCTGTTCCCGATCCTCGAGGTCGGCACCAGCGCCAAGATGCTGTCCATCGTGCCGCTCATGCAGGGCGGCGGCCTGTTCGAGACCGGCGCCGGCGGCTCGGCCCCGAAGCACGTGCAGCAGTTCGTCAAGGAGAACCACCTGCGCTGGGACTCCCTCGGCGAGTTCCTCGCGCTCACCGCCTCGCTCGAGCACCTGGCGGAGCGCTTCGACAAGCCTCGGGCCCAGGTGCTGGCCGACGCCCTCGACGCGGCCGTGGGGGCGCTGCTCGAGAACAGCAAGTCGCCGTCCCGCAAGGTGCACGAGCTCGACAACCGCGGGAGCCACTTCTACCTGGCCATGTACTGGGCCCGTGCGCTCGCCGAGCAGCAGGCCGACGCCGCGCTGGCCGAGCACTTCGCACCGCTGGCCCAGGCGCTCGCCGAGCAGGAGGCCGCCATCGTCGAGGAGCTCAACGCCGTGCAGGGCGCCCCGGTGGACATGGGCGGCTACTACTTCGCCGACCGGTCCCGCCTCGACGAGCTGATGCGCCCGAGCGCGACGTTCAACGCGGCGCTCGACTCGGCCCGGTAGCCGGACGGGCATCGGCGTGGGCGGTCCCGGGAAGGGACCGCCCATGGCCGACGAGACCGACCCCCGCCTCGAGGAGATCCAGGAGCGCGTCGACGAGGTGCGCCGACGCCTCCCCGACAACCCCGGCCTCGACGTGATCGAGGACAGCGACGTGCCCGCCTACTTCGACGAGGACCTGCCCGACGAGGGCATCTCGAAGGAGGAGGCGATGCGCCGGGACGACCCGTCGACGCACCAGGGGCACGCGCCGGGCTGACCCCTGGGGCGCTGCCCCGTCACCACTGCTGGGTCGACACCACCGCGATCTCGAGCAGGTCGACGCCCGCCGGCTGCGCCAGTGCGTGCACGACCTGGCTGGCCACCGCGGCGGGGTCGAGCCCGACGGTGGCCAGCCGGCGCTGGTACTCGCCACGCAGCTCGTCGTCGGCCACCTCGTCGAAGATGGGCGTGCGGACGTAGCCGGGCGACACGGTGGTGACGCGCACCCCCTCGGGTGCCAGCTCCTCGCGGAGGCTGTCGGACAGCACGTGCACGGCGAACTTCGACGCGCTGTAGATCCCCATCGCCACCGAGGCCCGGCGGCGGCCGGACATGGACGAGATGTTGACCACGTCGGCCAACGGCGCGGCCCGCAGGTGGGGCAGCGCCGCACCCACGACGTGCAGCACGCCGAGCACGTTCACCTCGAAGGTGGTGCGCCAGTCGTCGGGGGTGGTCTGCAGGATCCCGCCCGGTCGCACGGCGCCGGCCGAGCACACGACGCCGTCGAGGCCGCCGAGCGCGCTGGCGGCGGTGGCCACGGCGCTGGCGACGGACGCCTCGTCGGTCACGTCGCCGGGGGCCGCCACGCCGGCGTCGCCGAGCTCGTCGGCCAGCGCCCGCACGTCGGACTCGGACCGGGCCAGCAGCGCCACCGCTCCCCCGCGGGCGACGACCGCCTCCGCCGTCGCCCTCCCGATGCCCGAGGTCGCTCCCGTCACCAGGATCCGTCGGCCGGCGAGATCGGTCGTCTTGAGGTTCGACATGCCCTCCATCGTGCCCGCCGGCACGCCCTCCTCCGCTCTGGCCTACGAGATCCCGCGCATGCAGGGGGATCGGTGAGCCAGAACCCACCCGAGACCGGTCGGCGGCTCAGGCGGGCGGAACCGGCTGCGGCGCCGGCGGGCCGACGTAGCGGCTGCTCGGGCGGATGAGCCGGCCGTCGGCCGCCTGCTCGAGGGCGTGGGCGCACCAGCCGATGACCCGGCTCGCCGCGAAGGTCGGCGTGAACAGCGAGCGGTCGAGGCCGCAGCCCGCCATCACCACGGCGGCGTACCACTCGACGTTCGCCTTCAGGCGCCGCCCCGGCTTCAGCTCGGCGAGGGTGCGCTCGACCTCGGCCTCCACCGCGACGGCCTGCGCCACCAGCTCGCCGCCGAGCCCCTCGGCGATCTCGCGCAGCAGCACGCAGCGAGGGTCCTCGGTGCGGTACACGGCATGACCGAACCCCATGATGCGCCCGCCCGCCGCCACGGTGGCCCGCACCCACCCGGCGGCGTTCGCCGGGTCGCCGATGGCGTCGAGGGTGTCGAGCGACCGGCTCGGCGCGCCGCCGTGCAGCGGTCCGAGCAGGGCGCCGAGCGCAGCCACCACCGCCGAGCCGAGGTCGCTGCCGGTCGAGGTCACCACCCGGGCCGTGAACGTCGAGGCGTTGAAGCCGTGGTCGAGACCGAGGACCAGGTACTGCTCGATGGCCCGCACGTGGTCGGGGTCGGCCTCGGTGCCGTGCACCATGCGGAGGTAGTCGGCGGCGAGGGGCAGGTCGGTGCGTGGGGAGACGGGGTCGAGGCCCAGGCGCAGCCGGTGGAGCGCGGCGACGATGGCGGGCACGGCCGCGCTCACGGCGAGGGCCTGGTGGCGGCGCTGCTCGGCGCTGCAGTCGAGCATCGGTGGGAGGTCGAGCACCGCAGCGTGGTGGGACAGGGCGGTGCGGAGCGCCACGGCGAGCGAGCCGCTGTCCGCAGCGATGGCCGGCAGCGCACGCAGCACCGCCGGCGCCGGGTGGCGCAGCGGCGCGAGCTGCTCGGCGAAGTCGCGCCGTCGGGCGGCGTCGGGCAGCTCGCCGTCGAGCAGCAGGTGCCACACGTCCTCGAGCGAACGGCGCCGGGCGAGCTCCGGGGCTGCGTGCTGGCGGTAGTGGTAGAAGCCCTCCTCGCCGCGGACGTCGCCGAGTGCGGTCTCGGCGACGACCACGCCCTTCAAGCCGGGCGGGACGTCGAGGGGGGCGGTGTCGATCGGTGCCATGGCCCGATCGTCGTCGCGACCAGACGTGCGATCAACGTTGATCGCATCAATGTTCGGTCCACGTCTAGCGTGGGCGCATGGCGGCCTCCCCGTGGATGACGAGCGAGCAGGCGGCGCGCCGGCTGGGCGTGAAGCCCGAGACGCTGTACGCCTACGTCAGCCGCGGCCTCATCCGCAGCGAGCGGGTGCCCGGGCAGCGCCGCAGCCGCTTCCTGCGCGCCGACGTCGAGCGCCACGCGGCCCGCAGCCGGGTCGGCGGTCGGGCGGGGGCGCTGGAGGTGGTCCTCGAGACCCAGCTCACCCTGCTCGAGCCCGAAGGCCGGCTCTGGTACCGCGGGTGGGACGTGGCCGATGCCGTGGCGAGCTCCACGTTCGAGGCCGTGGCGTCGTGGCTGTGGACCGGCGAGCGCGACCCGGCGCCCTTCGAGGCGGCTCCTGGTGCCGTCGACGCCGCCCGCCACGTGCTCGACGCCGCCGGCGAGCTGGCGCCGGTCGACTGCTGGCGCATCGCCCTCCCGGTGCTGCGGGCCACCGATCCGCTTCGGGGCGACCGCCGGCCGTCGGCGGTCCGGGCCACCGGCCGGTCCATGCTCGCGACGCTGGTCGAGTGCCTGCCGCTCCTCGGACCGGAGCCGGCGCACGACCGGAGCATCGCCGCCCGCCTGTGGCCCCGCCTCACCGCTGCGCCCCCGAGCCGCCGGCGCATCGCCGTGCTCGACGCCGCCCTGGTCCTGCTCGCCGACCACGAGCTGGCGGCCTCGACCCTCGCCGTGCGGGTGGCCGCGTCCACGTGGGCCGATCCGTACCTGGTGGTCGGGGCCGGGCTCAGCGCGCTCGGCGGCCCGCTGCACGGCGGCGCGAGCGAGGGGGCGCGGGCGCTCCTGCGCGACGCCGGCACCGACGGCAGCCACGCGGCCGCCGCCATCGGCCGGCGGCTCGAGGCCGGCCAGCGCATCCCCGGGTTCGGTCACCGGGTGTACGAGCACGTCGACCCCCGGGTGGCGCCGCTGCTCGATCGCCTGTCGGCTGCCGGCGACACACCTGCGGCGGTCGAGCCGGTGTCGGCCATCGTCGCCGACCGGGGCCTGCCGTTCCCGAACGTCGACTTCGCCCTCGCGGCCATGGGCGAGGCCTACGACATGATCGAGGGCGCCACCGAGTCCGTGTTCGCCACGGCTCGCATCGTCGGGTGGCTCGCCCACGCCATCGAGGAGTACGAGCACGCGCTCCGCTTCCGCACCCGCGCCGCCTACGTGGGCCCCCGCCCCTGACCTCCACCCCCCTTCGAAACTGGACGCGGATCCTGCGCACCGCCCTCCGGAACTGGACGCGGATCCTGCGCGCCGGTCAGCGGAGCAGCCGGGCTGCCGCCGCCTCGACATCCACGACGACCTCGAACCCGTCACGCTCCTCGAGCCAGCGCCAGTTGCGCACGTGGAGCTCGTTCGCGTCGTCGAACCGGTTGAGCACGGTGACGACCCGCAACGGGACGAGCTGGTCCACCGCGCTGCGCACGGCGTCGATCGTGCCCAGACCTGCGTCAGCCACGAGGAGCACCACGTCGACGGCGGCGGCCCGCACGAGGTCTCGGCTGTCGCCGTCCGCAGCCAGCGGCGAGCGCACCCCGCCGACGGTCTCGAGCAGACCGACATCGACGTCCGGCCAGGCGAGATCTCCGACCACCTGGGCGAGCGTCGGGCAGGGCTGCCCCAGCGCGTCGGCAGCCATCGGCGGCGCCATGGGCACCGGAAGCCAGCGGCCCGCCGGGCAGACCTCGTGCGGGTCCTCACCACTGGCGGCGGCGAGCACCTCGGCATCGGTGGGGTGGGGATCGTGGGGTTCGAAGGACTGCAGCGGCTTGCGGGCGGCGACCGTGCGTCCTGCAGCGCGCAGCGACCGGGCGAGCGCCGCGGCGACGAACGTCTTGCCCACCTCGGTCGCGGTGCCGCACACGCCGACGAGGAGCGCCGGTCGGGTCACGACGTCGCCTCCGGTGCGCAGGATCCGCGTCCAGTTTCGAAGGCCGGTGCGCAGGATCCGCGTCCAGTTTCGGAGGGCGGTGCGCAGGATTCGCGTCCAGTTTCGAAGGCCGGTGAGCAGGATCCGCGTCCAGTTTCGAGACAGGTGAGGGCGTCGAGGAGGGCGGTGACCTGGGCGTCGGTGTGGGCGGCGGACAGCGCCACGCGCAGGCGGGAGGTGCCGGGGGCGACCGTCGGCGGGCGGATCGCCGGCACGAGCAGGCCGCGGTCGAGGAGGGCGGCCGCCGCGTCCAGCGCGGCCCGCTCCTCCCCCAGCACCACCGGCACGATCGGCGACGGGTGGCCGGGGCGCAGCCTCTCGACGTGGGAGCGGAGCCGGCGGACCAGCGCCCGCCCCTCGTCGCCGCGCACCACGCCCACCGCGGCCAGCGCAGCGGCCGCGTCGGCGGGGCTGAGCCCGGTGCTGAAGATGAACGGCCGGGCCCGGTTCACGAGGAGGTCGACGGCGTCGCGGCTGCCGGCCACCGCACCTCCGAGCGAGCCGAGCGCCTTCGACAGGGTGAGCACCCGGAGCAGCTCCAACCCGCCGACCTCGGCCAGGTCGACGGCCGGGCCGAGCACGGCGTGGGCGTCGTCGAGCACGAGCAGGGCGCCACGGCGGGCGCACATCTCGGCCAGCGCGGCCACCGGCGCCTCGTCGCCGTCCATCGAGAACACCGAGTCGGTGACCACCATCGCCCGCGGCGCGCCGGACCGGACGAGCAGGTCGTCGACGTGGTCCACGTCGCCGTGCCGGGCAACCGCGACCTCCGAGCGGCTCAGCCGGCAGCCGTCGATGATCGAGGCGTGGTTCAGCTCGTCGCTGACGACGAGGCAGTCCGGCCCGCCGAACGTGGTGAGCACCGCGAGGTTGGCGGCGTACCCGCTGGGCAGGACGACGGCGGCCTCGGTGCCCTTCCACTCGGCGAGCGCCGCCTCCAGGTCGTGGTGGACCGGGCGGGTGCCGACCACGAGCCGGCTGGCCGTGGCGCCGGCGCCCCAGCGGTCGAGCGCGGCGTGGGCGGCGGCGGTGACGGCGGGGTGCGTCGAGAGCCCGAGGTAGTCGTTGCCGGCGAAGGACACCACCGCCCGGCCGTCGACCACGCCCTCGGGCCCGCAGGCGTCGAAGCCGCGAGTGCTCCGCCAGCGGTCGGCCGCGCGGATGGCGGCGAGCTGCTCGCCCACCCACGACCGGGAGGTCACGGCCCCACCACGGCGCGCATGGCGGCGGTGATGGCCGCCACGTCGTCGGCGCTGCTGACGAACGGCGGCATGGTGTAGAGCAGCCGGCCGAAGGGCCGCAGCCAGACGCCGTGGTCGAGCAGCGTCGCCTGCGACGCCGCCATGTCCACCGGCTCGCGCAGCTCGACCACGCCGATGGCGCCCAGCACCCGAACGTCCACCACGGCGTCGTGGTGCTCGAGCCCGGCGAGCCCGTCGCGCAGCCCTGCCTCGATGCCGGCGACCTCGTCCTCCCACGGGCGCGAGAGCAGCAGCCGCACCGACGCCAGCGAGACGGCCGCCGCCAGCGGGTTGCCCATGAACGTCGGGCCGTGCATGAGCGCCCCGGACTCGGCGGCGCTCACGCCGGCGGCGACCTCGGGGGTGCACAGGACCGCCGCCATCGTCAGGTAGCCGCCGGTGAGGGCCTTGCCCACGCACATGATGTCGGGGGTGACGCCGGCGTGGTCGCAGCCGAACAACCGACCGGTGCGCCCGAACCCGGTGGCGATCTCGTCGGCGATCAGCAGCACGTCGTGCTCGTCGCAGAGGCGACGGACGGCGGCCAGGTACTCCGGGGCGTAGAACCGCATGCCGCCCGCGCCCTGCACCACCGGCTCGAGGATCACGGCGGCCACCGAGTCGTGGTGCTCGTGCAGCAGCCGGGCCAGCTCGGCCACGTGGGAGTCGTCGAAGGGCTCGCCGAACCCCGGCGACGGCACGGGAGCGAAGAGCTGGGCCGGCAGCACGTCGGCGAACATCGAGTGCATCCCGTTCACGGGATCGCACACCGACATGCAGGCGAGCGTGTCGCCGTGGTAGCCGCCCCGGACGGTGAGCAGCTTGGTACGGCCGGGGCGGCCGGTGCCCCGGGCGTGCTGGAGGGCCATCTTGATGGCGACCTCCACCGACACCGAGCCGGAGTCGGCCAGGAACACGTGCTCGAGGCCCGCTGGTGCGATGGCGACCAGCAGCTCGGCCAGCTCGACGGCCGGTGCGTGGGTGAGCCCGCCGAACATGACGTGGGCGGTGGCGTCGAGCTGCGCCCGGACCGCGTCGTCGAGCACCGGGTGGCGGTAGCCGTGGATGGACGCCCACCACGACGACATGCCGTCGACGACCTCGCGGCCGTCGGCCAGCACCAGCCGGGTGCCCCGGGCCCCGGCCACCGGGATCGGCGGGAGCGACGCCGGCATCGGCGCGTACGGGTGCCAGACGCGAGCACCGTCGCGCGCGGCCAGGGAGGCGGGCTCGTCGGTGCGCAGGTTCCGCGTCCAGTTCGTGGAGGGGGCAGACGGCGCCTCGGGCACGTCGGTCGACGGTACCGCCGCGGCCGGGTTCGGTCCGAGCCTGCGCCGGTTGACGCGGGTGTCCGATCCGCGTACCTTGCGCTGGCAACATGCGTTGCCAACAGGCGGCGTGGAGCTCCGGGGGTTCTGATGGCTGGACGGGTGATCATCGTGGGCGGCGGCGTGGGTGGGCTCACCGCGGCGCTCGGCTTCGCCCGGGCCGGTCACCAGGTCACGCTGCTCGAGCGCGACGAGGTCCCCGACGTGCACGACGTGGAGGCCGCCTTCGACGCCGACCGGCGGGGCGCCCCGCAGGTCCACCAGACCCACGGCTTCCTCGCCCGCCTGGTGGTCGAGCTGCGCGAGCACCTCCCCGACGTGCTCGATGCGCTCCTCGACGCCGGCTGCGTCACCATGCCCACCACCGCGCAGCTCGGCGAGCCCCAGCCCGGCGACGAGGACCTGCGCGTGCTCGTCGTGCGCCGCACCACCCTCGAGTGGGTGCTGCGCCGGGCGGTCGACGCCGAACCGGGCGTCACCGTGCACGCCGGGGTCCTCGTCAAGGGCCTGCTCGGCCGCCCGGCCAGCGCCGGCGACCCCGCCGTGGTCACGGGCGTCGTCGACGAGACCGGCACGGCGTGGGAGGGCAGCATCGTGGTCGCCGCCACCGGCCGGCGCGGCCCCATCGACCGCTGGCTCGCCGACCTCGCGGTCGAGCTCCCCGAGACCGTCCACGAGAGCGGGCTGATGTACCTCTCCCGCTGGTACCGCTTCGCCGAGCCCGACACCGTGGAGCTCGACCCCAAGCTCGGTGGCGACCTCGGCTTCGTGAAGTACCTGGCCGTGCCCGGCGACGCCGGCACGCTGTCGATCACGCTCGCCGTGCGCACCGACGACCGCGAGCTGCGCAGCGCCCTCTCCGACGAGGACACCTTCGAGCACGCCTGCCGCATCCTGCCGGGCCCCGACCGCTTCGTCGGCCGCTACGAGCTCGAGCCCATCGGCGGGGTCCGCCCGATGACCGGGCTGCTCAACCGGGTCCGGCGGTTCCTCGACGCCGACTGCCGGCCCCTGGCGATCGGCTTCCACGTCGTGGGCGACAGCCACACCACCACGAACCCGCTCTACGGCCGGGGCTGCTCGCTGGCCGCCGTGCAGGCCATCCGCGTCGTCGACGCCGCGGTCGCCCACCCCGACGACCCGGTGGCCCGGGCCATCGCCTACGAGCAGGCGTGCCAGCGCGAGGTCGAGCCGTGGTTCGAGGTCTCGGTGCAGATGGACCGCATGGGGGCCGACCCCGGCGCCATCGGCTTCGGCGGCGGACGCGACGGCGACGCGGGAAGGGGCATGGCCGCCGTGTTCGCCGCCGCCCAGACCGACCCGATCATCGGCCGGGGCATCTCCCGGTTCATGAACCTGCTGGCCACGCCGCTCGACCTCATGGGCGACGCCGCCCTCATGGCCCGCATGGCCGAGGTCATGGCCGACCCCGACTCGTACCCGCCGCCCCCGGTCGAGGGGCCCACCCGTGCCGAGCTGCTCGACGCGCTCGGCGTCCCCCAGGAGGACACCGTGCCCACCACCCCCGCCACCTCTGGAGCCGCGTCGTGAGCGCGCCCCTGCCCGCCGGCGTGCGCGAGCGCACGGTCACGGTCGCCGACGTCGACCTGCACGTGCTCGAGGCCGGCACCGACGGCCCGCTGGTGCTGCTCGCCCACGGCTTCCCCGAGCTGGCCTGGTCGTGGCGCCACCAGCTGCCGGCGCTCGCCGATGCCGGCTACCGCGTGGTCGCCCCCGACCAGCGCGGCTACGGCCGCTCCTCCCGGCCGGAGGCGATCGAGGACTACGACATCCTCCACCTCACCGGCGACCTCGTCGGGCTCCTCGACGAGCTCGGCGAGGAGCAGGCGATCCTCGTGGGCCACGACTGGGGCTCGATGGTCGTGTGGCAGACCGCGCTGCTGCACGCCGACCGCGTGGCCGGCGTGTGCGGCATGAGCGTGCCGTTCGTGCCTCGGGCGCCGGCACCGCCCATCCAGATCTTCCGGCACCTGTTCCAGGGCCAGTTCTTCTACATCGTGTACTTCCAGGAGCCCGGCGTGGCCGACGCCGAGCTGGGCGCCGACCCGGCCCGCACGATGCGGCGCCTGCTCGCCGGCCTCGCGAACCCCGACGACCTCACGCCCGAGGCAGCGTCGGCAGCCGCCGCCGACGACGGCCGGGGGTTCGTCGAGCGGATCCCCGAGCCCGAGCGGCTCCCCGAGTGGCTCACCCAGGCCGAGCTCGACCACTACGTCGAGGAGTTCTCGCGCACCGGGTTCACCGGCGGCATCAACTGGTACCGCAACTTCGACCGCAACTGGGAGCTCACGCCCCAGCTCGACGGCGCCAAGGTCGAGGTGCCGTCGTTCTTCATCGGCGGCGCCGACGACCCCGTGCTGCGGATGAGCCCGCCCGAGGGCCAGGAGGCCTGGCTCACCGATCACCGCGGCTCGGTGATCGTCGAGGGCGCCGGCCACTGGGTCCAGCAGGAGAAGCCCGAGCAGGTGAACGCAGCCCTGCTCGAGTTCTGCGATCAGCTGCGTGAAGGGAACCCCTCATGACCTCGTCCCCCGGTTGGCCCCTCCGCTTCGGCGCGTTCTTCGCCCCGTTCCACCCGCCCGGGCAGAGCCCGACGCTCGCCCTCGAGTACGACATGCAGCGGGCCGAGGCCCTCGACCGCTTCGGGTTCGACGAGGTCTGGTTCGGCGAGCACCACTCCGGCGGCTACGAGATCATCCCGTCGCCCGAGGTGTTCATCGCCGCCGCCGCCCAGCGCACGAAGCACATCAAGCTCGGCACGGGCGTGGTGTCGCTGCCCTACCACCACCCGCTGATGGTGGCCGACCGCATGGTGCTGCTCGACCACCTCACCCGCGGGCGGGTCATCTTCGGCACCGGCCCGGGCGCGCTGCCCACCGACGCCTACATGATGGGCATCGACCCCGTCGACCAGCGCCGGATGATGGAGGAGTCGCTCGAGGCCATCCTCGCCCTGCTGCGCACCGACGAGCCGGTCACCCGCGAGACCGACTGGTTCACGCTGAACGAGGCCCGCCTGCAGTACCGCCCCTACAGCGACCCGCACTTCGAGGTCGCGGTGGCGGCCATGGTGTCGCCCTCCGGGCCCCGCCTCGCCGGCAAGCACGACGTGGGGCTGCTGTCGCTGTCGATGTCCGTGGCCGAGGGGTTCGCCGCCATCGGCCAGGCCTGGAACGTGGTGGAGGACCAGGCGTCCAAGGCCGGGCACAAGGAGCCCGACCGCCGCAGCTGGCGGGTGCTCGGCACCATGCACATCGCCGAGACCCGCGAGCAGGCAATCGACGACTGCACCTACGGCCTGCGCGACTTCGCCAACTACTTCGGTGGCGGCGCCGGCTTCGTGCCGCTCTCCAACGAGGTCACCGAGGGCACCACCGACGAGCGCTCGTTCGTCGAGGCCTACGTCGAGGGCGGCGGCGGCAACGTGGTCATCGGCACGCCCGACGACGCCATCGAGTACATCGAGGGCCTGCTCGAGCAGTCCGGCGGGTTCGGCACGTTCCTCATGCTCGGCCACGACTGGGCCCGCCCCGACCGCACCATCGAGTCGTACCGGCTGTTCGCCGAGCGGGTCATCCCCCACTTCCAGGGCCAGCTGCAGGCGCAGGTCACCTCGCACGAGTGGGCCACCGAGAAGCGCAACGAGCTGTTCGGGCGTGCTGGGATGGCGATCATGAACGCCGTCCAGCAGCACGTGCAGGAGCAGGAGGCCGACCAGCAGGGAGCGGGCAGCTGATGCGGGCCGCCGTCCTCAACCGGGGGCAGCTGCTCGTCCGCGACGACGTCGAGGAGCCCAAGCCGGGGTTCGGCCAGGTGCTCGTCGAGGTGAAGGCGTGCGGCATCTGCGGGTCCGACCTCCACTTCGCCAAGCACGGCGCCGACATGCTCGCCCTCGGCAAGCAGATCGAGGGCATGCCGGACCTGGGCGGCGGCGAGCGCGACGAGGTCGACCTCGACCGCGACGTCTTCATGGGGCACGAGTTCGCGGTGGAGGTGCTCGACGTGGGGCCGGACACCGAGCCGGCCGTCGGCGTGGGCAAGCTGGCCACGTCCATCCCGATCCTCATGGGCATGGACGGGATCCACCCCATCGTCTACAGCAACTCGGTGAAGGGCGGGTACGGCGAGCGGATGCTGCTCTCCGCACCGATGCTCCTCGAGGTGCCGAACGGGCTCTCCGCCCAGCACGCGGCGCTCACCGAGCCGATGGCCGTCGGCCTCCACGCCGTCAACAAGGGGAACCTCGAGCCGGGCCAGGGCGCCATCGTCCTCGGCTGCGGGCCGGTGGGCCTCGCGGTCATCGCCGCGCTGGCCGCCCGGGGCGCCGGGCCCATCGTGGCCGCCGACTTCTCCCCCGCCCGCCGGCGCATCGCCGAGCAGATGGGCGCCCACGTCGTGGTCGACCCCCGAGAGGAGACGGGTTGGGCCGCCTGGTCGCGCTCGGGCAGCGGGCAGCCGCCCGTCGTGTTCGAGGCCATCGGCGTCCCCGGCATCCTGAACGACATCCTGCGCGCCGCCCCGGCCCAGTCGCGGGTGGTCGTGGTCGGCGTGTGCATGGAGCACGACACGATCAACCCGTTCTTCGGCATCAGCAAGGAGCTCAACGTCCAGTTCGTGCTCGGCTACGACCCGATGGAGTTCGCGCAGAGCCTGCGCAGCATCGCCGAGGGCGAGATCGACGTGGCGCCGATGATCACCGGCGAGGTCGGTCTCGACGGCGTGCCCCAGGCCTTCGACGACCTGGGGGACCCCGAGGAGCACTGCAAGATCCTCGTGGTGCCGTGAGCCGCTTCGACGGCAGCGTCGCGCTGGTCACCGGCGCGGCCCGGCCCCGCAGCATCGGGCGCGCCACCGCGCTGCGCCTGGCCGCCGACGGGGCCGACGTCGCGTGCCTCGACATCGCCCGGCCCTACGACGACGCGCCGGCGCACGGCGTCGCGACCGCCGACGACCTCGACTCGCTGGTGGCGGAGGTCGAGGCGCTGGGCCGGCGGGCCGTGGCCCTCCGGGCCGACGTCTCCGACGCCGCGGCGGTCGAGGACGCGGTCGACCAGGCCACCGACGCGCTCGGCACCGTCACCCGGGTCGCCAACGTGGCCGGCGGCAGCGGTCCCGGCTTCGGCCTCGGGCCGCTCGTCGCGCTGTCCGAGGCCGAGTTCCGGCGGGTCTTCGAGGTCAACGTCACCGGCACGTGGCTGGTGTCGAAGGCGTGCGCCTCGCGCATGGTCGCCGCTGGCGTGCCCGGTCGCATCTGCAACGTCTCCAGCCAGGCGGGCAAGAAGGCGTGGCCGATGATCGGCGCGTACTCGGCGGCGAAGGCGGCGGTGATCTCGCTCACGCAGGCCATGGCCATCGAGCTCGGCCCGTCGGGCATCTCGGTGAACGCCGTGTGCCCGGGCACCGTCGACACCGAGCTGACCAACCCGAACGGCATGATGCGCACGGCGATGGGCGACCAGGCCTTCGACGAGTGGATCGCCCGCGAGATCCCGCTCGGCCGCCTGCAGACCGCCGAGGAGATCGCGGCGGCCATCTGCTGGCTGCTCGACGACGACGCCGCCGGCGTCACCGGCGAGGCGATGAACGTGAGCGCCGGCCAGACCATGGTGTAGCAACGCCACGACGCCACACGACGAACCAGGGGGGACCATGACCATCACGTCCGGCAAGCCCATGCACGAGACGCACCGCATCGCCTACGACGGCGCGGTCGACGCCGACGGCCACGTCCTCGAGCCGCCGGACCTGTGGGAGACCTACATCGACCCGCAGTTCCGCGACCGGGCCCTGCGCATCCGGGTCGACGAGCAGGGCCTCGAGGAGCTCGAGATCGGCGGCCAGCGCTCCCAGATGAGCCGGCGGGGCTTCCCGGCCACCCTGGGGGCGATGGGCGCGCCCGACCTGGCCGCCATGCAGAAGGACCCCGAACGCACCTACGTGCGCGAGGCGCCCTACGGGAGCATGGACCCGGCCCAGCGCCTCGAGGTCCTCGACGCCGAGCACCTCGACGCCGTGGTGCTCTACACCACCGTCGGGCTGCTCTGGGAGGCCGAGCTGCAGGACCCCGCGCTCTCGCAGGCCTACACCAAGGCCTACAACCGCTGGATCTGCGAGTTCTGCGCCGACTCCCCCCGCCTGGTCCCCACCGCCCACCTCTCGCTCTCCGACCCGGAGGCGGCCGCCGCCGAGCTCGAGCGAGCCATCGGCGAGGGCGCCAAGGGGTGCTACGTGGCGCCCTTCACCCACGACGCCAAGCCGCTCGGCCATCCCGACCACCACCGGGTGTTCGCCGTCGCCCAGGAGGCGGGCATCCCGTTCGCCATCCACCCCACCTTCGAGCCCCAGTGGACCAAGGGCCAGCGCATGGGCACCTGGGAGAACGTCAAGCAGCTCCGCCTCCTGGCATCGGTGACCGCGTCCGACGGCGTCCGCCAGCAGTTCACCACGCTGTTCGACTACGGGGTCTTCGACCTGTTCCCGCAGCTGAAGGTGCTCGTCCTCGAGTCGGGCGGCGGGTGGATCGGCTACTGGCTCGACCGCATCGACGCGGTGTACGGCCACACGTTCATCGGCGAGAAGGTGCCGCTGCAGGAGAAGCCGAGCGACTACTTCCGGCGGCAGTGCTGGATCAGCTGCGACCCCGACGAGCGCACGATCCCGGCCCTGGCCGAGCGCTTCGGCGTCGACCGCTTCCTGTGGGCCAGCGACTTCCCGCACGCCGACCACACCGCCGAGTACGTCCACGACCTCAACGAGCTCGCGTCGATGTTCCCCGAGTCGGACCGCCGGCGGTTCCTCGGCGACAACTGCCGGGAGCTGTTCGGCATCGAGGCGTAGCCGGGCCGGGCGGCCCCGTTACGGTGCCTGCTCCATGAGCTCGACCGACGGCGCCAGGCGGGTGCGCATGGATTCGGCCGAGCGGCGGCGGCAGATCCTCCACGCGGCCACCGGGCTGTTCCTGCACCGGCCGTACAGCCAGGTGTCGATCTCGGACATCGCCGAGGCCGCCGGGGTGGCTCGCGGGCTGCTCCACCACTACTTCGACTCCAAGCGCGACCTGTACCTCGAGGTCGTGCGCAGCATCGCCCAGGTGCCGCTCGCGGTGGACGACGGCGCGGCCGGGGGCGACGGCGACGAGCCGTGGGGTCGCGGCATCGACGCGCTGCTCGGCTTCGTGGCCGACAACCGCGAGCTGTGGCTCAACGCGGTGACCGTCGGCGGGGCCGAGGGCGACGAGGAGGTGGCGTCGATCATCGACGACAGCCGCGAGGTGCTCGCCGAGCGGACGATCGACCTGCTCGGCCTCGACGCCGAGGACACGCCGGCGCTGCGGGCCGTGCTGCGCGGCTACGGGGGCCTCGTGCAGGAGATCACCCTCGAGTGGCTGGAGCGGGGCCGGCTCACGCAGGCGCAGGCCCGGGAGGTGCTGGTGCGGACGCTGCCGCTGCTGCTCCAGCACGTGCTGCCCGCCCTCCGGGACGGCTCGCCCCAGCAGGAGCCGTCCCGGGGTCGGCACGGGGCCCGCGGGCCCCGTGGCGATCAGCCGGTCAGGCCGTCAGGTCCTTGATCTTGGCCTGGAAGGCCTCCTGCTCCGGCGACGGGGCACCGGCGGTCTGCATGGCCATCAGCTTGGTCATGTCGCCCTCGACCTTGATCTTCCCGGACATGAACGCCTGCATGGCGGCCTGCTGGTCGCCGGCGATGAAGACGCTCTTGGCCACCTCGTAGGGGACGGTGAGCTTCGTGGGGGCCGAGTCGTGGAGCCCACGCTCGAACTGGCCGCCGGCCATGTGGGCCTGCCGCTCGCCGAAGGGGCTGTCCGGGACCACCAGGTTGATCACCAGGTCCTTGGTGGCCGCCGGCGGCTCGGGGGCCTCCTCGCGCAGCGCCTCCACGGCGTCCATCCACTCGTCCGACAAGAACTCGTGCGCCATCGTTGTGTGCTCCTGTTGCTCGCATCCGTCCGACCGCCACGCGCGGTTCGGCGACGGCACTGTTGGCCGTCGTCCAACACGTTCGCCGACGGCGGTGCGATGTCCTGCCCTCCAGCCGTCCCGGGCCTCCGGACGGCCCTGACCCCGGCTGAGAAAAAGGTCACACATCGGCAGGAAACGGATGTTTCCAGGTCGAAGGGTCGGAGGTTCGAGGGACCGGACCGGGGGGTGGTCGGCGACCATGCTGGGGACACGTGCACGGCGGGAGCGGCGGGGACGGCGGGGCTTCCGCCGCACCTGGCAGACCGCCGCCGCATCCACCGCGCTGCTCGGCCTGACGGTCGCGTTCGCACCGGGCGGGGCCGCGCAGGAGGCACCGGCGGAGGCCGAGATCGGCAACGGCACCGCCAAGGCGGTCGCGGTCCTCGCCCGCTACGCGCCCGGCGTGGGCAACCTGTCGCTGGGCATCACCAACGGCACTGCGGTCACCCAGGTCACCAACGCCCTCGCCCAGGCCACCTCCCAGACCACCGACCTCGGCCTCATCGGCGGGTCGCTCACCTCCGAGAGCTGCGGAGATGCCGGCTCCCTGAAGCCCGAAGACCTCCCCCAGCCCACCTTCGTCGACAACCGGGAGGGCGACACCGAGGCGAGCCGCGACGAGTCCGGCACCGACGGCTCGCCGCTCGGGTTCGGGCGCATGCACGTCGAGGCGCTGGAGGAGCCGCCGGCGGCCACCGCCCGCACCACCGCGGCGGCCTTCGAGGTGCCCGACGCGCTGCGGCTCGGCGGCGGCGTGGCCCGCGCCGAGACCCGGGTCCTGCCCGGTGAGGGGCGGGAGGCGCTGGCCAGCGTGCGGTCGTCGCTGTCGATCGAGGGCGTCCTCGAGCTGGAGGGCATGCGGTGGTTCGCGCACCACCGCACCGGCGTCGATCCACTGGCCGAGGGCGGCTTCGAGGTCGGGCGGGCCGAGGTGGGCGGCCTGCCGTTCCCCACCGACGACCTCGGGCCGCTCGAGGAGGCCGTGAACACGGCGCTGGCCCCGTCCGGCATCACGGTGACCTTCCCCCGGGCCACGCACCAGACCGAGCCCAACGACCTGATGCGGGTGAGCCCGATGCGCATCGTGCTGCGGGACTCCCCCGCCGGCAAGGCCACGCTCGGGCCGGTGCTGGGGCTCACGCGCGAGCAGCGCAGCGAGCTGTTCGACCAGCTGGCGGCGGCGTACTGCAAGTCGGCCGGCCTGCTGCTCGTCGGCGACATCGCCGTCTCGGTGGCGGCCGGCACCGGCTTCCTCGTGGTGGAGCTCGGCGGGGTCGAGGCGTCGAGCGCCGACCTCGTGCTCACCAACCCCTTCGGCGAGATCCCGCCGCTCACCGCCGGCCCCGCCGCCGCGCCTGCCGTGTCCGGCGGCCCGGCCGTCGGCGGTGCGGGCGGCACCGGCACGGGCGCCGCCCTGCCTCCGACCTCGCCGCCGTCCACGGTTCCGGGCAGCGGGCCCCAGCAGGCGCGCCCGGTCCGAGCCACCGGGCCGGTCGAGGAGCTGTGCGAGTCGCTGCACCCGAACGGTGCGTCGTGCTCGGAGGGCGCGGCGGCCGCCGTGGGCGTCGTCGGCCTCCTCGCCACCGGCGGGATGGCCGGCGCCGACGTCGTGCGCCAGCGCCGCCAGGCCCTCCTCGGGGAGGTCTGAGGTGCAGCTGCAACCGCCCTCGCCGCTCGCCCAGCACGCGCTGCGCCCCTACCTGCCGGTGGCGGCCGCCGTCGTGCTGTTCCTGCTGATGGCCGCGGTGGTGAGCCCGGCGCCGCGAGACCACCAGGCCCTCGCCGGCAACGTCGACGTGCCCCTCGCGGCCGGGCCGCAGGCCACGGTGCCCGGCGGCGCGCCCGCCGCCGGACCGGAGGGCAGCACACCCGGCGCGGCCGGCCCCGGGGCCCCGTCCGGCGGGCCGGGGAGCAGCCAGCCAGGCGCTGGCGACGGTGGCGGCGGCGGCACGAACGCCGCGGTGGGCGGCGTGTCCCCCTGCCCCGACCGGGCGCTCCAGGTGCCCGGCGACCCCTACTCGCCACCGTGCCTCACGTTCTCGGGCGACAACGGCGGGGAGACGGCCACCGGCGTCACCGGCGACGAGGTCATCGTGACCATCCGGCGGCTCGAGGGCCCCACCGCCGCGGAGATCTTCTCCGACATCTCCGGCGAGTCGGTCGTCGACAGCCCCGAGGCGTACCTCAACACGCTCCAGGCGCTCGGCGAGTACTTCTCCACCCGGTTCCAGTTCTACGGCCGCAAGATCCGCTTCGAGATCTTCGACGGCCAGGGAAGCGGCTCCAGCGAGCTGCTCGGCGGGGGCCGGGAGGCCGCGCTCGCCGACGCCGTGCGAGCCCGCGAGCTCGGCGCCTTCGCCGACCTCAGCGCCATCACGATCCCCTACGCCGACGCCATCGCCCGGCAGGGCATCATCGGCTTCGGCGCCCCCTACCCCTCACGTGCCTGGTTCGAGGAGCGCCGCCCGTTCGCGTGGAGCCTCTTCCCCGACGGCACCCTCGTGAGCGAGGCCGGCGCCGCCGCCACCGCCGCCCGTCTCGCCGGGCAGGAGACCGCCGAGTACGCCGGCGAGGGCATCAAGGGCAAGCCCCGGGTCTACGGCCTGGTGGCACCCGAGAACGCCGAGTACCAGGCGTCGGTCGAGCGCTACATCTCCGCCATCGCCGAGAAGGGCATCACCATCAAGACGAGCCTGCGCTACAAGCTCGACATCAACTCGATGCCGAACCAGGCGTCGAACATCATCGCCCAGCTCAAGGACTCCGGCGTCACCTCGGTGGTGTGCGCCTGCGACCCGGTGATGCTCGCGCTCGGCATGGCGCCGAAGGCGAACGAGCAGAGCTGGGAGCCCGAGTGGCTCACCGGCGGCCTGGCCTTCGTCGAGCAGGACATGGTGGCCCAGCTCATCGACAGCCGGCAGTGGCAGCACGCGTTCGGCACCGCCTTCAACGCCGAGTCCGAGCCCCAGGGCGCCTCGTTCCCCTACGCCGCCTACAAGCAGATCCGCCCGCAGGACGAGCCGGCGTTCGGCGTCGAGGAGATGTACTACTCGATGTACATGCTGGCCCTCGGCATCCACCTGGCCGGGCCGAACCTCACGCCGGAGAGCTTCGAAGCCGGGATGTTCTCGTACCAGGGGGCCAGCGGCCCGCGCGGCTACTGGAGCTTCGGCCCCGGCGACTACACGCCGGTCGACGACTTCCGCGAGATCTGGTGGGACCCCGACCGCACCTCCCCGCAGAACAACAAGCCCGGCGCCTGGGTCCAGATCGACGGCGGCGCCCGGTACTTCGCCCACAACGTCCCGCAGGGGCCCGCCCCGTTCTTCCAGGAGGGCTGAGCCGTGCCGCCCGCCACCACCGAGGAGGCCCTCGAGGTCCTCCGCCGCCGGCCCCGGGCCACCGAGCTGCTCGGCGGCTTCGGGCCGCTCGTGCTCGCCGTCGCCCTGCTCGCCCTCATGGTGCTGCTCGCCCCGTCGATCGCCCCGGAGCGCACGGTCGAGCGCCTGGTCGAGGAGCCCGCGCCCAGCGCGGAGGTCGGGCGGTGATGCCCGGGCGCGCCGAGCGCCTGCTCGAGCGCGTCAGCAGCGACCGCACCACCCAGGTCGTCGCCGGGGTGGTGGTCGCCTACACGCTCCTGTACTGGGTGCCGGCCAGTCCGCTGCCGACGTGGATCCCGTGGGGCGTCATCACCCAGGGCATCATCTTCGGCACGTCGTACGCGCTGCTGGCGATGGGCCTCATCCTCATCTACCGCACCACCCGCATCGTCAACTTCGCCTACGGCGCCATGGGGGCCATGCCCGGCTCGCTCACCGTGGGCCTGTTCGTGGCCAAGGGGTGGAGCTACTGGGTGGCCATCGCCGTGGGCGTCGCCGTCGGCATCGGCACGGGCGCGGCGGTCGACGTGCTCGTCATCCGCCGCTTCGCCCGCTCGAGCCGGCTGGTGCTCACCGTGGCGTCCATCGGGCTCGCCCAGATCCTCGGCGCCATCGGCCTCATCGTCGGCGTCGCCCTGGGCACCGACGCGCTCATCGGCAACATCGACACGCCGCTCAGCGGCAGCTGGTTCGTGCGGCCGTACCCCGTGCGCGGCGACCACATCCTGATGCTGGCCGTGGCGCCGGTGGTGCTCATCGGCCTCGGCTGGTTCCTGCTCCGCACCGACACCGGCCGTGCGGTCCGGGCCGCGGCCGAGAACGAGGACCGCGCCCTGCTGCTCGGGGTGCCGGTCCGCCGGCTGCAGACCATCGTGTGGGCCATCGCCGGGGGCGTGTCCACCATCACCTTCGTCACCAAGGCGCCCTTCACCGGCGTGGTGCCCGATGCCCTCGTCGGCGCCACGTCCATCCTCCCCGGCCTCGCCGTGGCGGTCATCGCCAAGTTCAAGTCGCTGCCGCTCGCCCTGGTCGGCGGCATCGGCCTCGGCATCGCCGAGTGGACCATCCGCTGGAACGTGCGGGCCGAGTCCGTCTTCGACGTCGCGTTCCTCGTCGCCATCCTCGTCGCCCTCCTGCTGCGGCGCGAGCGCACCACCCGCGCCGAGGAGGGCGAGAGCAGCTGGGACGCCGCCGGCGTGCTCAAGGCCATCCCCCGCGAGCTGCGGCAGGTGCCCGAGGTGCAGGTGCCGATGCGGGTGCTCGCGGCCGTGGGCATCGCCGTCCTCGTGCTGTTCCCGCTGACCTTCGCCCCCTCCACCATGGTCACCCTCACCTTCGGGGTCCTGTGGTGCCTGGTCGGCGTGTCGCTCGCCGTGCTCACCGGCTGGGGCGGCAGCATCTCGCTCGGGCAGTTCGCCATCGTCGGGGTCGGCGCCATGGCCGCGGGCAACGCGCTCATCCGCTGGAACCTCGACGTGTTCGCCAGCCTGGGCCTCGCCGTCGCCGCCGGCGCGCTGGTGTCGGCCCTGGTGGGCGTGCCGGCGCTGCGCATCAGAGGCCTCTACCTGGCCGTCACCACGCTCGCCTTCGCGGTGGCGCTCGACTCGTACTTCCTCAACCCGGTGAACTTCCCCGAGCTCGTCCCCGACCGCATCATCCGCCCGGTGCTGTGGAAGCGCTTCGACCTCGCGAGCGAGTGGATCACGTACTACCTGTGCCTGCTCACCCTCGGGGCGGCGGTGGCGGTCGTGCGTGCCGTGCGCAAGCGGCGGGCCGGCCGGGTGATGATCGGCGTGCGCGACAACGAGCGCGGCGCGGCGGCACTGGCCGTGCCCACCACGAGGGTGAAGCTGCAGACGTTCCTGCTCGCCGGCTGCCTCGCCGGCCTCGCCGGCGGCCTGTACGTCATCGTCGCCGGCGGCACCGGCCAGGGGACGTTCCGGCCCGGCATGTCCATCGAGGTGTTCTCGTTCGCGGTCATCGGCGGCCTCGGCTCGGTGGCCGGGGTGATCTCGGGCGTCACCATGTTCCGGCTGCTCGACTTCGTGCTGTCCCAGGGGGTCGACGGCACCGCCGCCGAGATCCTCCGGCTCAGCCTCACCGGCGCCGGGCTCCTGCTGATCCTGTACTTCCTGCCCGGCGGTGTGTGGCAGTGGGTGCAGCGACGCCGCGACCGCTACCTGCGGGCCGTGGCCGAGCGACGGGGCATCCTCGTCCCGAGCTTGGTGGCCGACCGCCGGGTGGACGAAGGCGCCGACGAGCCCGAGGATGAGACGTCGGTGATCTCGGGGGCGCTGTCATGACCGCTCCCCTGCTGGAGGTCCAGGGCGTCGACGCCGCCTACGGGCCGGTGCAGATCCTCTTCGGCCTCGACGTCACCGTCGACGAGGGCGAGATCGTCGCCCTGCTCGGCACCAACGGCGCCGGCAAGTCCACGCTGTTCAAGTGCATCACCGGCCTGCTGCCGCCCACCCGGGGCAGCATCCGCTTCCGCGGCGAGGAGCTGGTGGGCCGCACCACCGACGAGATCGCCGAGCTCGGCGTGGTCATGATGCCCGGCGGCAAGAGCGTGTTCCCCACGCTCACCGTGCGCGAGAACCTGCGCCTCGCGTCGTGGCTCAAGCGCAAGGACGCGAAGGCGGTCGCCGAGGCCGAGGCGCGCGTCCTCGAGCTGTTCCCCCGCCTCGCCGAGCGCATCGACCAGATGGCCGGCAACCTCTCGGGCGGCGAGCAGCAGATGCTGGCGGTCAGCCAGGCGCTCATCCCCGACCCCTCGCTACTGCTCATCGACGAGCTCTCCCTCGGGCTCGCACCCACCATCGTCGGCCAGCTCATCGACGTCGTGCGCCGGGTGCACGCCAGCGGGCTCACCGTGGTGGTGGTCGAGCAGTCGATCAACGTGGCGCTCCGACTCGCCGAGCGCGCCGTGTTCATGGAGAAGGGCGAGTTCCGCTTCACCGGCTCCGCCCGCGAGCTGCTCGACCGGCCCGACATCCTGCGGTCGGTGTTCATCAGCGGCGGCACCGACACCGCCGGGCCCGAAGCCGAGGCCGGTCCCGCCCCGGCGGTCGGAGCGCCCGTGCGAAGCGCTCCGGGCGACGACGCGCCCACCGTCCTCGAGTGCCGGGGCGTCACCAAGCGCTTCGGCGGCATCACCGCCGTCGACCACGTCGACCTCGAGCTGCGCAAGGGCGAGATCCTCGGGCTCATCGGGCAGAACGGCGCCGGCAAGACCACGCTGTTCGACTGCGTCTCGGGCTTCCTCCCCATCGACGACGGCCGCATCCTCCTCAACGGCCACGACATCACCACGCTGGCGCCGCACGAGCGGGCGATGCGGGGGCTCGGCCGCTCGTTCCAGGAGGCCCGCCTGTTCCCGACGCTCACCACGGCCGAGACGCTCGCCCTCGCCCGCGAGCGCCACGTGCGGAACCGGTCGATGGTCGCCGACGCGTTCGGGCAGCCGGCGGCCCGGTCCACCGACGCCGACGTCGCCGAGGCCGTCGACCTGCTCATCGAGCTCATGGGCCTCGAGGCGTTCCGCGAGAAGCTCACGGGCGAGCTCTCCACCGGCACCCGCCGAATCGTCGAGCTGGCCTGCCTGCTCGCGTCCGACCCCGACGTCATCGTGCTCGACGAGCCCTCGGGCGGCGTCGCCCAGCGCGAGACCGAGGCCCTCGGCCCGCTGCTGCAGCGGGTGCAGGTGGCCACCGGCACGTCGGTGCTGGTGATCGAGCACGACATGCCGCTGCTCACCACCATCTGCGACCGCATGATCGCCCTCGAGCTGGGGGCGGTCATCGCCGAGGGCACGCCGGCCGAGGTGCTCGAGCACCCCCGGGTCGTCGAGTCCTACCTCGGCACGGACGAGGCGGCCATCAACCGCTCGGGCACCATCGACCTCGACCCCGAGACCGAACCCGCCGGCGCCAGCGCCCGCCGCTGACGCACGCGGCCGGTCAACCGGTGGGGTGGTCGAGCCAGGCGAGGAGGGCGTCGTCGACGGCGGAGCCCTTGTAGGCCCGTTGGGCGTCGCTCCACCCCCGCAGGGCGGCGGCGAGCTCGCGGCAGCGGTCGGGCCGGCCGGTCAGGGCGGCGAGGGGCACCTGCTGGGTGCGGATGGTGAACACGACGGCGCCGGACGACGGCAGCCGCACCAGCGTCTGGCGCTCGCTGCGCAGCCACCGGCCCTCGGGCACCGGCGTGGGTCGGGGCACGTCGACCGGCCCGGGCAGGTGCAGGTCGGGCACGTCGTGCACCGACCAGTTGCGCCGCCACACGCCGCGCCCGGGGCGCAGCCGACCGAGGAACCCGTCGACCCGGTCCTCCAGACGGCCCGGGTAGCCCGGCACCGGCGCGTGCACGGCGCCGAGCGGGTGTCCGATGCGGTCGCGGGGACGCCAGTACGAGGGGAAGCACACGCAGCCCGCGGCGAGCAGCCACCCGCCGCCGGGCTCGGGCAGGAGCAGGCAGAGGTCATCGGCCACGAGCAGCCGGGCGGCGGCCAGCGCCTCCCGTTCTGGACGCGGATCCTGCGCACCGCCCTCCCGTTCTGGACGCGGATCCTGCGCACCGGCCCCGTGCTCGCCCAGCCACCGCCGCACCTCGCCGAGCAGCTCGGACGACGCCTCCCCCACGCCGGGGTGGTCGGTGCCGACGAGCACCTCGCCACGGCGCTCGTCGAGGAGCGCCGCAGCGGCCGCCCGCTGCGCGTCCCAGTCGTCGTCCACGACGAACCAGGCGGCGGGGTCGAGCGAGCGGGTCCCCATCGTCGCGTCAGGCGGGCCGACGTGGAGGTCGAGCTCGTCGAGCCAGGCCGGCGGAGCAGGGAGCCCGGGCATCCCGACCGGCGGGTCAGGTCCCGTCGTCGCCCGGGATGCGGACCTCGCCCCCGGGCGGCACGTCGACCACGCCCTCGGGCGTGAGCACCGGCACGGGCTCCCCTGACTCGACCCGCACGGTGCAGCCGTCGGCGTCGACCTCGACCCGCACCTCGCTGCCGTGGCGGACGAGCCGGTACGCCATGGAGGTCCACGCCTCGGGCAGCCGGGGGGCGAAGCGCAGGTGCTCGCCGCTGTCGGACAGCCCGCCGAAGCCGTGCACGAGCGCGTTCCAGACACCGCCGGCGTTGGCGATGTGCACGCCGTCGGCCGTGTTGCCGTGCGTGTTGGCCAGGTCGAGGTACAGCGACTGGTTGAAGTAGTCGTAGGCCAGGTCCTGGTGGCCGACCTCGGCGGCCATGATCGACTGCACGCACGCGGACAGCGACGAGTCGCCCGTGGTGATCGGGTCGTAGTACTCGAAGTTGCGGCGCTTCTGGGCCCGGGGGAAGTGCCGGCCCCGCAGGAACATCGCCAGCACCACGTCGGCCTGCTTGAGCACCTGGAACCGGTAGATCACCAGCGGGTGGTAGTGCAGGAGCAGCGGGTAGTGGTCGGGCGGCGTGCCGGCGAAGTCCCACGGCTCCCGGTCGAGGAACGTGTCGTCCTGCGGGTGGATGCCCAGCTCCTCGTCATAGGGCACGTACATGTCGTCGGCCGCCCGGTTCCACTCGGCGACCTCCTCGTCGGTGACGCCGGTGCGGCGCCGGAGCGCCTCGTGGGCCTCCGGGCTCCACTCCCGCACGAAGTCGTACGTCCAGGCCGCGTACCGCAGGTTGAAGCGGGCCATGACGTTCGTGTACAGGTTGTCGTTGACGACGGTGGTGTACTCGTCGGGGCCGGTGACGCCGTGGATGCGGAACCGGGCTGGCCCCTCCCCCGGCGTCCGGTCGTGCTCGTGGAAGCCGAGGTCGGCCCACAGCCGCGCCGTCTCCACCAGGATCTCGGCGCCCTCGTGGACGAGGAAGTCGACGTCGGCCGTGGCGTTCAGGTAGCTCTCGAGCGCGTACGCCACGGCGGCGTTGATGTGGTACTGCGCGGTGCCGGCGGCGTAGTACGCCGACGCCTCCTCGCCGTTGATGGTGCGCCACGGGTACAGGGCACCGAGCTGGCTGAGCTCGCGGGCACGCTCGCGCGCCGCTGGCAGCATCTTCCACCGGAACCGCAGGAGCTTCCGGGCCGCGTCGGGGTTCGTGTAGGCCAGGCACGGCAGCACGTACACCTCGGTGTCCCAGAAGTAGTGCCCGTCGTAGCCGCCGCCCGTGACGCCCTTGGCGGCGACGCCGTACTCGTGTGCCCGGGCAGAGGCCTGGGCGAGCTGGAACAGGTTCCAGCGGATGGCCTGCTGGGCGGCGTCGTCGCCGTCCACCTGCACGTCGGTGCGGCGCCAGAACGCCTCGAGCCACGCCGCCTGCTCCTCCCGGAGCGCGGCCAGGCCCGACTGCCGCGCTCGGCGCAGCGTGCGGTGGCAGCGGTCGGCGAGCTCCTGGGCCGGGATCCCGCGCGACGAGTGGTACGAGACGAGCTTGGTGAGCCGGATGACGTCGCCCGGGTTCATCCGCAGCGTGAACACCGTCTTCGCCAGATCCGGGCTCACGTGGGTCTCGGCCTCGAAGTCGCAGCCGGTCTCGACCTCGTGCCGGTACGCACAGGCCAGGGTCATGCCGCTGTGGGCGCAGCGGTACCCGAGCACCACGTCGCCGTCGGCGTCTTCGTGCTGCAGCTGCGGGAGCAGGACGCGGTCCTGGAACCGTCGCCGCTGCCGTGGGTCGACCCCCTCGCCCAGCGCCGCCGAGGCGACGTGGTACTCGTCCTCGCCGTCCTGGCGGTTCAGCAGCTGGGACGAGATCACCACCGGCGCCGACCCCTCGAGCATCTCGACCTCGAACGACAGCACGGCGAGGTGCCGGTGCTCGAGGCTCACCATGCGCTCGGAGCGAACGCGCAGCCGCTTGCCGGCGGGCGTGGTCCAGACGATCTCGCGGTGCGAGATGCCGGTGCGGAAGTCCATGACCCGCTCGTAGTGGTCGAGGTCGGCCTCGCGCAGCAGCAGCGGCTCGTCGTCGACGTAGAGCTTCATGAGCTTGGCATCGGGCACGTTGACGATGGTCTGGCCGGTCTTGGCGAACGCCACCGCGTACTCGGCGTGCTGGATGGGCCAGGTCTCGTGGAAGCCGTTCAGGAACGTCCCGTGCGTGTGCGCCTCGCGCCCCTCGCTCGGGTTGGCCCGCATCCCGATGTAGCCGTTCGCGTTCGCGAACAGCGACTCGGTGTGCCCGAGGTCGTCGTGGTCGAGCTCGGTCTCGACCAGGCGCCAGGGGTCGACCGGGTACCGGTGCCGCGGGATGGCGCTGGCCGTGGCGCGGATCTTCATCGGCCGGCGCCTCCGTCGAGCGTCTCGCCGAGGTCGTCGACCACCAGGTCAGCGCCGCTGTCGAGCAGCGCCTGGCGGTTGCCGCCGCGGTCGACGCCCACCACCAGGGCGAAGCGACCGGCGGCGCCGGCGGCCACGCCCGACGAGGCGTCCTCGACGACGACGGCCTCGTCGGGATCCACGCCGAGCAGGTCGGCGGCGTACAGGAACATGTCGGGTTCGGGCTTCCCGCGCAGCTGCTGGTCGACCAGGGTGACGCCGTCGACGACGTGGGGGAACCGCTCGGCGAGCCCGGCGGCGGCGAGGACGGGGCGCGCGTTGCGCGAAGACGAGACCACCGCTTGGGGGACGCCGAGGCGGTCGAGCTCGTCGAGCAGGGCGAGGGTGCCCGGGTAGGCGGCCACGCCGTCGCGCTCGAGCAGCTCGCCGAACAGGGCATCCTTGCGGTTGCCGAGCGCGGCGACCGTGCCGTCGCCCGGCGGATCGCCGGGCGTGCCCTCGGGGAGCGTGATCCCCCGGGACGTGAGGAACGAGCGGACGCCGTCGTAGCGGGGCTTGCCGTCGACGTAGGTGAGGTAGTCCTCGGCGGTGAAGCCCCAGGGCTCGAACAGCGTCGCCCACGCCCGCTGGTGCACCTCGGCGGTGGGCGTGATCACGCCGTCGAGGTCGAGCAGCACCGCCCGGTAGCGGCCCCAGTCGATCGTCGTACCGCACGTCGCCATCGCGGCCGAGTGTAGGGGCGACCTCAGCGCCGCTGGACCCCGTGGGCGCGCAGCGCCCGATCGATGTCGGTGGCCGACAGGATGCCGACCAGTGCGTGGCGGGGATCGTCACCGCCGTCGAGGACGAGCACGCGGCCGCGAGGAGCGGTGCGGGCCGCCACGGGGGCCAACGGCTCGTCCGGCGAGACGACGTCGACCTCCCCCAGCGGCACCATCACGCTGCGGACCGTTGCGCCACCCCGGCGCGCGGGCTGCACGCGCCGCACGCCCTCCATGCTGACGAGCCCGACGACCTCGCCGGCGGCGTCGACCACCGGGAAGCTGACGTGGCCCCTGGCCAGCATCTCCGCGACGAGCGCGTCGAGGGCGAGGTCGTCCTGCACGACGTCCGGGTGCGGCGTCATGGCGTCGCGCACCCGCACGCCGGCGAGCGCGGCCGCCGAGTCGGGACCGGCGGCCTCGACGCCCGCGGCGTTGACGAGGAACCAGCCGATGAGGGCCGTCCACATGCCCTGCACCCAGCCCGAGAGCAGCTGCAGCGCGCCGAGCCCCACGAGCGCGTACCCGAGGCCGCGCCCCATCGCCGCCGCGGTGCGGGTGCTGCGGTCGCGGTCGCCGGTGCGCCACCAGAGGAGCGCGTGGAGCACCCGGCCGCCGTCGAGCGGGATGCCGGGCAGCAGGTTGAACAGCCCGAGCAGCAGGTTGACCGTGGCCAGCCAGCGCAGCACGGCCGCGAGCAGGAGGGGGGCGTCCAGCGCACCAGCGCCCAGTGTCGTGAGCGCGAACGCGCCGGCGAGCAGGAGGCTGGCGAGCGGTCCGACCGCGGCGATGCCGAGCGCCGACCGCGCGGTGGGCGGCTGCTCGCGCAGCGCGGCCACCCCGCCGAGCGCCCACAGGGTGATGGACTCGGTCGGCACGCCGCTGCGCTGCGCGACCACGGCGTGGCTCACCTCGTGGGCGAGCAGGCAGGCGAGCAGCGCCGCAGCGGCGGCCCCGGCCGCCGCCCAGTAGGCGGGCCCGCCGTGCCCGGGCGCGTCGTCCGGGAGCAGCGTGGTGGCCAGGGACCAGGTCAGCAGGGACCAGATGGCGAGCACGCTCCAGTGGATCCCCACCCGGACCCCGCTGATCGTGCCGATGCGGATCGTGGCGCGCATGTCGCACCTCCTGGGACCGAGCATGCTCGGCCCAGGCCCGGTCCACCAGGGTCCCGGGCCACCGCCGGCCGGGTCAGGAGGACGGCACCAGGAGCTGGTCGCGCTCCACGATCTCGCGGGCCAGCGTGCGGTGGGTGCCGTCGTCGAAGCGCACCACCACCGAGTCGTCGTCGACGCTCACCACCTCGCCGGGGCCGAAGGAGCGGTGCTCGACGGCCTGCCCGGCGGCGAAGGGGCCATCGGCGGGCGCCGACGACTCGCCGGCGTCGCAGACGTCGCAGCGCCCGCACGGGCCCTCGACCGGCTGCCCGAAGTACTCGAGCAGCTGCCGCCAGCGGCACATGCGGGCCTCGGCGTAGCGGCGCACCAGGTCGGCCCGATCTCGCTCGGCGGCCCCGAAGCGCTCCTGCTGCTCGATCGCCTGCTCGACGATCTCCTCCCGTGGCACGTCGGACTCGCCGGCGGTCACGGTGCCGTCCGCGTGCAGCTCGAGGGCCTGGAGCTCCTCGAGCCGGGACACGGCCACCAGGAGGCGGGTCTGGGAGATGTCGGCTGACGCAGCCACCTCGGCGAGGTCGACCGGCTCGTCGCTCGCCCGCACCGCGGCGACGATGTGGTGCAGGACGTCGCCCTCCACCGTGGTGGAGCCGGCGAAGTGGGCGCGGATGCCGTCCTCGGCGATGCGGTCGACGAGGACGCCCCACGCCGGCTCGCCGTCCCGTCCCGCCCGACCGACCTCCTGGTAGTAGGAGTCGAGGGACTCCGGCGCGGCGTCGTGCACCACGAAGCGGACGTGGGCGACGTCGACGCCGAGCCCGAACGCCACGGTGGCGCAGACCACGCAGGGCTGCTCCGCGGCGAACCGCTCGTGGACCGCGGCGCGGGAGTCGTCGTCGAGGCCGGCGTGGTACGCGAAGGCCGGTCGCTCGTCGGTGCCGAGCTCCTCGGCGAGCTCCTCGGCACGCGCTCGGGTGTCGACGTAGACGAGGCCGGTCCCGTCCAGCGACCCGAGCAGCGAGCGCAGCGCGTCCTCGGCGGCGCGCTCGTCGGGCACGCGCTGGACGGCCAGGTGGATGTTGGGCCGCTCGAAGCCGTGGACGAGGACGTTCGCGTCGCGCATCCGCAGCGCGGCGACGATGTCGTCCCGCACCGGCGGTGATGCGGTGGCGGTGAGCGCCAGCACGGTGGGGTGCCCGAGGTCGTCGATCACCGCGCCGAGGCGGAGGTAGTCGGCTCGGAAGTCGTGCCCCCACGACGAGATGCAGTGGGCCTCGTCCACCACGAACAGGCTCGGTTGCGCCGCCCGGAGGGCGTCGAGCGTGTCGTCGCGGGTGAGCTGCTCCGGGGCGAGGAAGCAGAACTCGAGCGTGCCGTCGGCGAGGCGCTCGAGCAGCGAGCTCCGCTCCGCCGCGGTCAGCGTGGAGTTGAGCTGCTCCGCGCCGCCGTCGAGGTCGAGGGCGTCGATGGACTCCACCTGGTCGTGCTGCAGGGCGAGCAGCGGGCTGACGACGATCGTCGGGCCGTCGATGAGCAGCCCGGCGAGCTGGTAGATGGCCGACTTGCCCGCCCCGGTCGGCATGACGATGAGGGTGTCGTGGCCGGCCACGACCGATTCGACCGCGGCGCGCTGGCCGTGGCGCAGCTCGTCGAAGCCGAATCGGTCGCGTGCCAGCTCGACGAGCTGGTCGGTCAACTAGGGCACGTCTCGTTCGTGGACGGCCGCCTCCTCGGCGGACAGGTCCTGGGTGAGCTCGGTCGCGACGTCGTAGGTGGTGGAGTCGCCGGTCTGCGTCTCGCCCACCGGGCGCTCGTGGGCCGCCACGCTGCCCACCTCCGTGGCGACCTCGGCGCCCTCGACGTCCTCGCGCACGCCCTCGTCGGGCGCCACGAGGCGACCGACCCGGTCGGCCTCACCGATCAGCGCACCATCGGGCACCTCGCGGGCGACGCGCTCGGCGATGGGCTCGTCGATGCGCTGCTCGGCCGCGGTGATCCCGTAGTCGAAGGAGCCCATGGGCTCGTCGGGAGGGAAGTCCCCAGGCAGCTTGTCGTCGTCGAGGGCCTCGCTGAGGTCCTCCGCGGAGGTCGGGCCGCTCTCGCCGCCGCGGACCTCCGCTTCCAGCTGGTCCTGGTCGGCCATCGGGCTCATCCGGTCTCCGGCCGGCCCTGGCGCTCGCGGGCCGGCGCCCCGTGGCTCTCGTCCTCGAAGCGGCGAGAGGCCTCGTCGACGTCGCCGCCGGTCTCCTCCAGCAGCTCCTCGGCGAGCTCGCTGTCCTGCTCCACGGCCTGGCCGAGGGACTTGTCCTCGTAGCCGGGCTCGCTCCACTTGGCGTCGGGGTCGGTACCGGTGGGGGTGTCGGTCCCTCGCGGGCGGTCTTCGCTCATGCGGGATCCCTTCCTTGCGTTCGGGGGTGTCCCCGCTCGCTACCCGCGACCGCTGCGGTTGATGCAGCCTGCCGGGGCTAGTTCAGGAAGGGCGGGTGGAACTCGGCCGAGTCGCTCACGCCCACCGCGTCGAGGGCCCGGCGGACGACGCCGGACGCGCCGGCGAGACGGACGTCGCCGCCCTGGGGCAGCACGCGTGCGGCGGTGTCGACCCACATGTCGATGCCGGCCGACGTGCACAGGCGCAGGGGGTGGAGATCGAAGCGCAGGTCGAGGACGCCGAGCGCCAGGACGCGATCGACGACCTCGGCCACCGCTGGCGTGGTGCCGGCGCACAGCTCGCCGGCCAGCTCGATGTGGGCGTGCATCGCACGGCGCCCGATGCCGGTGACGGTGACGGCCGCGACCAGCTGGTCGGGCCCGTCGGGGGTCCGGACGGCGACCGGGGACAGCTCCTCGGTCCAGATGTCCTGCAATTGCTCTTCTCCTGCATCGGGCCCGTCTCCCGCTGTGGGCCGAGCCCCACCCTACCGCCATCCGGCCGCTGTCTGACATGGTCGGTCCTGTGACGGTTCGCGCTCGCGTGCGCACGCTCAGCGGTTGCGGCGGCGCTGCCCCGGCCGTGCGGAGTGGTCGAGCCACCCGCCCGGCACCACCGGTCCCGCACCAGGTCCGCCACGGTCCCCGGGTCATTGGTCCGCGCGCTCGCCGACGTAGGGCCGTCGTGGCCCCTACCCTCCGCGACGCAGGATCCCGGTGAGCCCTCCGCTCGCGCACGCCATCGACTCGAGGAAGTGCCATGGAACGACCGGCCCGCACACCGCAGCACGTCTGCATCGACGGCAACGAGGCGGCCGCCCGCGTCGCCTATGCCCTCAGCGAGGTGATCGCGATCTACCCGATCACGCCGGCGTCACCGATGGCGGAGCACGCCGACGACTGGGCGGCGGCAGGTCGCCCGAACCTGTGGGGGGCGGTGCCCGACATCGTCGAGATGCAGTCGGAGGCCGGCGCAGCAGGAGCGCTGCACGGCGCGCTGCAGAAGGGGGCGCTCGCCACCACGTTCACCGCGTCGCAGGGCCTGCTGCTGATGCTGCCGAACATGTTCAAGATCGCCGGCGAGCTCACGCCCGCGGTCATCCACGTGGCGGCCCGCTCCATCGCCACCCATGCCCTGTCGATCTTCGGTGACCACAGCGACGTCATGGCGGCGCGCAGCACGGGCTGGGCGATGCTGGCGGCTGGGTCCGTGCAGGAGGCCCACGACTTCGCCCTCATCGCCCACGCCGCCACGCTGCGCAGTCGAGTGCCCTTCCTCCACTTCTTCGACGGCTTCCGAACGAGCCACGAGATGAACCGCGTCGCCCTCCTCGACGACGACGACATCCGCGCGCTCGTGCCCGACGACGACGTGATCGCCCACCGCGGGCGGGGCATGACGCCCGAGCACCCGACGCTGCGCGGCACTGCGCAGAACCCAGACGCGTTCTTCCAGGCGCGGGAGGCGGCGAACCCGTTCCACCTCGCGGTGCCCGACGTGGTGACGGCCACGATGGACGCCTTCGCCGAGCGCACCGGACGGCGGTACCGGCTGGTCGAGTACCACGGTGCACCCGACGCCGAGCGCGTCGTCGTGGTGATGGGCTCCGCCGCGGGTGCGGTCGAGGAGGCGGTCGATGCGCTCGTCGCGGCGGGCGAGCCGGTCGGGATGGTGCGGCTCCGGCTGTTCCACCCCTTCCCCGCCGCCCTGCTCGTCGCCGCGCTCCCGCCCACGGTCCGGGCCATCGCGGTCCTCGACCGCACCAAGGAGCCGGGCGCGGTCGGCGAGCCCCTCTACCTCGAGGCCGTCGCGGCCCTCGCCGAGGCCATGGACGTGGACGACCCGCCCTTCGCCCGCTCGCCGCGCGTCCTGGGTGGGCGGTACGGGCTGTCCTCGAAGGAGCTCACCCCCTCGATGGTGAAGCCGATCTTCGACGAGCTCGGGTCGCCCACGCCGCGCCGCCACTTCACCGTGGGCATCCACGACGACGTCACCCGGCTGAGCCTCCCCATCGATCACGAGTTCCGGTACGAGCGTCCGGCCGGCGAGGTGCAGGCGGTCTTCGTCGGCCTCGGCTCCGACGGCACCGTCGGCGCGAACAAGTCGTCGGTGAAGATCATCGGCGAGAGCACCGACCTGTGGGCCCAGGGCTACTTCGTGTACGACTCGAAGAAGTCCGGGTCGGTCACCGTCTCGCACCTGCGGTTCGGCCCCGAGCCCATCCGGTCGACGTACCTCGTCGACGGCGCCGACTTCGTGGCCTGCCACCAGTTCGGCCTCCTCGAGAAGGTGAAGGTCCTCGACCACGCCCGACCGGGCGCCACGTTCCTCCTCAACAGCCCGTTCCCTGCCGAGCAGGTGTGGGACCAGCTCCCCCGCGAGGTGCAGGCGCAGATCGTCGACAAGGACCTCGAGCTGTGGGTCATCGACGCCGACTCCGTGGCGCGCGACGTCGGCATGGGCAACCGCATCAACACGATCATGCAGCCGTGCTTCTTCCAGCTCTCCGGCGTGCTGCCGGCGGAGGAGGCGATCGCCAAGATCAAGGACTCGGTCGAGAAGACCTACGGCCGGCGGGGGCGGACGGTCGTCGAGCGCAACTTCGCCGCCATCGACGCCGCGCTCGACCACCTCCGGCACGTGCCCGTCCCCGCCGAGGTCACGAGCGACCGGACGATGGCCCACGCCGTCCCCGAGGACGCGCCGGACTTCGTGCAGCGGGTCACCGCCACGCTGATGCGCGGCGACGGCGACCTGCTGCCCGTGAGCGCGCTCCCGGTGGACGGCGTGTTCCCCACGGCGACCGCGAGGTACGAGAAGCGGGCCATCGCCAAGGAGATCCCCATCTGGGACCCCGACGTGTGCATCGACTGCGGCAAGTGCGCCATCGTCTGCCCCCACGCCACGATCCGCATGAAGGTGTTCGACGAGGCCGCCGTGGCCGACGCGCCCGACGACTTCCTGCACAAGCCCTTCCGCTCCAAGGACCTCGCGGCCCACCGGCTCACCATCCAGGTGGCACCGGACGACTGCACCGGCTGCGGCGTCTGCGTCGACGTCTGCCCGGCGAAGTCGAAGACCGACATCTCGCACAAGGCGATCAACATGGAGCCGGCCCTGGTGCACCGGGACACCGAGCGCGACCGGTGGGAGTTCTTCCAGTCGATCCCGCCGCTCGACCGGTCGCTGCTCCCCCACGACTCCGTCAAGGGGTCCCAGGTGCTCGAGCCGCTGTTCGAGTTCTCCGGGGCGTGCGCCGGGTGCGGCGAGACGCCGTACATCAAGCTCGTCACCCAGCTGTTCGGCGACCGCATGATCGTGGCCAACGCCACGGGGTGCTCGTCGATCTACGGCGGCAACCTCCCCACCACGCCCTGGACGGTGAACGCCGACGGGCGGGGGCCGGCGTGGAACAACTCGCTGTTCGAGGACAACGCCGAGTTCGGCCTCGGCATGCGGCTCGCCCTCGACGTGCAACATGAGCAGGCCGGCGCGCTGCTCCGCCGGCTCGCCCCGTACGTGGGCGACGAGCTCGTGTCCTCGCTCCTCGACGAGCCGCAGGAGACCGAAGCCCAGATCGGCCGCGCCCGAGACGCGGTCGCCGCGCTGCGCGAGCGGCTCGCCGGCGTGCCGGCGGAGGCCGCGGCCGACGCCGCCCACCTCCTGTCCCTCGCCGACAACCTCGTGCGGCAGGGCGTGTGGCTCATCGGCGGCGACGGCTGGGCCTACGACATCGGCTTCGGCGGCCTCGACCACGTGCTGTCGTCCGGGCGCAACGTGAACGTGCTCGTGCTCGACACCGAGGTGTACTCCAACACCGGCGGCCAGGCCTCGAAGGCGACGCCCCGCTCCGCCGTCGCCAAGTTCGCCGCGGCCGGGAAGGGCACGGGCAAGAAGGACCTCGGCGCCATCGCCCGGGCGTACGGGAACGTGTACGTCGCCCAGATCTCCATGGGCGCCAACGAGCTGCAGGCCACCAAGGCGCTGCTCGAGGCCGACGCGTGGCCCGGGCCGTCGCTGGTCATCGCCTATAGCACGTGCATCGCCCACGGCATCGACATGTCGAAGTCGATGAGCCACCAGAAGGACGCCGTCAAGAGCGGGTACTGGCCGCTGTACCGGTTCCAGCCCAGCGAGATCGAGGACGGGCAGCCGTTCAAGCTCGACTCGAAGAAGCCCACCATCCCGGTCCGCGACTTCGTGTCCACCGAGACGCGCTTCGCCATCCTCCAGCGCACCCACCCCGAGCGTGCGGCCGAGCTCGCCGAGCTCGCGCAGGCCGACGCCGACGAGCGCTGGCGGTACTACGAGCAGCTGGCCGGCATGCACCGCACGGTCCCCACCGCGCACGGTCCGATCCCGGGCTCCGAGGTCGAGGTCGAGATCGAGAGCGACGCCGGCTACCGCCACGACACCGAGGAGCACTGACATGGTCGACCTGTCCACCCGCTACCTGGGGCTCGAGCTGCGGTCGCCGGTCGTCGCCTCGGCGTCGCCGCTGAACGACCGCGTCGACATCGCACGCCGACTCGAGGGCGCCGGTGCCGGAGCCATCGTCCTGCCGTCCCTCTTCGAGGAGGAGATCCTCCACGAGGAGATCGGGCTCAACCGTGCGCTCGAAGCCGGCTCCGAGCACTTCGCCGAGGCCCTCGACTACTTCCCCGAGATCGACGAGCTGGCCGACGCCGGCACCCGCTACGTCGCCACCCTCGAGCGCATCAGGGCTGCGGTGTCCGTGCCCGTCATCGCCAGCCTCAACGCGACGCACACCGGGGCGTGGGTGCACCACGCCCGGCTCCTGGAGGACGCCGGCGCCGACGCGCTGGAGCTGAACCTGTACCACGTGGCCGCCGACCCGACGTGGAGCGCCGCCGACGTCGAGGCTCGCGACCTCGAGATCGTCGCCGCCGTGCGCGCCGAGCTCGACATCCCGCTCGCCGTGAAGCTCAGTCCCTACTACTCGGCGATGGCCAACTTCGCCGCGCAGGTCGCGCACGCCGGCGCCGAGGGCCTGGTGCTGTTCAACCGCTTCTACCAACCCGACCTCGACCTCGACTCGCTGGCGGTGGTCCCCCGCGTCGAGCTGAGCACGTCGTGGGAGCTGCGCCTCCCCCTGCGGTGGATCGCCATCCTGTCGCCGCTCCTGCCCGAGACCGTCTCGCTGGCGGCGACCTCCGGCGTGGCCGAGGGCACCGACGTCGTCAAGGCCCTCATGGTGGGCGCCGACGTCGCCATGACCACGTCGGCCGTGCTCCGGCACGGCCCCGAGCGCATCGCCGCCATCGAGCAGGAGCTGGTCCGGTGGCTCACCGATCGCGAGTACGAGTCGGTGGCCCAGCTCCGGGGCAGCGCCAGCCACGCCACGTCCGGTGATCCGTCGGCCTTCGAGCGGGCGAACTACCTGCGCACGCTCCACTCGTGGAGCGCCCCGTACGAGCTCACGCCGTCCGAGCCGTCGGCGGGCTGATCTCGCCGGTCAGGTCCAGGACGGTCCACGAGCGGCCCCCCGCCTGCTTGACGCGGTACATCGCGTCGTCGGCCTGGCGGAGCATGACGCCGCCGGCCGGTGGGTCGAGCCACGTCACCGCGCCGGCGCTCGCCGAGAGGCAGACCCGGTCGCGGTCGAGGGCGTCGAAGAGGCGGCGCAGCACCTGCTGCACGCCCACCGTGTCAGCGCCCGGCAGGAGCAGCGCGAACTCGTCGCCGCCGAGGCGCGCCGCCACGTCGACGAGGCGGCGCGACCGGTCGAGGTGGGTGGCGAAGCGGCGCAGCACCTCGTCGCCGTGTGCGTGCCCGTGCGCGTCGTTCGCCTCCTTCAACCCGTCGACGTCGAAGTAGACGAGGGACAGCGCCTGGCCCTCTCGCCGGGCCCGTTCGCGCTCGCGCTCGAGCGCGGCGAAGAAGCCGGCGCGGTTCAGCAGGCCGGTGCCGTGGTCGGTCGTGCCGCGCCGGGCGAGCTCGACGGTGGCGAGCACGGCCCACGACGCCAGGACGGCGATGACGAACAGCCCGGCGAAGCGGAACAGGGCGTCGACGACCGTGATGCCGGCTGACTGGTCCGCGGCCTGGTCGGAGAGGATGCCGACTGCGACGGCGGTTGCGGTGCAGGCAGCGGTGGCCACTCGGGTGCCTGCGACGATCGTGAGGACGATGACCGGGGCCCACAGCACCGCGGTCCCGGCGTGCGACGCCACGAGCGCGTCGATGGCACCCACCACTCCAGCGGTGCACAGCACCACCACTCCGGTGGCCAGCGACGGGGGCTGGTCCCGGCGCTCGGCGACCCACTCGGCGGCCCGCACCGGGAGGTCGTTCGAGCCCGTCCCCGCGCTGTCCGCGGTCCACCAGTCCCAGGTCCGTCGCCATCTTCGCGTCGCCACCGCACCTCCTGCCCGCCTGCTGGAAGCCTCCGACGGGGGCGAACGTACGGTGGGCCCGCGAACGCGGACAACGGTCAAAGTTGGGGGTCGCCCCGCAGGTTCGGGAGCATGCCGAGACGGGCCGCCTTGACGACGGCGGCCAGCTGGGAGTGGACCTCGAGCTTGCGCAGCAGGGCGGCCACGTGGCCCCGGCACGTGTTCACGCTGACGTCGAGCCGCTTGGCGACCTGCTTGACGGGGAGGCCCTCGGCGAGCAGCACCAGGATCTCGAACTCCCGCTCGGTGAGCCCGCCTGCCCCGTCGTCGCCGGGCCGGATGCGCCGCTGCTGGCCGCCTGTGACCTCGCGGATCGCCCGGTTGAGGGACAGCGGCTCGGCCACCAGCTCGTGCTCGACGTGCCGGACGGCCTGGAGCACGCGGGTGAACGGGAAGCCCTTGGGCAGGAAGCCGTCGGCTCCGGCCTCCACCGCGGCCAGGAGGGTCTCGGCCCGAGTGTCGGCCGTGAGCAGGATCGTGCGGACCGTCGGGCAGCACTCGCGCAGCGCACCGATGGCGGTGATGCCGTCCATGCCGGGAAGCGAGACGTCGAGCAGCGCCACGTCCGCGCACCGCTCGGCCACGAGGGCGATGGCCTCCTCCGCGGTGGTCACGGCCCCGCGACAGGTCATGTCGGGCTGGAGGTTGACCGCGATGCACATGGCATCGCCGAACACCCGGTGATCATCGACGATGAGCACCTCGATGGTCCTCGCGCCGCTGGGCTCGGAGGCGTCCGCAGCGTCGCCCGCACTCATCTCGTCCATCCCGCCTCCCCACCCCGGACCACCGCCTCTGCCGGCCCCCATGCTTCCACGTCCGAGCGCTGCGCGCGCACAGTGAGCGCATGGCTCGAGGACATCGGGTGCGCGCCCACACCGCCGACGTGATCTTGGAGGCGTTCGGCCCGGACCTGCCGGCGTGCTGCGAGGAGGCGGTCGCCGCCCTGGTCGAGCTCTTCGCCGACGCCGAGCGGGCCGAGCTGGTGGGCAGCTGGGCCGCCTCGATCCCCGCGGGCGGCCCGGAGGAGGTGCTGCTGGCGCTGCTGGAGGAGGTGATCTTCGTGCTCGACACCTCGGACGGGGTGCCCGTGTCGGCCCGGGTGCAGCAGCGACCCGACGGTGGGCTCGACGCGGTGCTCGCCCTCGCCTCGCCCGCCTCCGTGGCCTCCACGGGTGCCGTGCCGAAGGCCGTCTCGCGCTCGGGCCTCGAGGTGCGCACCGAACCGGGTCGCGTCGGGTGCTCGGTCCTCGTCGACGTGTGAGGTGGCGACGAGGTTCATCCCTTCACCACGCCGATCGGCACCAGGCGGGCGACGCGGCGGGCGAGACCGGCGCGCTCGACGGTCTCCACCACGAGGTCGATGTCCTTGTAGGAGAACGGGGCCTCCTCGACGAGCCCCCGTCCCGAGCCGGCGCGCACCTCGATGCCCGCGGCCGCCAGCTCGGCCTGCACCGCCTTCGCCGACGTGCGCTTCCGCGCGGCCGTCCGGCCCATCGTGCGGCCGGCACCGTGGCACGACGAGTGGAAGCCGTCGCTCCCCTCCTCACCCACGAGCACGTAGGAGGCCGTGCCCATGGACCCCGGCACGAGCACGGGCTGCCCCCAGGGACGCAGGTCGACCGGCAGCTCGGGGTGGCCGGGCGGGAGCGCGCGCGTCGCGCCCTTGCGGTGCACGCAGAGCTCACGAGGGCGTCCACCGACGTCGTGGACCTCGAGCTTGGCGAGGTTGTGCGAGACGTCGTAGAGCACGTCGAGGTCGCCCGTGCCCGCCGTCGCGGCGAACGCCCGCCGCACGGCGGCGGTGAGCAGCTGCCGGTTGGCCCGGCCGTAGTTGGCGGCCGCCGCCATCGCGGCCAGGTAGGCCTCGCCCTCGGGCGAGCGCACCGGTGCGCAGGCGAGCTGCCGGTCGGGCACCCGGATGCCGTACCGCGGCATCGCTCCCTCCATGGCGCCGACGTGGTCGCTGCAGATCTGGTGCCCGAGCCCCCGGGACCCGGTGTGGATCATCACGCACACCTGGCCTTCCCGCAGCCCGAACGCCTCGGCCACCTCCCGGTCGACGATCCGGTCGACCACCTGCACCTCGAGGAAGTGGTTGCCCGAGCCGAGGCTGCCCACCTGCCGGAGGCCTCGGGCCATCGCCCGGTCGCTCACCACGGTGGGATCGGCGCCGGGCAGCAGGCCGCCGTCCTCGCAGCGGACCAGGTCAGCCTCGGTCCCGTGGCCCTGGGCCACCGCGTGGACCGCGCCGCCGATCAGGATGCGGCGCAGCTCGTCGTCGCCCGACAGGTGCCACACCGCGCCGGGCCCCATGCCCGTGGGCACGACCCGCTGCAGCTCGTCCATCACTGCGGGCATCCGGGGGTGGATCTCGTCCCGCGTGAGCGGCGACAGCAGCATCCGGACGCCGCACGAGATGTCGAAGCCGACGCCGCCCGGCGAGACGACGCCCCCGTCGTCCACGTCGGTGGCGGCGACCCCGCCGATCGGGAACCCGTAGCCCCAGTGGACGTCGGGCATCGCGTAGGACGCGCCGACCACCCCGGGCAGGGTGGCCACGTTCGCCACCTGCTCGAGGGAGCGGTCGCCGGCGAGGTCGGGCAGCAGCTCGTGCGTGGCGAACACCACGCCCGGCACGCGCATGGCTCCGGTCGGTTCGATGCGCCACCGCCACGGTGACTCCTGCACGAGCTCGATCTCCACGGGCACGGCACCTCCTCCGCAGGGCAGGCCCGAGCCCCTTCCTACCCCGTCTCGTCGGGTTGACGACCTGCGGGCCACCAAAATTGACGGGGGTGGAGGCACGCGCGGCGCCGTTACGGTCTGGGCACGGGTGTCACGGGACTGGCATCCGAGTTGGAGCCCCGGGGTCGGGGTCGGCGGATACAGGGGCGCCGGCTCGGGGTCGAGAGCGAGGAGCCGAGCGTCATGGCCGCACTTCCGATCCCCCTCATCGGCGACCCCGGGGGCGCTCCGCTGCCCACGCCCGGGCTCGGCCGCCGGCTGGTGCGGGGCGTGCTCGTCCTCGCGCCGAGAGGCGTGCTCGACCGAGCGTCGCTCCGCCAGCTCGACCAGGCGATCGCAGGTGAGGACGGCCCGGTGGCCATCGACCTCACCGAGTGCACACTCGCCGAGCGGTCCGCTCTCGAGCGGCTCGACCCGCGCCGCTGGGCCCGCACGTCGGCGCAGGTGTGCGTGATCTGCAACCGGCTCACGGGCCGCCAGCTCATGGCGCGCAGCGGGGTCATCCACCGGTTCTCCCTCTTCCAGCGGATCGAGGACGCCCTGCAGTCGCTCGTGCTCGCCGACTCGGGCTACGGCACGGGCTGGGAGCAGCGCACCAGCTGAAGCGGAGCCCGGCGGGAACACCTTCCTGGGTGCGCGCGTTGTCGTGGGTGCCAACATGGCGCGAAGTGCAGCAACCGCATCGGAAAGGAACCCCATGAGCATCCACCTGGGTGACGAGGCCCCGAACTTCACGGCCGAGACCACGGAGGGCACGATCGACTTCCACGAGTGGAAGAAGGACAGCTGGGCGATGCTCTTCAGCCACCCGGCCGACTTCACCCCCGTGTGCACCACCGAGCTGGGCCGCACCGCGCAGATGAAGGACGAGTTCGCGAAGCGCGGCACGAAGGTGATCGCCATCTCCGTCGACGACGTCGAGTCGCATCGTGGCTGGGCGCCCGACATCGGCGAGGTCGGCGGCACCGACCTGAACTTCCCGATCATCGCCGACCCCGACCACAAGGTCTCCGAGCTCTACGACATGATCCACCCGGGCGAGGGCGACACCTCCACCGTCCGGTCCGTCTTCATCATCGACCCGTCGAACAAGGTCCGGCTCACGCTCACGTACCCGAAGTCGGTGGGTCGCAACTTCGACGAGCTGCTCCGCGTCGTCGACGCCCTCCAGCTCACCGACCAGATGCCCGTCTCCACACCCGTCGACTGGCTGCCGGGCCAGCGGCTCATCGCGTCGCCGACGATGTCCACCGACGAGGTGAAGGAGCGCTTCGGCGAAGGCAACGTCGAAGAGGTCCGGCCCTACCTCCGCTGGGTCGACCAGTCGAGCTGATCCGCACGCTGGGGCCGGTCCCGGACGGGCCGGCCCTGCCGTCGCACCGATGACCGACGCCGCATCGCCGTACGCGGGCACGACGCCCGTCGCCTCGCTGACCTCCTCGGAGGGCGCTGTCACCCTCGTCGAGGGGCAGTCCTTCTGCCTGTCCGGCCGCACCGGTGACATCGCCGCCGACTTCCCGCACGGGTTGTTCGTGTTCGACACCCGGGTGCTGTCGCGCTGGGAGCTGCGCCTCAACGGCCACCGCCTCGAACCGCTCAGCGTCGACGTGCGCTCGCCGTTCCACGCCGCGTTCATCGGCCGCAGCGCGCCCGCGGCCGGGCAGGCCGACGCCGACGTCGTGGTGTTCCGGCACCGCCACGTCGGCCAGGGCATGCGCGAGCGCATCGTCGTGAGCAACCACGGGCTCGCGGCCGTGCCGGTGACCCTCGAGCTGTCCTGCGACGTCGACTTCGCCGACCTCTTCGAGGTCAAGGAGAGCCGCGTGGTCCGGCGGGGCTCGCACGCCCGCTCCGTCGAAGGATCGGTGCTGCGCTTCGAGCACCGCCACGACCGGCTCCGCAAGGAGGTGGCGGTCAAGACGGACCCGCCGGCCACCGCCGAGCCCGGCATGCTCGTGTGGCACGGCGAGGTCGCCCCCCAGGGCACCTGGGAGCTGTGCGTGGAGGTCCGCACGAGCCTCAACGGCACGGCGGTCGAGCCGCGCTTCGCGTGCGGCACCCCCGACGCCGAGACCGTGCCGGCGCAGCGGCTGGCCACCTGGCACGCCCGGCTGCCCACGGTGCGCACCGACCACCTCCCGCTGGCCGAGACGATGGCCCGGTCCGCCGAGGATCTGGGGGCGCTGCGCATCTTCGACCCCGACCACCCCGAGCTCGCCATCCTGGCGGCCGGCGCACCGTGGTTCATGACGGTGTTCGGGCGCGACTCGCTGCTCACCGCCTGGATGACGCTGCTCGCCGATCCCACGCTCGCCCACGGCGTCCTCGAGACCCTCGCCCGGTTCCAGGGAGACGACGTCGATCCGAGCACCGAGGAAGAGCCGGGCAAGATCCTCCACGAGATGCGCTTCGGCACCGCGGCGGGCCTGTCCCTCGGCGGCGGCAACGTCTACTACGGCTCGGTCGACGCGACCCCCCTGTTCGTCATGCTCCTCGCCGAGCTGCGCCGCTGGGACGCGCGCGACGAGCTGGTCGAGCGCCTCCTCCCGCACGCCGACCGGGCGCTCGCCTGGATCGAGGAGTTCGGCGACCGCGACGGCGACGGGTACGTCGAGTACCGGCGGGCCACCGACCGCGGGTTGGCCAACCAGGGCTGGAAGGACTCCTGGGACGCCATCCGCCACGCCGACGGCGCGCTCGCCGAGGCCCCCATCGCCCTCTGCGAGGTGCAGGGCTACGTCTACGCGGCGTACGTGGCGCGCGCCCACCTGGCGGAGGAGGCGGGCGACGAGGCCACCTGCCAGCGCTACCTCGACAAGGCCCGCGAGCTGCGACGGCGGTTCAACGAGGACTTCTGGGTGGAGGAGCACGGCTGGTACGCCCTCGCCCTCGACGCCGACAAGCGCCCGGTCGACGTGCTGGCCTCGAACGTGGGGCACTGCCTGTGGACGGGCATCGTCGACCCCGCCCACGCACCGCTGCTGGCGCGCCGGCTGGTCGCCGACGACATGTTCTCCGGCTTCGGCATCCGCACGCTGTCGGCCTCGGCCCGCGCCTACAACCCGGTGAGCTACCACAACGGGTCGGTGTGGCCGCACGACAACGCCCTCTGCGCCGCCGGCCTCATGCGCTACGGGTTCGTCGAGGAGGCGCAGCGGGTGATCCTCGGCCAGCTCGACGTGGCGCGCGCCCACGACGGGCGGCTGCCCGAGCTGTTCGCCGGCTTCGACCGGCGCGTGCTGTCGGTTCCTGCGTCCTACCCCACGTCGTGCTCGCCGCAGGCGTGGGCTGCGGCCGCACCCCTCCTCTGGGTCCGCACGCTGCTGCGCCTCGATCCCTGGGCCACCAAGGACCGCGTGTGGATCGATCCCCAGCTGCCCTCCGGGATGCGCCGCCTGTCGGTGTCCGGCATCCGCATCGGGTCCCGCGCGCTCACCGTCGAGGTCGACGGCGACCACGTCGACGTCGGTGGCGCCGAGGGCCTCGAGGTGTTCCGGCGCGCCCGCCCGCCGCTCACCGGGTTGCTGGAGGACATGGAGCCCTGAGGCGTGCCGGCCCCGGCGACGCGCTCAGGTCGTGTGCACCGGCACGAGGAGCACCGGGATGCATGCCCGATCGAGCACCGCGTGCACCACGCGGGCGCGTCCCGGTGAGAGGTCCTGCGACCAGCCGAGCGCGATGACGTCGGCCTCCTCGGCGTCGGCCACGTCGAGCACCGCCGTGCTGGCGGGGCCGCGGCGCAGGCGAACCGGGACGTCCGCGCCTTCGCACCAGCGAGCGGCGAACTCGGCGGCGAAGCTCTCCTCGGCGTAGCCGGAGCGGTCCCAGAACCGGGGCACGGTGTCGGCGTCGAAGACGTGCACCACGGTGAGCGCCACGCCGGCGTCGGACAGGAGGCGCAGGGCCTCCGTGACCGCCCCGGACGATTCGGGTGTTCCCTCGAGGGGCACGACGACACGGCGGATGGGCGCCGTCGGCTCCCGCGCCCCGTTCGGCGGCACGACCAGCACCGGCTTGTCGGCTCCCTGCGCGACGGCGAGGGCCACGTGGCCGCAGGGTCGGGGTCCCTCAGGGGAGCCGCGGGCTCCGACGACCACGAACCCGACCTCGGGGTCGGACACTGCGTCGACGAGGGCGTCGACGGGCTCGCCGTCCACCTCCTCGAGGGCGACGCCAGCCTCGGCGGTCGTCGCGCGGGCAAACGGCGTGCCGGGCTCCCGGACGTGCAGGGCACGCAGCCGGCCGTGCAGCAGCTCGGTCAGCGCTCCGGCCGTGGCCAGCACGGAGGGGGCGACGTCGCTGTCGTCCACGGCGGCGAGGATGACGGTCATCACGTGCTCCTTCCGACGGGCGGCGGGACCGGGGGCCGGTCGAGTGCGCCGGCGCCGGCGACCAGGACCGGGATCTCGGCGGGCGCGTCCACGGCGACGGACCCATGGTCGATCTCGACGGTCACCGGGGCGCCGCGGTAGCGGAGGCGGATCCGCAGGGCGGCCCAGCGCGATGGCAGGTGGGGGTCGACCCGGAGGCCGGCCGGCGTCGGCCGGATCCCGGCGTACCCGAAGACGATCGCCTGCCACAGCCCGCCCATGGTGGCGAGGTGCAGGCCGAGCGCCGATCGCTGCGTGAGGTCGTCGAGGTCCATCCGGGCGGCCAGGTCGAACAACGGCATGCCCTCGTCGGGCCGGCCCGCCCGGGCGAGCACGGAGGCGCAGATCGCCGGGGACAGCGACGAGCCGTGCGAGATGTGCGGCAGCTCGGACTCGAGGTCGCCGAGCAGCGACCCAGCCGGCATCTCGTCGTCCAGGAGGTGGTGGAGCATCAAGACGTCGGCCTGCTTCAGGACGCGGCTGGCCGCGGCCCGCTCCGGGCCGAGGAGGACGTCGGCGGCCACGGGCACCTCGGCGATGTCGGCGATGCGCACGGGGTCGAGCGCCCACGCGCCCGCGAACTGCTCGTGCCGGTGGGACCCTGGGTCGTATCCGTCCACCAGCGCGTCGGCAGCGCGCTCGAGCTCTCGGGCGCCGTCTCGGTCGCCGTCACGGTGCAGCAGCGCCGCAGCCCGGCGCAGGTGCCAGCGGGCGAGGCCGTTGGTGTAGGCGTTGTCGTCGACGCCCACGTGGTACTCGTCCGGTCCGATCACCCCGTCGAGGTGCCCCCGCCCCTCCTCGTCCGTGCGGATGCGGGCCTGGAGGTAGCGGGCGGTCTCGATGACGAGCGAGCGGCCCGGCCCGGCGAGGAAGGCCTCGTCGCCGGTCCAGTCGGCGTAGTGCAGCGCCGCCCAGGCGACGTCGCTGGTGATGTGCTCGGCCAGCTCCCCGGTGTGGATGGCCATCAGCTTCCCGTCGAGGTCGTAGGCCGACCGCGGGGTGGCGTCGTCGCCGCTGTCGGCGGACTCCCACGGGAAGCGGGCACCGGGCAGCCCCCGGGCCGCCGCCGCGACCCGCGCCGCCGGCAGCCGCCGGATGCGGTACTCCAGCACGGCGCGGGCGGCGTCGGGCAGGGTGGCGGCGAGCATCGGCAGCACGTACACGTCGGTGTCCCAGAAGACGTGGCCGGCGTAGGCCAGCCCGGTGAGGCCGCGGGCTCCCACGGCCGCCTCGCCCGTGGTGGCGGCGCTCGAAAGCAGGTGGAAGAGGGCGAAGCGCACGGCGAGCTGCGCGTCGGGGTCTCCGTCGATCTCGATGTCGGCGTGGCGCCACCGCTCGTCCCACGCGGACCGGTGCTCGTCGAGCAGCGCGTCGAAGCCCGCCTCACTGGCCTCGTCGAGCGCACGCTCGGCAGCGGTGCGCGGCGTCGTGGGCCCCGCGGTCACCGCGGCGACGCGGTCGAGGCGGCTGTGGCCGTCCGCCGCCTGCTCGCGCTGGCGGACCGCGACGACGATCGTCGCCCGATCGCTCCCGGTCTCGGCGACGTCGTGCTCGTCGCTGCGTTCCCGGCTCCACCAGTGCATCGCTGCGAGAGGCGCCGGCGAGCGCGGCCACGTGACCGGCGGCGCCCACACCGTGCCGGTGGCGGCCTCGGCCCGGAGCGCGCCGACGTCCGGGCGGGCGAGCGACGCGAACCGCACCACCCGCAGGCCCTCGCCGAGCGGTTCCCGGGTGAGCGTGCCGCTGCGCAGGTCGAGCAGCCACCGGTGGGGGCCCTCGTCGTCGACGCCGAGCGCGGTCCAGGCCGGGCCGGGCAGGGGGCGCACGAGGCCGTCAGGGCCGCAGCCGTAGGCGCCCGCCACGAGGGTCGCTCGCGCCGTCACGTCGTCGTCCACGTCGACGTCGCCGACGACGGCGAACGTCCCGTTGGCGAGCGCGCACAGGCTGACCTGCGCGCGCCGCAGGCGAGGCTCGATGTCCGGGCCGATCTCCAGGACCCAGCCCGACACCGCAGCTCAGCCCCGGGCGACCGGGATCTTGCGCGCCGCGGCCTCGGTGGTGTCGATCGGGATCCGGACCTCGAGGATCCCGTCGGTGTACGTCGCCTTGACGTCGCCCTCCGTCGCACCGGGCGGCAGCGGCAGCGAACGGCTGAAGGACCCGTAGCGGAACTCGGACCGGAAGCCCTTCTTGTCCTCGGTCCGCGACTCCGATCGCCGCTCCGCCCGCAGGTGCAGCACGTGGTCGGACACGGTGATCTCGACGTCCTCGTCCGGATCGATGCCCGGCATCTCCGCCCGGACGACCAGCTGGCCGCCCTCCTGGAACTCCTCGACCTTGAGCTCGCTCTGCTCCATGAGGTCGCTCCACAGCTCGGGCCAGTCGAGCAGCCGCCGGCTGCCGAACCAGCTCGGCACGTCGAGCTCGCCTCGGGTGCGCCTCATCAAGCTCATGACCATCTCCTCTCACTCGTCGCTTGCGGGAGATCGGCGGTGCCCGCAGCTGCGCTCCCGGGCTGCGCCCGCAGGTCCACGACCCGGGCGTGGCTCTCCACGAGCTGGCGGTACAGGCGCAGGTGGTCCTCGACCATCCGCCGGGTCGAGAACCGGTCGAGGGCGGCCCGTCGGCAGGCGCGCCGGTCGATCGACCCGACGTCCGCGAGCCGGGCGGCCATGTCGTCCTCGTCGGCGCACAGGAACCCCGTCGTGCCGTGATCGACGATCTCCGGGGCGGCACCCTCGGGGAACGCGAGCACGGGCGTGCCGACGGCGAGCGCCTCGATCATCACCAGCCCGAACGGCTCGGGCCAGCGGATCGGGTTGAGCAGCGCCTCGGCGCCGGCCAGCAGGTCGTGCTTGGCCGGGCCGCCCACCTGGCCGACGTACTCGACGTCCTCCCCCAGCAGCGGGCGCACGACCTGTTCGAAGTAGCGGACCTCGATGGGCTCCCACATCTTGGCGGCGATCCGCAGCCGCTTCCCGGCGGCACGGGCCACGTGGATGGCACGGTGCACGCCCTTGTCCGGGTGCATCCGGCCGAGGAAGGCGACGTAGCCGCCGTCGCCCTCGCCGGGGATCTGGGCGTCGACGTCGATGCCGTGGTGGATCACGGCGGACACCGGCACGCGCGGCGCGGTGGCGCGCTGGTGCTCGGAGATGGCGATCACGGCGACGTGGCGGCCGACCGCAGCGAACAGCTCGGCGAGCTCGCTCGTGAGCTCGCCGTGCGCGGTCGTGACCACGGGCGACGTGAACCCGATCGTCGACGCCCACATCGGGCCCAGCAGCGTGTGGTCGTGGACGACGTCGCAGCGCCCGAGCGCGCGGTACGCGGCCTGCACGTGCCCCAGCTCCTCGTAGAGGGACGCCGTCGTCCCCACCGCCTCGGGCAGCGACCAGCGACGCTCCACCGGGCACGTCGCGTCGCCGGTGGTGAACAGCGTGACCTGCTGCCCGGCCGCCACCAGACCCCGTGCGAGCTGGTCGACCACCAGCTCGGTGCCGCCGTAGTCCGGCGGGGGGACCGCCACCCACGGGGGCGCGATCAGACCGATGTGCAAGGGGTCCGACGGGTGGTTCCCGGCGTCCCTCCGAGCGGGCGGGTCGGGCACGCCTCAACGATGCGAGACGCCTGCCGCCCTGGCAAGAGGCGAAGGTCCCCGAGGCCCTTCTGCCCTGGGCAGCGGCGCCGGCCGGCGCGACGCTGCGCGGAGGAGCTCGTTCGACCCCGGAGGTGCGCGATGACCGCGAAGCGAACGATCCTGGGCGCGGCGGCGGTGTCCCTCGTCGCCGCCATCGTGTTCCGGCCCGGCACCGCCGCGAGGCGATGGGCCCGGCGTGCCATGCGGCGAGCACGCGGGAGGGCACGGCACGTGGGCGACCGGCTCCGGGGCGTCGTCCACCACCTCTGCCGCGGCGACCGCTCGGTGGACGACCACGTGCTGGGCGACCGCGTGCGGTCGGCCCTCGGACCCGTCACGCGCGACCTCGACGTACCGCACGTGCACGTGATGGTCGACGACGGCGTGGTGCTGCTCCACGGCGACGTCGCTCGCGACCACGATCGTGACGTCATCGAGCAACGGGCGAGCGAGGTGGCCGGCGTCCGGGGCGTCGAGTCGTACCTGCACGTCGGATTGCTCCGCAGCGACACCCGGCCATCGGCAGGCCGGGCCGTGCATCCGCCGTCCGAGGCCCGCCGGCGCCTGGAGCGGGCAGCCGAGCGGGGCGGCGCCATCCGCGAGGGCGAGGCTGCCCGCGCGGTGCGGGCCGTGCTCGCGACGTTCCTCGAGCGCATCCCCGAGGGCGAGCGCCACCAGGTCGCCACCCACCTCCCGGCCGACGTCCGCGCCCTCACCCGGATGCCGCGTCGCCTGGGCGGCGCGGGCACCCGCGTCCGCACCATCGAGGAGCTCGTCGCCACGGTGAGCGACGTCGACCCGGGCCTCGGCGCCACCCGGGCGCGGCTCGTCACCGACGCCGTGCTCGGCGAGCTGTCGCAGCTGATCCCCGAGGAGCGCGACGACGTCGCCGCGATCCTCCCGGCCGACCTCCGGCGGCTCTGGCAGCGCAGCCGCAGCCAGGTGCCTCAGCGCTGAGACCACGTGGCGTCGTGGCACGGCGCGAGCCACTTCGAGCCGCCGCGTCTGCACGCCCGTGCCGCGGGGAATCGCGACGGCTGACCCGAGCGTCCCCACCGCCTGCGGCCACCGCACCACCACCACGTACCACCAGGAGGCACCGTGCGCATCGCCGTCATCGCTCCGCCGTGGCTGCCCGTGCCACCGCCGGCCTACGGCGGGACCGAGACGGTCATCGACGGCCTCGTGCGCGGCTTCAGCGCGCGTGGCCACGACGTCCTTCTCTGCACCACCGGTGACGCCACCGCACCCGTGCCCCGGCACGCGTTCTACGCCGAGGCGCAGCACGCCCGCATCGGCAACGCCGCCTGCGAGCTCGCCCACCTGGTCGACGCGTACGAGGTCGCCCGCACGTACGACGTCGTCCACGACCACACGGTGATCGGTCCCTTCTACGCGAACCGCCACCCCGAGGTGCCCGTGGTCACGACGAACCACGGACCGTTCGACGAGGAGTTCCGGCTCCTCTACCGGAACGCCGACCGCGCCGCCGTGGTGGCCATCTCGCACCACCACGCGAGCACGGCGGACGGGGTGCCGGTGCGGGCCGTGATCCACCACGGCATCGACCTGCCCACCTTCCCGGAGGGGCGAGGCGAGGGCGCGCACCTCGCGTTCCTCGGTCGCATGACCCCGGACAAGGGCGTCTGCGAGGCCATCGCGATCGCCCGGGACGCCGGCGTGCCGCTGCTGATCGGGGCCAAGATGCGCGAGGGCGCCGAGCGAGCCTTCTTCGAGGCGCACGTCCGACCCGCGCTGGGCGGCGGCATCGAGTACCTCGGCGAGCTCGGGCCCGCGGAGAAGGTGGCGCTCCTCGGCTCCGCCCGGGCGCTGCTGAACCCGATCCAGTGGCCCGAGCCGTTCGGGCTCGTCATGGTCGAATCCCTGGCGTGCGGCACGCCGGTGCTCGCGCACCCGCGCGGCGCCGCCCCCGAGATCGTCGACGACCGCGTCACCGGGTTCCTGCCCAGCGACCACGAGTCGATGGTCGCCCGGGTGGCTGACCTCGACGCCCTGTCGCGGGCCGCCTGCCGGCGCGCCGCCGAGGAGCGGTTCAGCGTCGACCGTATGGTCGAGCAGCACCTGTCGCTCTACGCCGACATCATCGCCGAGCACCCTCCGTCGAGCAGGCGCAACGGTCGTCCGGCTGCAGCTCCCGTCACCCGGCTCGGTCGTCCTGCACGTTGACGCGCCGGCTCAGGCCGCGGGCCGCGCCAGCAGGAGCCCGAAGCCGGGCTCGGCCACCCAGGTGCGCACGACGTCGAAGGCCGCCTCGTCGAGCTCGGCGGCGATGCCCTCCATCGTGAACTTCGTGCTGATCTCCGTGCGCAGCTCCTCGCCCCGGTCGAACCGCACCTCGAGGTCGAGCGCGTCGAGCCGCACCGCCTGCTCGAGGGTGGACCGCAGGTGCATCTCGATGCGGGACGCGGCCTCGTCCCATCGAGCGACGTGCCGGAACGTCGCCGGGTCGAACGTGGCGCCGAGGCGGTCGTTGAGGTGGCACAGGGCGTTGCGGTTGAACTCGGCGGTGACGCCGTCCGCGTCGTCGTAGGCCCGCACCAGCACGTCGCGGTCCTTCACCAGGTCGACGCCGAGGAGGAACCGGTCGTCCTCCCCCAGCACCAGGCGGAGCGCCCCGAGGAACCGGCGGCGCTCGTCCGGGTCGAGGTTGCCGATGGTGCTCCCGAGGAAGGCGACCAGGCGGCGGCCTTCGACCGGGATGGCGCCGAGGTGGCGGTTGAAGTCGCCGATGACGGCGTGGACCTGCAGCGCCGGGTACTCCTCGACGAGCTGGTCGGCGGCGGCCCGCACGGTGGCCTCCGAGACGTCGAACGGCACGTACCGGGCCGGGCGTCCGTCGGCGGTGAGGGCGTCGAGGAGGTGCCTGGTCTTGTCGGACGTGCCGGAGCCGAGCTCGACCAGGGTGTCCGCACCGGCGGCGCTCACCATGGCGGCGGCGTGCTCGGCGAGCAGGCTCCGCTCGGCCCGCGTCGGGTAGTACTCGGGGAGGCGGGTGATCTCGTCGAACAGCTGGCTGCCACGGGCGTCGTAGAACCAGACCGGCGACAGCACCTTCGGCGTCGCGGTGAGGCCGCGCCGGCACTCCTCCACCATCGCCGCGTCCCACTCCTCGTCGGTGAGGTGGACGTCGACGGTGACCGTGGACGGCGACGACGTCACGCCGACGCTCCCCGGGCCAGGCGCAGCCCGGCGAACGCCCACCGGGCCGAGGCCGGGAAGAAGTTGCGGTACGTCGGTCGCACGTGCCCGCGCGGCGTGGCGCAGCAGCCGCCGCGGAGCACCTGCTGGTTCACCATGAACTTGCCGTTGTACTCGCCCACCGCGCCCGGTCCGGGGGTGAAGCCCGGGTACGGCGTGTAGGGGCTGGCCGTCCACTCCCACACGCCGCCGTAGAGCTGGGCGAGGCCCGGCTCGGTGGCCGGCCTCGGGTGCAGGGAGTCCAGGTCGAGCAGGTGCTCGTCGGTGACCGGCACCTCGGCGGCCACCGCTTCCCACTCGGCCTCGGTGGGGAGCCGGGCCCCGGCCCAGCGGGCGTAGGCGTCGGCCTCGAAGTAGCTCACGTGGCACACCGGTTCCGCGGGGTCGACCGGCCGGCGGCCGGACAGGGTGAACAGCGACCACCCCTCGCCGCGCTCGCGCTGCCAGTACAGCGGCGCCTCCCAGCCCTGCCCCTGCACGGTGCCCCAGCCCTCGGACAGCCACAGCTCGGGGCGGTGGTACCCGCCGTCGTCGATGAAGGCCAGCCACTCGCCGGCGGTCACCGGGCGGTGGGCGAGCGCGAAGGGCTCGAGCAGGACCCGGTGCCGGGGGCCTTCGTTGTCGTAGGCGAAGCCCTCGCCGTCGTGGCCGACCTCGACGATGCCGCCCGGGTGCTCGGCCCACCCGAGCGGTGCCGCCTCGCCCGACGGGCGCACCGAGGTGCGGCGGTACACGGGATCGAGCGGGCCCTGCGAGAGCACGTGCTTGGCGTCCATCAGGAGCAGCTCCTGGTGCTGCTGCTCGTGGTGGAGGCCGAGCTCCACCAGCCCGCTGGCCTCGTCGGGCAGCGAGGTGTCGAGCAGCTCGAGCATCGCCTGGTCGACGGCCCGGCGGTAGGTGCCCACCTGCGCCGCCGTCGGCCGGCTCAGCAGCCCACGCTCGGCTCGCGGGTGCCGCTCGCCGACGGCCTCGTAGTACGAGTTGAACAGGTACTGGTGCGCGGGGTGGACACGCCGGTACCCGGGCACGAAGCGGTCGAGCACGAACTCCTCGAAGAACCAGGTGACGTGGGCCCGGTGCCACTTCGTGGGGCTGACGTCGGGCATGGACTGCACGGTCTGGTCCTCGGGGCCGAGCGGAGCCGCCAGCTCCTCGGTGCAGGCCCGCACCTCGCAGTACGCCGCCTGGGCGTCGGCGCGCCGACGACCCTCGTGCTGGCCCCTGGACGTGCGTGATGTGGCACCCAGCATGGCAGCGAACCTACCCACGCCGGGCGGGGGCCAGTCACCACGTTCACTCTCGGTGCTCGCCCTGCGTTCTCGCGTCCGACCGCGCGCCGGGTGCCGGATGTGCGATGGTGGCGGGCACCGTCCCGGAGGAGAGGGGAGCTCGTGGGCCAGCTGGCGACGATCGACCGCCGAGCAGCGACGTGGGGCACCGTGGCCGTGCTGGTCGCGCTCGCCATCGCCATCCTGGGCAGCGGGAACCTGCGCTGGTTCGACGCCGCGCTGGTCGGCTACCTGTTCGGCACGTTCTTCGCCATCTTCGGCGTGGTGTACCGCTACCTGGTGTGGCTCCGCCGGCCCCCCACCGCCCGGCTCAACCGTCGGGGTTGGGAGGCGTTCCGTCGGCCCGGCAAGCGCATGCGCAACGCCGCCACGCTGCCCGGCCTCGTCACCACGAACCTCCTCGTGCAGTCGTTCATCGCGCACCGGTCGCGCTCGCGGTGGCTGGCGCACCAGCTGGTGTTCTGGGGGTGCATCCTCGCCGCGCTCGTCACGTTCCCGCTCGTGTTCGGGCTCCTCCACTTCGAGTCGGTCGGGCAGAACGGCCGCGAGTACCAGGCGTTCGTCAGCGGCATCGGCACGATCAGCTTCGACAGCCGAAGCGTGTTCGGCTGGATCACCTTCCACCTGCTCAACATCTCTGCGTTCCTCGTGCTCGCCGGGGTGTTCATCTTCCTGTCGCGCCGGCTGCGCGACCCCGGCGCCCTCGCCGTCGAGCGCTCGAACGACTTCCTCGCCCTCGCCGGCCTCTTCGCCGTGTCGGTCACCGGCCTCGCCCTCACCGCCTCCAACCTCTGGATGGACGGCCGCTTCTACGTCTTCTTGAACACGATCCACGCCCTCACCGTGATCCTCGGGCTCATGTACCTCCCGTTCGGGAAGCTGTTCCACATCTTCCAGCGCCCGGCCAACGTGGGCGTCGCCTACTACAAGCGCGAGGGTGCCGAGGGGCCCCAGCAGCGCTGCGACCGGTGCGGCGAGCCGTTCGGCTCGCAGCTGCAGATGACCGACCTGAAGGAGGTGCTCCCCCAAGTGGGCTTCCGCTACGACCTGCCCGGCGGCGGGAACTACCAGGACCACTGCCCGCGCTGCCGCCGGGCCCTGGTGGCGCTCGCCCAGTCACGAGCCGTGGGAGGCTTCGGCTGATGGCCAGGCCACCCCTCAGCGAGGACGAGCTGGTCGCCCGCTACGGCCCCCACCTCAACCAGGCGCCCCCCGGCGGCTGGGACGCCGGCCTCGAGATCGACCGCGAGGTGAAGACCCACTGCTGCTTCTGCGGCCAGCAGTGCGGCATCATCCTCAAGGTCGCCGGCAACGAGGTGGTGGGCTTCGAGCCCTGGTACGAGTTCCCGTTCAACCAGGGCAAGCTCTGCCCCAAGGGCGTGAAGCGCTACCTCCAGAACGCCCACCCCGACCGCCTGCTCGAACCCCTCGAGCGCGACCCGTCCCGGGCCGACGGGTTCCGGCCCGTGTCGTGGGACCACGCCCTCGACCGCACCGTGGCCGAGGTCCGCCGCATCCAGGAGACGTACGGCAACGACGCGTTCGCCATGCTCTCCGGCGTCTCGCTCGACAACGAGAAGTCGTACCTCATCGGCAAGTTCGCCCGGCTCGCCCTCGGCACCGCGAACCTCGACTACAACGGCCGGCTCTGCATGGTGTCGGCCGGCGTCGCGAACAAGCGGGCGCTCGGCATCGACCGGGCGTCGAACCCGTGGAGCGACATCCCCGAGGCCGAGGTCGTCTTCGTCATCGGGGCCAACATCGCCGAGTGCGCGCCCATCACGACCAGCTGGATCTGGCGGGCTCGCGACAACGGGGCGAAGCTCATCGTCGCCGACCCCCGCGTGACGCCCACCGCCCGCACCGCCGACCTCTTCCTCGGCCTCCGGCCCGGCACCGACTCGGCGCTGCTCGGTGCCATGCTCCACGTGCTCATCCAGCGCGACTGGATCGACCACGACTTCATCCGCGACCACACCGTCGGCTTCGAGGAGGCCGCCGAGGCCGTGCGCGACCACACGCCGCGCTGGGCCGAGGGCGTCACCGGCGTCCCCGCCGCCCGCATCGAGCAGGCCGCCGAGTGGTGGGGCACGTCGAAGACCGGGATGCTCCTGCACGCCCGCGGCCTCGAGCACCAGAGCAAGGGCGTCGAGAACGTCTGGGCGTGCATCAACCTCGGGCTGGCCACCGGGAAGTACGGCAAGCCCGGGTGCGGGGTCACCACCATCACCGGCCAGGGCAACGGCCAGGGCGGCCGCGAGCACGGCCACAAGTGCGACCAGCTCCCCGGCAACCGCGACATCACCAACCCCGAGCACCGCGCCTACGTGGCCTCGGTGTGGGGGTGCGAGGTGGACGAGATCCCCGGCAAGGGCCTCACCGCCCAGGAGATCGTCGAGGCGATCCACCGCGGCGAGATCAAGGGCCTGCTCTCGATCTGCTTCAACCCCGTCGTGTCGTTGCCCGACACCGCGTTCACGAAGGA
>DASTYO010000123.1:0-37617 GCA_035764875.1 Acidimicrobiales bacterium | reverse complement strand
CACCGACGCCCCGCCGTCGACCCGCATCGCCACCACGTCGTGGCCGCTGGCGGCGGCCATCGACTCGACGACGTCGCGGGTCTGGAACGCCATCGCCTCCACCGCGGCGCGAGCGAGGTGGGCGCGCGTGGTGCCGCGGGTGATGCCGACGAGCGTCCCCCGGGCGTAGGGGTCCCACCAGGGGGAGCCCAGGCCGGTGAAGGCGGGGACGAGCACCACGCCACCCGTGTCGGGCACCGACTCGGCGAGCGGGCCGGTGTCGGCGGCCTCCTCGATGATGCCGAGGCCGTCGCGCAGCCACTGGATGGCGGCGCCGGTGACGAAGATCGCGCCCTCGAGGGCGTACGAGGTCGACGCCGCGTCGACCGCCCCCAGGCTCCAGGCCACGGTGGTGAGGAGCCCGTCGACCGGCTCGGGGCACTCGGAGCCGACGTTCATCAGCACGAACGAGCCCGTGCCGTAGGTGTTCTTCGTCATGCCGGGCTCGAAGCACGCCTGGCCGAACAGCGCCGCCTGCTGGTCGCCGGCGACCCCGGAGATGGGGATGCCGGCCGGCACGCCGACGCCGACGGCCGTGGTGCCGAACCGCCCGGACGACGGCCGCACCTCGGGCAGGCACGTCGCCGGCACGCCGAACAGCTCGCACATCTCATCGGACCACCGCAGCGCGCCGATGTCGAACAGCATCGTGCGGGATGCGTTGGACGGCTCGGTGGCGTGCACCTGCCCGCCGGTGAGCTGCCACAGCAGCCATGTGTCGACGGTGCCGACGGCCAGGTGCTCGTCGATCGGCACGCCGCCGCCGCCCGCCTCCGCCGGGCGCAGCAGCCACTCGAGCTTCGACGCCGAGAAGTAGGGGTCGAGGACGAGCCCCGTCGTGCGGCGCACGAGCGGCAGGTGCCCGCCCTCGGCGAGCTCGTCGCAGCGGGCCGCGGTCCGCCTGTCCTGCCACACGATGGCCCGGTGCCGGGGCTCGCCGGTGCGGCGGTCCCAGGCCACCACCGTCTCGCGCTGGTCGGTGATGCCGATGGCGGCGATCGGCTCGTCGAGCGTGCGCCCCAGCTCCGTGAGGGTGGCTCGCACCGCCTCCCAGATCTCGGTGGCGTCGTGCTCCACCCACCCCGGGCGGGGGAAGTGCTGGGTGAACTCCCGGTACGCCATGCCCACCGGCAGCCCTGCCTCGGAGAGCGCCATCGACCGGACGCCGGTGGTGCCGGCGTCGATTGCCACGACCACTGCCATGGCGCTGGAACCTAGACCGTCGCCCGACGTGGGTAGGTTGCCGCCCATGCGCGTCGGCATCCTGACCGGTGGGGGCGACTGCCCCGGGCTGAACGCCGTCATCCGGGCCATCGTCCGCAAGGGCATCCGGGTCCACGGCGACGAGCTGCTCGGCTTCGAGGACGGCTACCAGGGCCTGGTCGACCAGCGGGCCGTGCCCCTCGACATCAAGGCCCTCCGGGGGAAGCTCCCCATCGGCGGCACGATCCTCGGCACCAGCCGCTACCAGCCGTTCATGGACGACGACGGCGTCGACCGGGTGCGGGCGGCGTACGCCGACCTCGGCCTCGACGCCGTCATCGCCATCGGTGGCGAGGGCACGCTGGGCGCGGCGCGCGACCTGTCCGACCTCGGGTTCCCCATCGTCGGGGTCCCCAAGACCATCGACAACGACATGGCCGGCACCGAGATGACGTTCGGCTTCCAGACGGCCGTGCAGATCTGCACCGACGCCATCGACCGGCTGCACACCACGGCCGAGTCCCCCGACCGGGTGATGGTGGTCGAGGTCATGGGCCGCCACGCCGGGCACATCGCCGTGTGGTCGGGCATCGCCGGCGGCGCCACGGTCACGCTCATCCCCGAGGAGCCCTTCGACATCGAGGCCGTGTGCGACGCCATCGTCCGCCGGCACGAGGCGGGCCGGTTCGCGTCCATCGTCGTCGTGGCCGAGGGGGCGGTCCCCGCCGCCGGGACCACCCTGCAGATCGGGGAGCCCGAGACCGACGCCTTCGGCCACAAGCGCCTGGGCGGCATCGGCACCACCATCGGCGCCGAGATCGAGCGGCGCACCGGCTTCGAGACCCGGGTCACCATCCTCGGGCACATCCAGCGGGGCGGCACGCCGAACGCCTTCGACCGCGTGCTGGCCACCCGCTACGGGGTCGCCGCCATCGACGTCGTGCACGAGGGCCGCTACGGGCAGATGGTTTCGCTCCACGCCGACCGCATCACGACGATCTCCCTCGCCGAGGCGAAGGACCGGGGTCTGAAGACGGTCGACCCCGAGCTGTACGAGGTGGCGCAGGTCTTCTTCGCCGCCTGAGAGGAGAAGGGCAGGGCAATGGCAACCGAGAAGCACGTCCTCGTCACGGGTGCGAACTCCGGCATCGGGCTCGCCACCGTGCTCCACCTGGCGGGCAAGGGCTTCCGGGTCACCGGCACGGTCCGCTCCGAGGCGAAGGCCGAGCACGTGGCCGAGGCGGCCGACGCCGCCGGCGTCGAGGTCGCCACCGCGCTGCTCGACGTCACCGACGAGCAGCGCTGCGAGGAGGTCATGGCCGAGGTCGGCCCGCTGCACGGGCTGGTGAACAACGCCGGGTACTCGCTCACCGGTGCCGTCGAGGACGTGCCCGACGACGAGGCCCGCCACCTGCTCGAGACGATGGTCGTGGCCCCCATGCGCCTGGCCCGCCTCGCCATCCCCGGCATGCGGGAGGCCGGCGGGGGGCGCATCCTGAACATCTCCTCGATCTACGGACGGACGGCCACGCCGCTCACCGGCTGGTACCAGGGGGCCAAGCACGCGCTCGAGGGCCTGTCCGACGCGCTGCGCATGGAGGTGGCCAAGGACGGCATCCACGTGGTGCTCATCGAGCCGGGCGGGTTCCACACGAACATCTGGGAGGACCTCGAGCGCGACGTGGCCGCCCGAGCCGGCTCCCGGTACGACGCCGCGTACCAGCGCATCGGCGGGCTGGTGTCCCTGTGGTCGCCGCTGATGGGCGACCCCGTCGGCTGCGCCCGCGTGATCGAGCGGGCCCTGCGCACGCCGCTGCCCCGGGCCCGCTACCTGGTGGGCACCGACGCCAAGCTGCTGGCGATGGCCGACCAGCTCACCCCGACGATGGTGCGCGACCGCATCCTGCGCTTCGCCCAGGGGCTGTAGGGGCGCTCAGCTGCTCCGCGCGTAGTCGCCCTTCACGACCGGGTCCGCGGTGCTCTCCAGGTCGTCGATCAGCGCCTGCACGGGCTCCCCATCGTTGCGGAACACGACGCTCTCGATGCCGTTGCCGCGCTCGGTGGCGGTCCACACGATCTGGGCCAGCGCGTCGCGGAGGGCGTCGCCCTGGATGGCGCCGAACAGGCCCCGCACGTCGACGACGAGCTGCTCGGGGTTGCCCACGGCCCGGTTGGCCGAGAGCAGCGTGGCGCTCTCGGGGATGGCCGAGCTGAGCCCGGACTCCGCCGGCACGTCCTCACGCGGCGGCTGGGAGAAGAGGCTGACCAGGATGCCCTGCACGCCGGCGGCCTCGTCGACCGACCGTATGGCTTCGACGAGCGTCGTCGTGCCGTCGCGCGAGCTCAGGAAGTAGACGGGCACCTCCGTGGCGGACGCGTCGGTGGGCGCGGTCGGGGCCGTGGTGGTGTTGAGCAGCCCGGACGGCAGCGTGCCGCCCAGCTCGACCGGCTGCTCGTTCGTGGGCACGGTGCACGCGCTGGCGGCGACGAGCACCACGGCGGCCACCAGGAGGCGCAGCCAGGCGCGGGCGCGGGAGCTCACGTGGCCGGCTCCACGATGTCGTCGCCCTCGAGCTCGACCCGGGGCAGCTCGATGGCGAACCGGGCGCCGCCGGCCGGTGCGTCCTCCACCCAGACCCGGCCGCCGTGCAGGCGCACGTGCTCGGCCACCAGCGCCAGGCCCAGGCCCACGCCCGTGCTCGAGCCCCGCCGGTGGGCGGCGCTGGCCCGGTTGAAGCGCTCGAAGATCCGCTCGCGGTCCTCGACCGGGACGCCCTCGCCGGCGTCGTCGACGTAGATGCGGACGTGCTCGTCGTCCGCGGTGACCCAGACGCGCACCGGGCCGTCGCCGTACTTGTCGGCGTTGGTGAGCAGGTTGGTGAGCACCCGCGCCACCCGGCGCTTGTCGATCGCCGTGATGATGCCGCCCAGCTCGGGGTCGACCTCGACGGCCGGGTCGCGCTCGACGGGGATGTCGTAGCCGCTGGAGCGCACCACGTGTCGCACGAAGTCGGTGAGCAGCACCTCCTCGAGCTCGAGCATCATCACGCCGGCGTCGAACCGGGAGATCTCGAGCAGGTCCTCCACCAGCTCGCGGAAGCGGTCGAGGTCGGCGGCCAGCAGGTCGAGCGCCGCCTGGGCCCGCTCGTTGAGCGCCTCGCGGTTGTTCTCGAGGACCTCGAGCGAGGCCTGCAGCGTCATGAGCGGCGACCGCAGCTCGTGGCTCACGTCGGAGGCGAACTGGGCGTCCTTCTCGATGCGGTCCTCGAGCGTGCCGGCCATGCCGTTGAACGAGGTGATGATCGGCTCGAGGTCGGGGTCGACGAGGGTGTCGATGCGGGTGTCGAGCTGGCCGCTGGCGAGCAGCCGGGCGGCGTTGCCGACCTCGCCGAGGGGGCGCAGGATGCGCCGGCTCGCGTACCAACCGAGCGCGGCGCCGGCCAGCACGGTGGCGATCGACGCGCCGAACAGCGTGAACGAGATCGAGGTGAGGGTCTCGTCGAGCGACTCGAGGTTGGTGATCTCGAAGTAGGCGCCCTCGAAGGCGGGCACGGGGATTCCCACCACCAGGCTCATGTCGCCCTTCGTGGGGTGCTCGAAGCGCATCTTGGCGGGGACGCCCGAGAGCACGCGCTCGCGGAGGGCCTCGGGGATCGCCGAGCGGCCGTACTCGGGGTCGGGCTGGCTCCAGCCGCTGCCCTCCTGCCTCGGATCCTGCTGCGACCGCTGGAACAGCACCGGCTGGGAGCCCTCGGGCCGCACGAGCGAGCTGAGCAGCTGGGAGGTGTCGGCGTTGGGGGTGACCCGGGAGCGGAGGATCTCGGCGTTCAGGTACACCTGCGACGTCGCCGAGGCCTCGCGCTGGCTGACCAGGTTCGACCGGGCCACGCCGATGACCAGCAGCGACATGGCCATCGACAGCAGCAGGGCACCGACCGCGAACGCCAGGGTGACGCGCGCTCGCAGGCCCAGGCGGGGGCGCCCGCCGCGCGTGCGCCACCAGGGGCCATCGGGAGCGGGGGCGTCGGGCGGGTCGCTCCTCGGCGTCGGCAGGGGCGCCGGGACCGTGACCGAGGAGCTGGTGCCGGGAGCGGTGGTGTCGGTCGACGACACGTCGGCCAGGCTAGGCCTGGAGCTTGTAGCCCAGACCCCGGACGGTGACCACGTGGCGCGGGTTGGCGGGGTCGGCCTCGATCTTGGTGCGCAGCCGGCGGATGTGGACGTCGACCAGGCGGCCGTCGCCGAAGTACCCGTAGCCCCACACCCGCTCGAGGAGCACCTCGCGCGAGAAGACGCGGCCGGGGGAGGAGGCGAGCTCGTTCAGCAGGCGGAACTCGGTCTTGGTGAGGTGCACCTCCTCGTCGTCCCGCTTGACCACCCCCTCGTCGGGGATGAGCTCGAGGTCGCCGAAGCGCAGGTGCGTGTGCCCCTGGTCGGCGGCGCGGGTGCGGCGCAGCAGGGCCCGGATGCGGGCCGAGAGCTCCTTCGGGGCGAAGGGCTTGGTGAGGTAGTCGTCGGCGCCGGCCTCGAGCCCGGCCACCACGTCGTGGGTGTCGGCGCGGGCCGTGACCATGACGATGGGCACGTCGCTGATGCGCCGGACGGAGCGGCACACCTCGAAGCCGTCGATGCCCGGGAGCATGATGTCGATGAGCACCACGTCGGCGGGCGCCCGCTGGAAGATCTCGAGCGCGGCCTCGCCCGTGTCGGCCTCCGCGACGGTCCAGCCCTCGTCCTCGAGCGCCAGCTTCACCGCCGTCCGGATCCGTTCGTCATCCTCGACCGTGAGGATTCGTGTCGCCATACGGACCCCATCGTGCCTCATGGAAGGCCGCGAGCGCGAGCATGCTGCCCGGAAGGGCGCGCTCAGCCCATCCCGGCACCGCGCAGCAGCCCGAGCTCGGTGAGCAGGTCCACCACCTCGTCGAAGCGCTCGGGGTGGGCCGCGATCGTGCAGTCGGCGCCGATGGGCGTGTCGGTGCGGACCTCGACGCGGGCGCCGGCCTCCCGGGCCACCACCGTGGCCGCCGCCCGGTCCCACTCGGCCAGGCCGTTCTCGTAGTAGGCGTCGACCCGGCCGCTGGCGACCGAGCACAGGTCGGTGGCGGCCGCGCCGCCCCGGCGCACGTCGCGCACGCGGGCGATGAGCCCGGCGAGCACCTCGGCCTGCGCCGTGCGTGCCGCGGGGTCGTAGCCGAACCCGGTGGCGACGAGGCTCGTGGCGAGCGGGGCCGGCGGCCCGAGCTCGAGCGGGCGCCCGTTCCGCGTCGCGCCGTGCCCGGCGGCCGCGGCGAACACGTCGCCGTGGCTGGGCACCACCACCGCACCGGCCACGGGGACGCCGTCGACGGTGGCGCCCACCGACACGTTCCACCCCGGGTAGCGGTACAGGTAGTTGGTGGTGCCGTCGAGCGGATCGACCACCCACACCACGCCGCTCGTCCCCGGGTGCGCAGCGCCCTCCTCGCCGACGATGGCGTCGTCGGGCCGCAGCACGGTGAGCCGCTCGACCAGCAGCGCCTCACTGGCCCGATCCATCTCGGTGACCATGTCGGTGGCCGAGGACTTCGTGTCGATCAGGGCCCGGTCGGCCTCGACCGCGGCCGCGAGCAGGTCGGCCGCCTCGACGGCGACGGCGACGGCGATGTCGCGCAGCTCGCGGTGGTCGGCGCCCACGCGGTTCAGGCGCCGGTGCCGGGGCGGCGCCGCTCGTCGGCGCGCTGCTGGCGGTGCTCGATGACCCGCCACTCGCCCATGGCCCGCAGGGCGAGCACCGCGACGACGCCGACGCCGACCGCGAACACGACGGCGCCCACGAGGCCGCCCAGGCCGGCCCACACGGTGCTGTCGCCGTCGGTCTGGAGGTCGACGAACGCGTAGCCGATGAGGCCGCCGCACACGCCGGCCACGAGGATGGCCACGAACGCGAGGAGCCGTGCCCCGGTGGACGGCAGCGCGGAGGGGGCGTAGTCGGACTCGGGGACCTCGGCCACGGGACGAGGCTACGCCCGGGCCGGACCTGCCGTGGATTCGATCCGGCCGCGGCGGGGATCCAGGGGATTTCGGGCGTGAGGGGGCGGCGGCCGTAGGTTGCCGCCGTGGGTGACGAGCAGGCGCAGGCGGCCGACGAGCGCTGGGGGGAGCGCCGGTTCACCCGCGCCGACTGGGCCGCGCTCCGCGCCCACGAGTCGGTGCCGATCCACGAGGACGACCTCGAGGCGCTCGAGGGCATCAACGAGCACCTGTCGATGCGGGAGGTCGAGGAGGTGTACGTCCCCCTCGCCCGCCTGGTGCACCTGCGGGCCGGGGTCACCCGCGCCCTGCACGACGCCACCGGCGCGTTCCTCGGCCGCTTCCGCCCGCACGTGCCCTTCGTCATCGGCGTCGCCGGCTCGGTCGCGGTCGGCAAGTCCACGACCTCCCGCGTCCTGCAGACGCTGCTCGCCCGGGCGCCCGAGCGCCGCCGCGTCGACCTGGTCACCACCGACGGCTTCCTGCACCCCAACGCCGAGCTCGAGCGGCGCGGCCTCATGCAGCGCAAGGGCTTCCCCGAGAGCTACGACACGCCGCGGCTCGTCCGGTTCCTCGCCGACCTGAAGGCCGGCCGGCCGGCGCTCGAGGTGCCCATCTACAGCCACGTCGTCTACGACGTGGTGCCCGACGAGGTGCAGCTGGTCGACCAGCCCGACATCGTGATCGTGGAGGGCCTGAACGTGCTGCAGGTGCCGCCGACGTCGGGGCCGCACCACCCGTCGGTGTTCGTCTCGGACTTCTTCGACCTGTCGATCTACGTCGACGCGGAGGAGGACGACATCGAGCAGTGGTACCTGGGCCGGTTCCTCACGCTGGTGGAGGGCGCCCGCCACGACCCGGAGGCCTTCTTCCACCGCTTCGCCAACCTCGACGACGACTCCGCCGAGGGCCTGGCCCGGGGCATCTGGCGCTCGATCAACCTGCCCAACCTGCACGAGAACGTGCTGCCCACCCGGGACCGGGCCGACCTCGTGCTGCTCAAGGGCCCCGACCACGACGTCACCGAGGTCCGCCTCCGCCTGCGCTGAGCACCGGTGCGGCCCGGCGGGTCGCGGATCAGACGGCGGCGAGCGGCACGGCTCGCCCGCCCGACAGGCGCACCAGATCGCCCGGCGCGACCTCGAAGACGTGGCGGGGCGTGCCCGCCGCGGCCCACACCGTGTCGTGGGCCAGGAGCGACTCGTCGACGAACGTGGCGAGCTGCGTGTCGTGCCCGAACGGCGGCACGCCGCCGATGGCGAAGCCGGTGGTGGAACGGACGACGTCGGCGTCGGCCCGGCCGGCGCGCTCGCCGCCCGCCGCGGCCACGAGCCTGTCCTCGTCGAGCCGGTTGTCGCCGGCGACCAGCGCGAGCACCGGTGTGCCGTCCACGGCGAAGACCAGCGACTTCACGATGCGGGCCACCTCGCAGCCCACCGCAGCGGCCGCCTGTTCGGCGGTCCGGGTGCCCTCCGGGTACTCGACGACGTCGATGTCGAGGCCGGCGGCGGAGGCGGCGGCGACGACCTTGGCGGCGCTGGGGTGCATCGCCGCATCCTGCCGCACGCCGGTGCGGGGTCGAAGGCGCCGAGGGGCCGGCGGCCGCTGGCAGACTGGGCAGGTGCGTGCGTGGACCGTGGCCGCGGGGCTGATCGAGCAGGACGGCCGGTTGCTGCTCGTCCAGAACCAGCGCCGGGACGGCAGCCTCGACTGGACGACCCCCGGCGGCGTGGTCGACCCGGGGGAGGAGCTGCTCGAGGCGCTCTCCCGCGAGGTGGCGGAGGAGACCGGCCTGTCGGTCACCGGTTGGGAGGGGCCGCTGTGGGAGGTCGAGGCCGAGGCGCCCGACATGGGCTGGACCCTCCGGGTCGAGGTCCACCGGGCCACCGGCTTCGAGGGCGACATCGTCGTCGACGACCCCGACGGCATCGTGGTCGACGTGGCGTGGCTCGACCTCGACGGCTGCCACGAGTGCCTGTCCACCGCCTGGCTGCCGGCCCGTGAGCCGATGCTGGCCTGGCTCGGCGAGCGCTGGCTCGAGCCGCGCACGTACCGGTACCGCCTGCACGGCGTGGCCCGCGCCGACGCCAACGTCGTCCGGCTGGACTGAGCCGTGCCGGCCGCCGACGCCGAGCCGCGCACGATCCTCCACGTCGACATGGACGCGTTCTACGCGTCCGTCGAGCAGCTGCGCCGGCCGGAGCTGCGGGGCAGGCCGGTCGTCGTGGGCGGATCCGGGCGGCGGGGCGTCGTCGCCGCCGCGTCCTACGAGGCCCGCGCGTTCGGCGTCCGGTCGGCCATGCCGTCGCTGCGCGCCCGCACGCTGTGCCCGCACGCCGTGTTCGTCCCCGGCGACCACGCCCACTACGCCGAGGTCTCGGCTCGGGTCATGGCGATCTTCCGGGACGTCACCCCGCTGGTCGAGCCCCTCAGCCTCGACGAGGCCTTCCTCGACGTCACCGGGGCCCGCCGCCTGCACGGCGACGGCCCGGCCATCGCCGCCGAGATCCGGCGTCGCGTCCTCGACCAGGAGGGCCTGACCTGCTCGGTCGGGGTGGCGCCGAACAAGTTCCTGGCCAAGCTGGCCACCGAGCAGGCCAAGCCGTCGGCGTCCGTGCGCGGGCCCGTGCCCGGCACCGGCGTCGCCGTCGTGCGCCCGGGAGACGAGCGGGCGTTCCTGCGGCCGCTGCCGGTCGAGGCGCTGTGGGGTGTGGGCCCCAAGACGCTCGAGCGGCTGCACGGCCTCGGCGTGCGCACCGTCGGCCAGCTCGAGCGGCTGCCGCTCGACCAGCTCGTCCGGGCCGTCGGCGAGGCCCACGGCCGCCACCTGCACGAGCTCGCCCACGCCGTCGACGCCCGCCCGGTGGTGCCCGACCAGCGGCCGAAGTCGATCAGCCACGAGGAGACCTTCTCCGAGGACCTGCACCACCACGACGCGGTCCGGGTGGAGCTGGTCCGCATGGCCGACGCCGTCGCCCGGCGAGCCCGGGCGCACGACACCGCCGGGCGCACGGTGTCGATCAAGGTCCGCTTCGGGGACTTCACCACCATCACCCGCTCGGTCACCCTGCCCCAGCCGATCGCCACCGGCCCGGCCATCACGCGGGCCGCCACGGCGCTGCTCGACGCGGTCGACGTCGCGCCCGGCGTGCGCCTGTTCGGGGTCGGGCTCGGCAACCTCGCCGACGACGCGCCCCAGCAGCTGAGCCTCGAGGACCTCGCCGGCGGGGCCGCGCCGGACCCCGCCGGTGCGGCGTGGACGGCCGTCACCGAGGCGGTCGACGCCGTCCGGGCCCGGTTCGGCGACGACGCCCTGGTGCCGGCCAGCCTGGCGACCGGCGAGCGGCGGGCGAAGCGCACCGGCGACCGCCAGTGGGGTCCCGTGGAGGCCGGGTTCGACGGCCCGGACGAGGGGGTAGGGAGCCGCTGACGCAGCCCCGCTCCGCGTTGTTGATCAGCACCCTGTGTGCGATGATGGCGCGGAGCCAGGGCGAACCGCACCAGACGAAGGGGTACGCACGTTGCCGCTCTCCGAGGACGAGGAACGCATCCTCAAGGACATCGAGCGGGAGTTCTACGAGAACGACCCGGCGTTCGCTCGCGAGGTGCGCGAGACCACGCTGTACAAGCACGCGTGGCGCAACATCAAGCTCTCCCTCGTCGGCTTCGTCGCCGGCCTCGTGCTGCTCGTCGTCGCCCTCGCCAGCTCGTACCTCCTGGCCTTCGGTGGCTTCCTGGTGATGCTCGGGTGCGCCCTGGTCATCGAGCGCAACGCCCGCAAGATGGGCCGGGCCGGCCTCGAGTCGATGACGAAGAACCTCAAGGCCAGCAACGGCCTGCGCGACTACCTCGGCTCGTCGTCCGAGAAGATGCGCCAGCGCTTCCGCCGCGACGAGGAGTAGGCGGGCAGCAGCGCCCTCAGCCCCGCGGGCGGAGCCGGCGGGGGTCGAAGCGGGTGCGGAACCGCTCCTTCGCGCTCATCGTCGAGCGCGTGTCGTGGGTGACCCGGTCGGCGAGGGCCAGCGCCTGCGCCCCGGCCTCGGGCTCCGGCGGAACCGGCGCGAACGCGGTGGCCTCCACGGTGGCGGCGAGCTCTCGGATCGGCGCCTCCACCACGGGGAGCCGCTGGGCGATCTCGTCGGCGGCCTGCGACTGGGTGGCGGACGCGCGCACGCCCACCCCGGCCCGCCGCGCGGCGTCGAGGGACTCCTCCCAGGCCAGGGCCACCTGCGCCTCCGGCGTGCCGGCCCGGCGCCGGCGGGCCCACCGGCGGACGGCGCCCACGGCGAGCACGGCGACCACGTAGAGCACGGCCACGGCCAGCACGGCGCCGGCGGCGACGGCGATGCGCCCCGGCCACGGGTTCGGGCGAGGCTCGGCGTCGCCGGTGCCCGGGTCGGCGCCGAGCTCGTCGGGCAGGTTCGGGATGCGCTGGTCGGGCGTCGAGGTCGCCGGGGACGGGTCGGGGGTGGCCGGCACCGTGGACGTGGTGGTGGCCGAGTTGGGCCCGCCGCCCGACTGGGCCTGCTGCTCCGGCACGCCGGTGTACTGCTCGGCGAACGGGGCGCCCCGGCCCGGGGTGGGCTCGAAGGCGACCCAGCCGTACTCGCCCAGGTAGAGCTCGGGCCAGGCGTGGGCGTGCTCGCCGCGCACGTGGTACAGCGTGGGGTCCTCGGCGTCGGGCACGCCGGGGGTGAAGCCCACCGCGACCCGGGACGGGATGCCGATGCTGCGGGCCATGGCGGCGTACGTGCCGGCGAACTGCTCGCAGTACCCGGCACGGACCTGGAACAGGAACGTCTCCATGTCGCCGATGGAGTGCTCGAGGGCCACGTCGAGCTCGTAGGTGAAGTTGTCGCGGAAGAACTGCTGCAGCCGCAGCGCGGCGTCGTAGGTGCTGGTGCTGCCGGCCGTGACCGACGTCGCCAGCGACTGCACCTCGGGGGAGAAGCCCTCGGGGAGCCCGAGGTACAGCTCGGCGACGTCCTCGGGGATCTCGGTGGACGCCGTCGCCAGGGCCGCGGGATCGTGCTGGGGCAGGGCGGAGCGGACGGCATAGGCCATCCCGTCGGCCGAGGGGATGTCGGTGTCGACGATGAGCGTCCCCGACACCTCGTCGTAGCGGACGTCCTGCGCGGCCTGGATCGCCCGGGGCTCGTAGGCGGCGGGCAGCCAGATCTGCGCCAGCGCCGACACCCGCACCTCCTGGTCGAAGGTGATGCGCTCGGAGGCGACCGGGACACCCTCGTCGAGCCCGCCGTCGGCCCGCCCGTACGAGCCGTTGGAGGTCCAGCGGGCGCCGTCGAACTTGTCGAGCGACGTGAGCCGCCAGTACGAGCGGACGTCGCTGCGCACCGTGAACAGCTCGAGGTCGGGCTGGTTGACGAGCCGGGCCTGGATGTCGATGAGCGGGCTGATGGTGAACCGGGTGCCCGGGTCGTCGTCGCCCAGGTCGGTGAGCGACACCACCGCCTCGGCCTCGGCGCCCGGTAGGCGGGGCCCCACGACGGCTGCGACGACGGTGGCGAGCAGGGCGAGCCCGATGCCCAGGGCCACGAGCGTGCGCGGTCCTCGGGCCCGGTGGTCGCCGACCCACGTGGCGACCCGCCCGAGCCGCTCGGCCCGCCGCACGAGGACGAAGGCGAGCACCGCCGCGATCCACACGCCGGTGACGACGATGCGGTCGACGTCGCCGCCGAGCACGGCGGCCACGCCGAAAAGCGCCGCCGCCGGCAGCACGGCTTCCACGGTGGCGTCGGCGCGGAACGCGGCCCAGTCGCCGGCGATGGCGCTGGCCCACACCGCGGCGGCGCACGCGACGAGGAAGCCGTCGAGGGGCTCGGTGGGCGCCTTCACGTCGGAGAACTGGCCGAACGCGTCGGACATCGAGGAGCGGAGGGCGTCGATCGTGTCGAAGGTGGGCAGCCCGAACGTCGTGGTCTCGCCGGCGTGCAGCCAGGAGATGACCACGACCCCGACGGCGGCCGCGAGGAGCAGCGCGGGCAGGGCGGGCACGCGCCGGCGGCGCAGCAGGGCCACGGTGCCGTGGGCGGCGAGCACGTGCAGCAGCAGCGGCCCGAACCAGTCGCCACCCACGAACACCCGGCGGAGCCCGAACACGGTGGCCACGCCCACCAGCGCGAACGCGACCTCGCCGATGGCCGTGAGCGGGAACGCTCGGACGCGCACCTCCCCACCGGCGACGGCGGTGGTCACGGCGCCACCCGAGACACCCGGCGCCGACGGGAGGGCGCGGCGCTCGTCGCCTCGGTCCAGGCGTCGGCGAAGGTCTCCGCCGGGCCCACGCCCAGCACCTCCGTGCGGCGGCCGGTGGTGCGCCGGTCGGTGCCGTCGAAGCGGACGATGCGCCGCACCGACACGCCGCTGCCGGCCCGCTCGAACAGCTCGACGTCGGGCTGCGACGGGCTGCAGCACACGAGGACCACGGCGCCGGTGGCCCCGCGCTCGACCAGCTCCATGGCCATGCGGAGGCTGCCGGCGCTGGTGCGCTGGGCGACGGCGAGGTACTCGAGGAGGCTGTCGAGGTGCGAGCTGCCCACGCCGTAGCCGCTGTCGACGCCCGTGGTGGACACCAGCCGCACGTGGTCGCCCCGCCGCAGGTGCGCCCGCAGGATCGACGCTGCCGCCGACACCGCGTGCTCGAGCGTGTCGGCGTCGGTGCTCTGGCGGCGCAGGTCGAGCACCACGCACACCCGGCCCTGCCACGGCACGTCGTGCTGGCGCACCAGCAGGTCGCCGGTGCGGGCCGACGAGGGCCAGTGCACCCGTCGCATGTCGTCCCCCACGATGTAGGGCCGCAGCGCGGCGAAGTCCTCGCCCGAGCGGCCGAGCGAGCCGGTCTCGGCGGTGCCGTCGGGGTCGGGGCCGACGCTGCGGGCGAGGGGAGGGATGTCGTCGACGCGGGGCAGCACCGTGATGTCGACCGCCGGCGCCGCCCGGTTGCGGGTCGTGGCCAGGCCGAACGGGTCGCCCATCGCCACCTGCATCGGGCCCACGCTGACGATGCCCCGCTTCGTGGTCGGGAGCCGGTACGCCACCGTGGTCGTGCGGTGGATGCCGATGGGGGCGAGCAGCAGGTCGGCGCCCGCCGTCCCGGTGACGGGATCGAGCAGCCGCAGCACCGGGGTCTGGTGCGTGGCCCGGTTGCGCACCTCGATCTCGACCGTGCACGGGTTGCCGACGTGCACGCGGCTGGGGCGCACGCTGCGGGTCACCACGATGTCGATGCGGCGCAGCGACACCCACAGCCCGCACACCACGGCGAGCAGGCCCACCGCGGCACCGATGGCATACAGCTCGGTGAGGCCGAGCACGCGACCCGCGACGACGAGCGCGATGCTGCCGACGGCGACGAGCAGGCCGGCACGGGTGGGGCGCATCGAGACCCCTGCCGTCAGGTCGACCGGGGCCGGGGCACCGGCACGGTGTCGAGCACGTCGCGCACCACCGCGGCCGCGCTGACCCCCTGGAGGTCGGCCTCCGGGGTCACGAGCAGCCGGTGGGCGAGCACCGGCACGGCGAGCGCCTTCACGTCGTCGGGCGTGGCGTAGTCACGGCCCCGCATGGCCGCCCACACCCGGGCGATGCGCAGGAAGCTGAGCGTGGCCCGCGGTGACATGCCGAGCTCGAGCTGCGGGTGGGCCCGCGTGCGGTCGGCGAGCTGCACGAGGTACTGCTTCAGCGCCGGTGCCACGTGCACGGCGGTGGCCGCTCGGCGCATCTCGAGGATGTCGTCGGTGCCCAGCACCGGCCGCACCGCCAGCAGCGGGTCCTCGGTGCCGTGGCTGTCGAGCATCGCCAGCTCGGCCTCGGGGTCGGGGTACCCGACGTCGATCCGCACGAGGAAGCGGTCGAGCTGGGAGTCGGGGAGCGGGAACGTGCCCTCGTGCTCGATGGGGTTCTGGGTGGCGAGCACCAGGAAGGGGGCCGCGAGCGGGTAGGTGGATCCGTCGACCGTGACCTGGCGCTCGGCCATCGCCTCGAGCAGCGCGGCCTGCGTCTTCGGCGACGCCCGGTTGATCTCGTCGGCCAGCACGATGTTGGCGAACACCGGTCCGGGCCGGAACTCGAACTCGTCGCGGCCGCGCCGGTAGATGGTGACGCCCGAGACGTCGGTCGGCAGCAGGTCGGGGGTGAACTGGATGCGGCCGAACTCGCCGTCGATGGCCGCGGCCAGGGCCTTCGCCAGGCTGGTCTTGCCCACGCCCGGCACGTCCTCGAGGAGGATGTGGCCGTCGGCGAGGAGGGCGGCGAGCACGAGGTCGATCACCGGCCGCTTCCCGCAGATGACGGTCTCGACCTGGGAGGCGAGCCGGTCGCAGGCCTCGGCCACCGAGAGCCCCCGCGCTGCCGTTGGTTGGCTGGTGGCCACGCATCCTCCTGATCCGGTGCGTCTGCGTCGTGCTGCGTGCTGGGCGGTGCCCGCTTGCGAGACTACGGGGCGGAGCGCGCCCCCGGACGCCCCGCCGGGGAATCTGGCAGCCCCTCCGTCACACCGCACGTCGGTACGGTGGCCGAGCGTGGTGACGCTCGCGATCGACATCGGCGGGACGAAGCTCGCGGCAGGGCTGGTCGACGACGACGGCACCCTCCGGCGGCGGGCCAGCCGGGCCACGCCGGCGGTCGGCACGGCCGACGCGCTGTTCGCCGCGGTCGCAGCGCTGGCCGACGAGGTGCGGGCCAGCGAGCCGGTGGAGGCCTGCGGGGTGGGGTGCGGCGGGCCGATGACGCCGGGCGGCGCGGCCGTGTCGCCGCTGAACATCCCGGCCTGGCGGGCGTTCCCGCTGCGCGACCGGCTGGCCGAGCACCTGGGGCTGGCCGTGAACGTCGACAACGACGCGAAGGCCCTCGCGCTGGGGGAGGGGTGGTGCGGCGCCGCAGCCGGCGAGCGCGACTACGTCGCCATGGTCGTGTCCACGGGCGTCGGCGGCGGCATCGTCAGCCGCGGCCGCCTCCTCGAGGGGGCGACGGGCAACGCCGGGCACATCGGTCACGTCTTCGTCGCCGACGGCACCGAGCCGTGGGAGCGCCACCCGGCCGGGCTGCTCGAGTCCGAGGCGAGCGGCACCGCCATCGCCGTGCGCACCGGCGCGCCGGCTGCCTCCGCTCCCGCAGAGGTCCGGGCTCGCGCCGGCACCCTGGTCGGCCGGGCGGTCGCGTCGGTGGCCAACCTGCTCGACCTGCGACTGGCCGTGGTGGCCGGCTCGGTGGCGCTGGGCTACGGCGAGCCGTTCTTCGCCGCCGCCCAGGCGGAGATCGACCGGCTGTGCGCGCTCGACTTCTCCCGGGGCACCCGCATCGTCCCTGCCGGCCTGGGCGACGCCGGTCCGCTGGTGGGTGCGGCAGCGGTGTCGCTGCGGGCCCGCGGCCTCGACATCGGGATCCGGTGATGCGCCGTGCCGCCGCCGCGCTCGTCGCGGCTGCGCTCCTGCTCGTGGCCGCCGGGTGCGGCGACGAGCAGGTCACGGATGGGGCCGCGACGACCGTGGCTCCGGGCGGATCCGCACCGCCCTCGACCACCACGCCGCCGTCCACCGCCCCGCCGACCACGACCACCGCACCCCCTGAGCCCGCGGTGCTGCTCGCCGCCGGCGACGTCGCGTCGTGCGCCTCGGACGGCGACGAGGCCACCGGCGCGCTGCTCGACGAGCTGCCCGGCACCGTCGCTGCGCTTGGCGACCTCGCCTACGACCGGGGGACCCGGCAGGAGTGGGCCGACTGCTTCGGGCCGAGCTGGGGTCGCCACACCGACCGCATCCGCCCCGTGCCCGGCAACCACGACTACGGCACCGACGACGGCGCCCCGTACTTCGAGCACTTCGGCGCCGCGGCCGGCTCGCCGGGTCAGGGCTGGTACGCGTACGACCTCGGCTCGTGGCGGGTGATCGCCCTGAACTCGGTGTGCTGGGCGGTCGGCGGCTGCGGCCCCGGCTCGCCCCAGGACGCGTGGCTGCGCGGCGAGCTGGCCCGGCACGCCGACCGGCCGTGCACCCTCGCCTACTTCCACCACGCCCCGTTCAGCTCCGGCCGCCTGCACGGCGGCGAGCCCACGGTGCGACCGCTCGTCGAGGCGCTGTACGACGGCGGCGTCGACGTGGTGCTCACCGGCCACGAGCACCACTACGAGCGCTTCGGCCGCCTCGACCCCTCGGGCGGGCTCGACGAGGTGCGCGGCATCCGCCACTTCGTGGTGGGCACCGGCGGCAACCGGCTCTACGCGCTCGACGACCCGCACCCGAGCAGCGAGGCCCGGTTCGCCGACGGCTACGGCCTGCTCCGCCTCGAGCTCGGCGCCGGCGAGTACGCGTGGCGGTTCGTCGGCGTGCCCGGCGTCGCGTTCACCGACGCCGGGGCCGAGCCCTGCCACTGACACACCCCTGCGTTCCTGACGCGCCGATCGACGTCCAGCGGTCGATGTTCGCGTCAGGACGAGGCGGTCGCGGGAGGAGGTCGTACGGCGCCGGCGTCGGTCTGACGAGCCCCGGGTGATGGGGCCGGGCCAGCAGCTCGCCGAGCGACTCCCGCACGACCCGGGCGTCGTGCCAGATGTCGTACTCCCAGTAGACGACGACGCAGAAGCCGGCGTCCACCAGCTGCTCGGCCCGGCGGGCGTCGTCTGCGATGTCGGAGGGCATCGTGTGGAACTTCTCGCTGTGGATCTCGACGACGAGCGGACGGTGGCGGTGGACCTGGTCGAAGCGGCCGATGGGAGCGCCGTCGCCGAGGACGACCTGGCGCCGGAAGTGCGCGGCGAGGTCGCCGACGACCTGCTCCCACCGCTGTTGCCCTTCCCGCTGCACCGGGCGGCGAGGTCGTGGATGCGCCGGCCGTCGACCAGACCCTCCCGCCAGGCGTGGTCGAGCGTCCGCTCGAAGCGCAGCGATCCGATCTCGTGGCCGTAGCGTTCGGTGTCAGCTCGGGCCAACCAGAGCAGCAGGCGCTCCGGGCGCACGATGGGGATGCCCCGGTGGGTGGTGAGGTCGAGGTCGGGATCCAGCACGCGCGTGGTGTGCACGACGCCGATGTGCGGCCCGCGGGTGCCGTTGCGTGGGCGCATGACGTGGGCAGGGAACGCGCGGAAGCGACCGAAGCCCCACCAGTGGGCGGCCGCTCGGCCCCACAGCCGTGCGTCGCGTCCGGCGTCGAGCACCGGCAGCAGCAGCTGCTGACCCAGCTCCGGGGCTCAGGCCGTGTAGCCGTCGAGCTGGGCGAGCACCCGCAGCATCACCTCGTCGGCGCCGCCGCCGATGCCGGTGAGGCGGTTGTCGCGGAGGAACCGGGCGGTCCAGGTCTCCTCCATGTAGCCGATGCCGCCGTGGAACTGCATGCACCAGTCGCCGACCTCGCGCACCAGCCGGCCGGCCTTGAGCTTCGCGATCGTGGCCATGCGGGTGGTGTCCTCCCCGCGCTCGTAGGCCTCGGCGCACGCCGTGTTGTACGTGCGGAGCAGGTCGACCTCGGCGGCCAGCTCGGCGAGGCGGTACGACACGTACTGGTTGCCGAGCAGCGGGCCGCCGAACGCCTGCCGCTCCCGGAGGTAGTCGCGGGTGCGCTCGAGCGCGGTGGTGCAGGCGCCCACCGCGCCGTACGCCGCCCACATGCGCTCGACGACGAACTGGGTCATCTGCTGCTGGAACCCGCGGCCGATCTCGCCGATCGTGTTCCCCACCGGCACGCGGCAGTCGGTGAAGGTGAGCAGGCCGGTGTCGGAGGCCCGCATGCCGAGCTTGTCGAGCTTCTTCGAGATCTCGAAGCCCGGCGTGTCGGTGGGCACCACGATCTGGCTCATGCCCCGAGCACCGCCCTCGTCCGAGGTGCGGGCGAGCACGCACAGCCAGTCGGCCTGCAGGGCGTTCGTGATGTACATCTTCGAGCCGTTGACGACCCACTCGTCGCCGTCGCGCACGGCGCGGGTGCGCAGGCCGGCCACGTCGGAGCCGGCGTCGGGCTCGGTCACCGCGATGCTCGCCACCATCTCGCCCCGCAGCGCCGGCGCCAGGTAGCGCTCCTTCAGCTCGTGCGAACCGAACTGGTGCAGCGACGGCGTCGCCATGTCGACCTGCACGCCGAGCGCCATCGGCAGCGCGCCGTGGTCGCACCGCCCCAGCTCCTCGGAGAGGATGAGCGTGAACAGGTGGTCGGCGCCCTGGCCGCCGTAGGCCGGGTCGTACTCGAGGCCGAGGAAGCCGAGCGCCGCCATCTTCGAGAAGATGTCGTGCAGCGGCATCATCCCCGCCTCCTCCCAGGCCGGGACGTGCGGGTTGACCTCCCGCTGGACGAAGTCCCGCACCACCTGGCGGAACTGGTCGTGCTCGTCGGTGAAGGGCGGCGTCACGACGACCGTTCTACGCGCTCCCGGCCGCGGCCGCAGCCCGTGGCAGACTGGCGGCCATGCAGCCGACGTGGGGGCCCGAGGCCGAGGCGTTCCGGGAGAAGATCCAGGCCTTCCTGGCCGAGCACCTCCCGTCCGACTGGAAGGGCATCGGCGCCCTCCCACGCGAGGAGGTCCACGGCTGGACCGAGCGGTGGCGCCAGACGCTGTCCGACAACAACCTGCTCGCCCCCCGCTGGCCGTCGGAGTACGGCGGCCCCGGCCTCACCGAGACCGAGACCGTGGTCCTGGCCGAGGAGTTCGCCAAGGCCGGCGTGCCCACCGGCGGCCCGAACGACGTGTTCGGCATCCAGATGGTCGGCAACACGATCCTGCAGTGGGGCACCGAGGAGCAGAAGCGGGAGTTCATCCCGAAGATCCTCAGCGGCGAGCACCGCTGGTGCCAGGGCTACTCCGAGCCCAACGCCGGCTCCGACCTCGGCAACCTCGGCTGCCGGGCCGTGCTCGACGGCGACGAGTGGGTCATCAACGGCCAGAAGATCTGGACCTCCGCCGGCCACCTCGCCAACTGGATCTTCGTGCTCGCCCGCACCGACCCCGACGCCCCCAAGCACCGGGGCATCTCGTTCCTGCTCGTGCCGATGGACCAGCCCGGCGTCGAGGTCCGCCCGATCAAGATGATCAACGGCGACTCCGAGTTCAACGAGGTCTTCTTCTCCGACGCCCGCTGCCCGAAGGAGAACGTGGTCGGCGGCGTCAACAACGGCTGGCCGGTGGCGATGACCCTGCTCGGCTACGAGCGGGGCGACGCGGCGGCCACGTTCCCGGTGATGTTCCGCACCGAGCTCGACCGCCTGGTCGCCCTCGCCCGCCAGCACGGCGTCGCCGACGACCCGACGATCCGCCAGCGGCTCGCCCGGGCCCACACCCAGGTCGAGATCATGAAGTGGTCCGGCCTGCGCACCCTCACCAGCTACCTCGCCGGCGCCCACCCCGGCCCCGAGGCGGGCCTGTTCAAGGTGCAGTGGTCCGAGTACCACCGCCGGGTCACCGAGCTCGCGGTCGACATCCTCGGCGCCGCCGCCCTCGCACCCACCGGGCGCATGCCTGCGTCGAGCTTCCAGACCGACGATCCCGGCGCGCCGAACGACTCGGCGTCCTGGGTCGGCACCTTCCTGACCGCGCGGGCCGGCACCATCTACGCCGGGTCCAGCGAGATCCAGCGGAACATCATCGGCGAGATGGTGCTCGGGCTGCCGAAGGAGCCCCGACCGGAGGGCGCAGGAGCGTCGTGGAAGGCCGAGCAGCAACGGAGCTGACCGCCCCCGGGGGCGGCCGGCGACGCACGGGGACGGGCGCGGCCGTGGTCGCCGTGGCCGCCCGGCCCCGGCTGTGGCCGGCCGCGCTGCGCCAGGCCCGGGCGCTGGTCCCCGCCGGCTGGTGGCGACGCCGACCGTTCCTGCCCGTGCCCGACCGGGAGTGGCTGCGGTTCCGGATGACCACCGCCTACGGCGACGCCGACGCCCCGGTCGACGTGGACGACCTGCTCGTGTGGCTCGCCTGGACCGACACCGCCCGCCCGGCTCCCGACGGAGCGCCCAGACCGCAGGCCCGGATCCGGTAGGTCGACGTGAGCCGGGCGCTGGTGCTGAACGCCTCGTACGAGCCGCTCTCGGTGGTCTCGGCCCGGCGGGCCACCGTGCTCATGCTCGCCGAGAAGGCCGACCTCGTCTCGCCCGCCGGTCTTCGCTTCCGCTCCGAGCACCTCGCCGTCGACGTGCCCTCCGTCGTCCGCCTCCGCCACTACGTGAAGGTGCCGTTCGCCCGGCGTGCCGCGCTCAACCGGCGAGCGGTGTTCGCCCGCGACGGCGGGCGCTGCCAGTACTGCGGCGACGCGGCCGATTCGATCGACCACGTCGTGCCCCGCGCCAAGGGCGGCGCCCACACGTGGGAGAACGTGGTGGCCGCGTGCCGCCCCTGCAACGTGCGCAAGCGCGACCGCCTGCTCCACGAGACGCCCATGGCACTTCGGTCAACGCCGCGGGCGCCGGTCGGCCACGCCTGGATCGTGGTCTCGGTCGGGGCGGTGCCGGACGACTGGCAGCCGTACCTCACCGTCGAGCCCGCCCTGTCGGCATGAGCCGGCGCCCGTGACCGCCTGGGTCGTCGAGCACCACCGCGGACCGGCCGACCACCTCCACCAGCTCGAGCAGCCCACCGACGGCGGTCGGCGGATCTGGGTGCTGGAGGCCACCGGCCCGGCCGTCGTGCTCGGCTCCACGCAGGACCCGGCCGTGGTCGACCGCGGCGCGGCCGAGGCCGCCGGCGTCGACGTGGTGCGCCGGCGCAGCGGCGGGGGCGCGGTCTGGGTGTCGCCGGGCGAGCCGGTCTGGATCGACGTGCTCGTGCCGCGGGGCGATCCGCTCTGGGACGACGACGTCGGTCGCGCCTTCCTCCCGATCGGCCGGGCCTGGCAGCGGGCGCTCGCGGCGCTGGGCGTCGCCGGCACCGAGGTGCACGAGGGACCGCTGGTCCGCACCCGCTGGTCCGACCTCGTGTGCTTCGCCGGGTTCGGGCCGGGGGAGGTGCGGCGCGGGGGAGCGAAGCTGGTCGGCATCAGCCAGCGCCGCACGCGCGCCGGCGCCCGCTTCCAGTGCGCCGTCCCCGTCGCGTGGGACCCGGCGCCGCTGGCCGCCCTCCTCGTGGACGGCCCGTCCGCCGGCGAGCTGGCCGGGGTGGGCGCCGGCGTCGGCGACGTCGACCCCGCAGCCCTGGTCGGTGCGCTGGTCGCCGAGCTGGGCGACTGACCGCACGGGTCCGCCGGCTCCCCGCCGTCGCCCCGAACGTGAGGATCCTCGCCGACGGGTGCCCCAGGCACCCGAACGTGAGGATCCTCGCCGAACGCACGGGCCGTGGCGGGCGGACCGACCGTGGGGACCGCTCCCACGCCGGCCCTGTCACGCCCAGCTCGTACCACTTCCTGCCTATCTTTCCCTGAGTGGTTGACGTTGCTCCCTGGATCGACGTACGCTGACCTACATGGCGGAGACCATCACGGCAGCTGAGGGGCAGGTTGGGGCGGATGCCCTGGCTCGCCCTGGCGGGGCAGCGACCCCGGGCGTGCACACCGCCTCGCTGTTCCGGGGTCGTGGCGAGTACGCCATCGACGACAAGGGCCGCCTCACCCTCCCGTCCCAGATGCGCAGCGTCCTCAAGGACGGCGGCTCGCTCGTCGTCCTCGACGGCCGGGCCGTGATCTGGGCCGAGCCCACCTACCGCGCCGCGGTCGACGCCCTCAACCAGCAGGTCGCCGAGCAGCGGCTGTCGATCACCAAGGTCCGGGCCTTCCTGTCGAACACGCACCCCGTGTCGCCCGACGCCCAGGGTCGGATCGTCGTCCCCCACGCGGCCCGCATCGAGGCCGGCCTCGACCGCGACGTGCTCGTGCTCGGGGCCGGACCCCGCATCGAGATCGTCCCCGCCGGCGACCGGGCCCTCGACGAGCTGATGGCCGTCGACGACGAGGTCGTCGACGCCCTCGACCTCGCCGGCTTCTGACCGTGCCCACCACCACAGACCACCAGTGAACGAAGGGAGTGCGTCCACCGAGCAGTCGACCACCACCACCATCGGAGTCCCCGTGCCGCTCACTCGCAGCCTCTCGGTCGTCGAGATGGAAGGCCCCTACTCTCCGCCCGCTCTTTCATCGTGCCCGACCGGGGCAGACATCCCGGCGGGCCTTCGGCGGCCGAGGGGCTGCCGGTGAGCGGCCCGAGCGACTCCGACCGGTCCTTCCGCCACGTCCCCGTCCTCCTGGACGAGGTCGTCGCCGCCTTCGCTCCGGTCCCGCCGGGCTGGGTGGTCGACGGGACGCTCGGCGGAGCCGGCCACGCCACGGCGATCCTCGAGGCCCACCCGCACCTGTCGGTGCTGGGGCTGGACCGGGATCCGGACGCCGTGCAGGTGGCCACCGAGCGGCTCCGCCGCTTCGGGGACCGGGCGGTCGTGGTCCACTCCCGCTTCGACCGGATCGCCGATGCCATGGGACTCCTCCGCCGCAACCGCACCACCGACACCACCGCCCCCACCGAGGACGAGACGCCCCTGCGGGTCTCCGGCGTCCTGCTCGACCTGGGTGTGTCCTCCCCGCAGCTCGACCGAGGGGTCCGGGGCTTCAGCTACCGCCACGCGGGACCGCTCGACATGCGGATGGACCCGAGCAGCGGCCGATCCGCCGGCGACATCGTGAACGACGCCGACCAGGCCGAGATCGCCCGCATCCTGCGCCGCTTCGGCGACGAGCGCCACGCCGACCGCATCGCCAAGGCCATCGTCGCCGCCCGCCCCATCACGACCACCGAGCAGCTGGCCGAGGTCGTGCGCGACGCCATCCCGGCCGCGGCGCGCCGCACCGGCGGGCACCCGGCCACCCGCACCTTCCAGGCGCTGCGCATCGAGGTGAACGAGGAGCTGGCCCAGCTCGAGGCCGTCCTCGGTGACGCCCTCGACCTGCTGGTGCCCGGCGGTCGCCTCGCCGTCATCACCTACCACTCGGGCGAGGACCGCATCGTCGCCCGGCGCTTCCGCGACGCGGCCGCCGACGACTGCATCTGCCCGCCGGGCACGGGCGCCTGCCGCTGCGGCGGTGCCCCGAGCGTGAAGCTCGTGCCCCGCAAGGCCATCACGGCCTCCGACGACGAGGTGGCCGCCAACCCGCGAGCCCGCAGCGCCCGCTTGCGCGTCGCCGAGCAGCTCGGGGCCGCGTCGTGACCGCCGTCCTGCCGGCGCGCCCGGCGCGCCCGCACCGCGCCGGTCCTGCGAACCCGCGCCCCGCACATCGCCCCTCCCGCCGGCCCGGTCGCCACCTGCGCCCGGTCGAGCGGCCCGGCGCCCGGCGCTCGCCCGCCGTCCCCGCCCTGGTGGCCGTTGGCATCGTCATCGCCGCCCTCCTCGCCCTCGCGGTGATGCACGCCCTGCTCATCGGCGGCCAGGTCCGCCTCGACGGGCTGCGCCGTGATGTCGCCGCCGAGACCGAGGCCATCCGCCGGCTCGAGCTGCGGGTGGCCGAGCTCGAGTCGCCGGGCCGGGTGCTCGACGCGGCTCGCGACCGCCTCGGCATGGTCCAGCCGGCCGAGGTCGGCTACCTGCTGCCCGTCGGCGTCGACGGCGCGCCCGAGGAGCTCGTGCGGGTCGACCCCGCCGAGCTGCCGCCGCCGCCGGAGCCGGTGGCCGACGAGTCGCCCGAGCAGGCCGAGGTCGACCAGGCGGTCGCCGAGGCGCAGGCCGGCACGACCACGGACGCCGACGCCGGTGACGCCGACGCCGCCGACACGGAGACGGCGTCCGACGCCGACCAGGCCGTCGAGGGAGGACGGGACGAGTGAGCTGGGGTCCGATCGACCCCGACTGGGGCGAGGGTTGGGAGGACTTCGACACCGATCCGTTCGCCGACGAGGAGCCGGCTCCGGGCGGCCGCACCGCCCGCCGCCCGCCCCGCCTCGCCACGGTCACGCGGCTGCCCCGTCCCCGGCCGGGCCGCGGCGGCGTCCCCCTCGACCGGTCGCTCACCGCGCCCCGGCCCACCGGCCCGGTCAGCCGCTCGCCGCGCGCCCACCGGTACCCGGAGCCCGACCACCGCCTGCCTGACCCGGCGTGGCCGGCACCCACCGCACTGCACCCGGTCCACCCCGTGGAGGCGCACCGGGCCAGGCCCGCCCGCGGCGGGGGAGGCGGAGGGTCCCGCCGGCCACCCACCCCCGTGCGGCGCCCGCCGCGCCCGGAGCGCCGCACGCTCGTGCTGAAGGTGCTCCTCGGCGTCCTGCTCCTCGCCGTCGTCGCCAAGCTCGTCCACGTCCAGGTCCTCGAGCCTGACCGGTTCGTCGAGGTCGGCCAGTCCCAGCGCCTGCGCACGGTGCGCCTCGACGCCGACCGGGGTCGGATCCTCGACCGCGAGGGCCACGACCTCGCCCTGTCCGTGCTGCGGCCCACCGTCTTCGCCGACCCCAGCCAGATCGACGACCCGCTGGGCACCGCCCGGCGGCTCGCGCCGCTGCTCGACGTGCCGGTGTCCGAGCTCGCCGACCGCCTCGACGGCGACGGCCAGTTCGCCTACCTCGCCCGCCGCATCGACGACGAGCTGGCCGCGAAGGTGGTCGAGCTCGACCTCGACGGGATCCACCTGCTGGAGGAGCCGGCGCGCTTCACGCCGTCCGACGACCTCGCCCGGGCGATCATCGGCCGGGTGGCGCCGGACCAGACGGGCTCCACCGGGATCGAGCTCCTCTACGACGACGTGCTCACCGGCACGGCGGGCGAGGTGACCTACGAGCGGGCCCGTGACGGGGGCACCATCGCCGCCGCCGGCCAGACCCGGGTCCCGCCCCGCGCCGGCAGCGACGTCGTGCTCACCCTCGACCGCAGCCTCCAGTACGAGACGGAGCGGGTCCTCGCCGAGCAGGTCGACGAGCTCGACGCCAAGGGCGGCACGGTCATCATCAGCCAGCCGGCCAGCGGCGAGATCCTCGCCCTCGCCAACATCACCCGGAACGACGAGGGCGACATCATCACCGCCGGCGCCAACCGGGCCGTCACCGACGTGTTCGAGCCCGGGTCGGTCAACAAGCTCATCACCATCTCCGCCGCCCTCGAGGAGGGCATCGTCGAGCCCGACACCGAGTTCGTCGTGCCCGACCAGCTCCAGGTCTCGGACCACCGCTTCTCGGACGACCACGAGCACCCGACGGTGCCGATGACGGTCACCCAGATCCTCGCCCAGTCGTCCAACGTCGGGACGATCAAGATCGCCCAGGAGCTCGGCAAGGAGCGCATCGACCGGTACCTGCGGTCCTTCGGGTTCGGCTCGAAGTCCGCGCTCGGGTTCCCGAACGAGTCGCCCGGCCTGCTGCTCGACCCCGAGGACTGGTCGGGCACGTCGATCGGCTCGATCCCCATCGGCCACGGCATCTCCGTGACCGCCATGCAGATGCTCGACGCGTACAACATCGTCGCCAACGACGGCGTGCACGTGCCGCCCCGGCTGGTCGCCGCCACCGTCGACGCCGACGGCGAGCGCTCGCCGGTCGAGGCGGGCCGGACCCGCCAGGTCATCTCCCCGGAGACGGCCCAGCAGGTGCGGGAGATGCTCGTCGAGGTGGTGGACACCGGCACCGGCCAGCGGGCCCAGGTCCCCGGGTACTCGGTGGGTGGCAAGACGGGTACGGCTCGCAAGCCCCAGGACACCGGCACGTACCGTGATGCGGCGGGCAACTACCACTACGTCGCCGCCTTCACCGGCCTGGTTCCCGCGGAGGATCCCGAGCTGTCCATCATCGTGGTCATCGACGAGCCCACCGCCAACATCTACGGCGGCTCCGCCGCCGCCCCCGTGTTCGCCGACCTGGCGAAGTTCGCCCTCAACCGGTTCCGGATCCCGCCGGCGGGCGCCTGATGCTCCTGTCGCAGGTCGCCGGCGGGCTCGAGGACGCCGGCATCCCGCACGAGCGCCGCGGCGAGGCCGACATCAGCGACGTCGTGCACGTCGCCCGCAACGTCGTGGCCGGCGCGCTGTTCTGCTGCGTGCCCGGCAGCCGGGTCGACGGCCACGACCTCGCCGACGAGGTCGTCCAGGCCGGCGCGGCGGCGCTGCTCGTCGAGCGGCCGCTGCCGGTCGACGTGCCCCAGCTGCAGGTGCCGTCCGTCCGCCGGGCGATGGGGCCGGTGTCGGCCCGGTTCTGGGGCGACCCCAGCCGCTCGCTCGCCGTGGTGGGCGTCACGGGCACGAACGGCAAGACCACCACCGTGGCCATCCTGCGGGCCCTGTTCGAGGCCGACGGGCGCCGCTGCGAGGTCGTGGGCACCCTCACCTCCCGGCCGGGCGGCCCGCCCACCACGCCCGACGCCCCGGAGCTGCAGGCCCAGCTCGCCTCCTGGCGCGACGAGGGCGTCGACGTGGTCGCCATGGAGGTGTCGTCCCACGCCCTCGCGATGGGCCGGGTCGACGGCACCTGGTTCGAGGCGACGGGCTTCACCACCCTGGGCCACGACCACCTCGACCTGCACGGCGACATCGAGTCCTACTTCGAGGCCAAGGCGTCGCTGTTCCGCCCGGAGCGCACCCGCCGGGCCGTGATCCGCGCCGACGACGAGTGGGGGGCCCGCCTCCTCGAGCGGGTCGCGGCCACCGAGGTCGAGGTGCGTCCCTACCGCCTGGCCGACGCCGAGGAGCTGGCGCCCACGCCCGTCGGCTCCCGGTTCCGCCTCCGGGGCGAGCCGGTCGACCTGCCCCTGCCCGGACGCCACAACGTGGCCAACGCCCTGTGCGCCGCGGGCATCGCCGACTGGCTCGGCGTCGAGCCCGGCACGGTCGCCGCCGGCCTCGCCACCGTGCCGCCCGTGGCCGGGCGCTTCGAGCTCGTCGACGAGGGCCAGCCCTTCACCGTGGCCGTCGACTACGCCCACACCCCGGACGCCCTGCAGACCGTCCTCGACGCGGCACGCGAGCGCGCCGTGGCCGGGGGTGGGCGTGTGCTGGTGGTGTTCGGCTGCGGCGGCGACAAGGACCGGGCCAAGCGCCCCGAGATGGGGAGGATCGCCGCCGCGTCTGCTGACGTGGTGGTCGTGACCAGCGACAACCCCCGCTCCGAGGACCCGGCCGCGATCGCCGAGGAGATCCTCGCCGGCGTCCCGACCGAACGGCGGGCGCACGTCTCCACCGTCCTCGACCGTGCCGACGCCATCCACCACGCAGCGCGCGCAGCGCGGGACCATGACGTGGTGGTGATCGCGGGGAAGGGGCACGAGACCACGCAGACCTTCGCCGACCGGGTCATCGACTTCGACGACCGGGTCGTCGCCGCCGCCGCCCTCCGCGAGGTGGCCGGCCGGTGATCCCCCTCCTCATCGCCGGCGGCGTGTCGCTGCTCGTCTCGCTCGTCGGCACCCGCTACCTCATCGACTGGCTCATCGCCCACCAGGTGGGCCAGCCCATCCAGGAGGACGGCCCCCAGGGCCACGTCACCAAGGCGGGCACGCCGACCATGGGCGGCGTCGCCTTCGTGGTCGCCGCCCTGCTCGGCTACCTCGCCGCCCACGTGCGCTCGGGCCTGGTCTTCACGCGCACCGGGCTGATCGTGATGGCCACCATCGCCGGCGCCGGTGCCGTCGGCGCCCTCGACGACTGGATCAAGGTGTCGCGGGAGCGCAACCTCGGGCTGTCGAGCCGAGCCAAGATGCTCGGCCTGCTCGTCGTGGCGGTCGGCTTCGCCGTGGCGATGGTGAACCTCACCGAGGTCGACACCACCATCTCGTTCACCCGCTTCGACTCGCCCGGCATCGACATCCCCGGGTGGATCTGGGTCGTCTGGGCGATCCTGCTCATCGCCGGCACCACGAACGCGGTGAACCTCACCGACGGCCTCGACGGCCTGGCCGCCGGCTCCTCGATCTTCGCCTTCATCACGTTCGTGTTCATCGGCTTCTGGACGTTCCGCCACCCGGAGGTCTACGGCGTCGAGCACGCCCTCGACCTCGCGGTCATCGCCGCCGCCATGCTCGGCGGCGTCACCGGCTTCCTGTGGTGGAACGCCAACCCGGCTCGCATCTTCATGGGCGACACCGGGTCGCTGGCCATCGGCGCCGCGCTCGCCTGCCTCGCCCTCACCACCAACACCCAGCTGCTGCTGCCCGTGGTCGGGTTCCTCTTCGTGCTCGAGACCGTGTCGGTGATGCTGCAGGTCACCCGCTTCCGCCTCACCGGCAAGCGCTTCTTCCGCATGGCGCCCATCCACCACCACTTCGAGCTCGGCGGGTGGCCGGAGACGACGGTGATCATCCGGCTCTGGATCATGGCCGGCCTGGCCACCGCGCTGGCGCTCGGGCTCTTCTACGCCGACTTCATCGGTACCGGGGGCATCGACTGATGGGCGGCACCTCCGCCCGCCTCGACGCCGTGCCCCGGCGCGTGCTGCTCGTCGGCTACGGCCTGGCGAACCAGGCGGTGGCGCGGGCCCTGCTCGCCCGGGGCCACCAGGTCGCGGTGGTCGACGACCGCCCGGGCGACGCCGCCCGCGCCGCGGCCCGCGACGCCGGCCTCTCCCTCGTGGAGGCGCCCGACGAGGCCGCCCTCGACGCGCTCGTGGCCGACGCGGAGCTCGTCGTGCCGGCCCCCGGCCTGCCCGACCAGCACCCCGTGTTCGGGCTGGCCCGCCGCCACGGCGTCGACACGGTCACCGAGCTCGACCTCGCCGCGGTGTGGGACGACCGCCCGATCGTGGCCATCACCGGCACCAACGGCAAGACCACGGTCACCAGCATGGTCAGCGCGATGCTGCGGGCCGGCGGCATCGCCTGCGTCGACGCCGGCAACAACGACCTGCCCCTCGTCGCGGCCATCGACGACCCCGGTCCCGCCTGGTTCGTGGTCGAGGCGTCGTCGTTCCGCCTGGGTCGCACGCACGGCTGGGCACCGCGGGTCGGCACGTGGCTGAACCTCGCCCCCGACCACCTCGACGTGCACGCCAGCCACGCCGACTACGAGGCGGCGAAGGCCCGCATCTGGTCGTCGCAGTCGGCCGGCGACGTCGCCGTCGGCAACCTCGACGACCCGGTCGTCGCCCGCCACCTCGCGGCGGCGCCGGGCCGGCACGTCTCGTGGTCGACGAGCGACGAGTCGGCCGACTACCACCGCGCCGGCGATCGCCTGGTCGGCCCGGGGGGCCTGCTGGTCGACGTCAGCCGCCTGCCCCGGGGCCTCGCCCACGACGTCGACAACGCCCTCGCCGCCGCAGCCACCGCCGAGGCCTGCGGCTGCCCGCGCGAGGCGGTCGTCGAGGTGCTCGGCACCTTCGGCCCCCTCCCGCACCGCGTGGCCCCCGTCGGAACGGTCGACGGCATCACCTACTACGACGACTCGAAGGCCACGGTGCCCCACGCCACCCTCGCCGCGGTCCGGGGCTTCGAGTCGGTGGTGCTCATCGCCGGCGGCCGCAACAAGGGCCTCGACCTGGCGGTCCTCGCCGAGGGCGCCGACCACGTCCGCGCCGTGGTGGCCATCGGCGACGCCGCACCCGAGGTCGCCGCCGCCTTCGACGGCATCCGGCCGGTGGAGGTCGCCACCTCCATGCCCGACGCAGTGGCTGCTGCGGCCCGACTCGCCCAGGCCGGCGACGCCGTCGTGCTGTCGCCGGCGTGCGCATCCTTCGACTGGTACCCGAACTACGCGGCCCGCGGCGACGACTTCGCCGCAGCCGTGCACGCACTCCAGGAGGCTCCATGACCGCCATCGGCCTGCGCCGCCCGCGCACCGGGCGCCTGCGCCTCGTGCCCGAGCCCCGCACGGTGCACCACGACGCGCCGGCCACCGTCGCGGGCGCGACGGCGTCCCAGCGGCTCGGCCTCAGCCTCGTCGTGGTCGTGGCCGTGCTGAGCCTGCTCGGCTCGGTGATGATCCTCTCCGCATCGTCTGTCGTGGCCGTGGAGGAGGCCGGCTCGGCGTTCGCCGTCTTCATCCGGCAGTGCATGTGGCTCGTCATCGGCGCCGCGGGCCTCATCGTGGGCGCCCGGCTCGACTACCACCGGTGGGCCCGCATGGTGCCCGCCCTGGTGCTCAGCACCCTCGGGCTCCTCCTCCTCGTGCTCGTGCCGGGCATCGGCGTCAACGTGAACGGCGCCCAGCGCTGGATCGGCATCGGGTTCCTGCAGCTCCAGCCGGCCGAGCCGGCGAAGTTCGCCCTCATCGTGTTCTGCGCCGCCCTGGTCGCCCGCAACGCCCACCGCGTCGAGGAGCTCGGCGTCGTGCTCCGCCCCGCGCTCGTCGTCCTCGGCATGTTCGCCGTCCTGCTGATGAAGCAGCCGAACCTCGGGACGACGATGGTCCTGTGCGCCATCGTCGGCTGCATGCTCCTGTGGGCGGGGATCCCCATGCGCGTCCTCAGCCTCCTCGCCGGGTCGGCCGCCGCCCTCGGCACGGTGTTCGCGCTGTCGGCCGACTACCGGCGCGAGCGGGTCGTCGGCTTCCTCGACCCCTGGGAGAACGCCGGCGACGCCGGTTACCAGACCATCCAGTCGCTCATCGGGGTGGCGTCGGGCGGCGTGTCCGGCAGCGGGCTCGGCGAGAGCCGGGCCAAGTGGGGGTTCCTGCCCGAGGCCCACACCGACTTCGTGTTCGCCATCATCGGCGAGGAGCTCGGCCTCATCGGCAGCCTGTTCGTGGTCGGCCTGTTCGCCGCCCTCATCGCCCTCGGCCTGCGCATCGCCCAGCGGGCCGCCGACCCGTTCGGCTCGATGCTCGCGGTGGGTGTCACCACGTGGTTCGCCGTGCAGGGCTTCGTCAACGTCGGCGCCGTGCTCAGCCTGCTGCCCATCACCGGCGTGCCGCTCCCGTTCGTCTCCTTCGGCGGGTCCTCGCTGCTGGCCACCATGCTCGCGGCAGGCGTGCTGGTGAACGTGGCGTTCCAGGGCCAGGACCCCGAGAACCCGGTGCGCGCCCGCATCGCCGCCCGGCGGTCCCGCAACGCGGCCCGCGCCGCCGCCCGCGGATGAAGGTCCTGGTCACCGGCGGCGGCACCGCCGGCCACGTCCTGCCCGCGCTCGCCATCGCCACGGCCCTGCGCGAGCGCGGCCACGACGTCCACCTCGTCGGCTCCGAGCGGGGGATCGAGGCGCGCCTCGTGCCGGAGGCCGGCTTCGAGCAGACGCTCCTGCCCGGGCGGGGCATCGCCCGCAGCGCGTCGCCCGCCGCCATCCGGGCGAACGCCGGCGCCGTGGTCGGCCTGCTGCGTGCCGCCGTCATCGCCCTCGGCCTCGTGCGGCGCCACCGCCCCGCCGCCGTCGTCGCCGTCGGCGGGTACGCCAGCGTCGCCGTCGGCCTCGCCGCCGTCCTGTGGCGGGTCCCCGTGCTCGTCCACGAGCAGAACGCCGTGCCCGGGGCCGCCAACCGGCTGCTGAGCCGCTTCGCCGCCCGCAGCGCGGTGTCGTTCCCCGGCACCGAGCTGCCCGGTGCCGTGGTGGTGGGGAACCCGGTGCGGGCCGAGCTGTTCGGCCGCGCCCACGAGCCCCGGGCCGACGGCCGCCGACAGCTGCTCGTGTTCGGCGGCTCCCTCGGCGCGCTGTCCATCAACCGCGCCACGCTCGACGCCGTCGAGCGCTGGCGCCACCGGTCCGACCTCGCCGTCCACCACGTCGTCGGCCGCCGCGACTGGCCGCGCCTCGAGCGGCCCGCCGACACCGGCGAGCTGGTCTACGAAGCCGTCGAGTACGAGGACGACATGCCCGGCCAGCTGGCTCGGGCCGACCTCGTGGTGTGCCGGGGCGGGTCGGGGACCGTGTTCGAGCTCGCCGCCACCGGCCGCCCCGCGGTCATCGTGCCGTCGCTGGTCACGACCGGCGGCCAGCAGATCGCCAACGCCGAGCGTGTGGCCGCCACCGGGGGCGCGGTGGTCGTGCGCGACGACGAGCTCGACGGCGAGCGCCTGGCCGCCGAGGTCGATGCCCTCCTCGCCGACCCGGCCCGGCTCGCGGACATGTCCGCACGCATCTCGTCGCTCGCCGCGCCCGACGCCGCCGACCGGGTGGCCGACCTGGTCGAGGAGCACGGTCGTGCCCGATGAGCGCCCGCACCGCACGATCGACCTCCACGAGCGGCGGCGCATCCACGTCGTGAACGCCGGCGGGGCCGGCATGAGCGCGGTGGCCACCGTGCTCGCCCAGATGGGGCACGACGTCAGCGGCGTCGACGAGCGCGACACGCCCTTCCTGCCCCCGCTGCGCGACCTCGGGGTCGACGTGCGCGTGGGGTCCGCCGGCCTCGACGGCGCCTCCGGCCTCGACGCCGTGGTGACGTCGACGGCGACGCCCGCCGACCACCCCGACGTCGTCGCCGCGGGCGCTGCCGGCGTGCCGGTGCTCCACCGGGGCGACGCCCTGGCGTCGATCTGCGCGGAGCGCTCGGTGCTCGCCGTGGCGGGCACGCACGGCAAGTCGACCACCACCGGCATGGTCGCCACCATCTTCGACGGCGTGGGGGACGGCGCCGGCTACCTGGCCGGCACCCGCATCACCGGACTCGGCCGCAACGCCGACTGGCGCACCGGGCCGGGCTTCGTGGTGGAGGCCGACGAGTCCGACGGGACCTTCCTGCGCCTCGGCGCCACCGACGCGGTCGTCACCAACGTCGAGGCCGACCACCTCGCGTACTGGGGCACCGAGGCCGCCCTGGTGGACGGCTTCCGTCGCCTCGTCGCCGACCTCGACGGCACCGCCGTGCTGTGCCTCGACGATCCGGGGTCGGCCGGGCTGGTCCCGGCGGCCCGCCGGGTGCTCACCTACGGCACCGACGCGGCGGCGGAGCTGCAGGTCCGCGACGTCGGCCCGGCCGGCATCGGCGTGCGCTTCTCGCTGCACCACGCCGGCGAGCGCGTCGAGGTCGAGGTGCCGGCGGCGCCCGGCCTCCACAACGCCCGCAACGCGGCCGGCGCCCTGGCCGCCTGCCTCGTGCGGGGCATCCCGCTCGCCGCCGGCGCCCGCGCCCTCGGCGCCTTCGCCGGTGTCGCCCGGCGCTTCGAGCAGCGGGGCGTCGCCGGCGGCGTGACCTTCGTCGACTCCTACGACCACCTGCCCACCGAGGTCGCCGCCGTGCTGGCCGCCGCCCGCACGGGACCGTTCGAGCGGGTGGTGTGCGTGTTCCAACCCCACCGCTACACCCGCACCCGCGACCTGGCGCACACCTTCGCCGACGCCTTCGTCGACGCCGACGTCCTCGCCGTCACCGAGCTGTACGGCGCGGGCGAGGCGCCGATCCCGGGCGTGAGCGGGACGCTCGTGCGCGACGCCGTGGTGGCCGCCCACCCCGAGGCCGACGTCACCTTCCTGGCCGACCTCGACGCGACCACGGCCTGGCTGCTCGACGTGCTCCGTCCCGGCGACCTGTGCCTCACCCTCAACGCCGGCGACCTCACCACCGTGCCCGACGTCGTGCTGGCCGCTCTGGAGGCCCGACCGTGAGCGCCGACCCGCTCGCCGTCGCCGCGGAGGCGCTCGGCGACCTCGCCCGCCCGATGGTCCCCATCGGCCCGTACACCACCTACAAGGTCGGCGGACCCGCTGCGCTGTTCGTCGACGTGGCCGATCGCGACGTGCTCGCCCGCGTGGGCGAGGCGGTGGCGGCCAGCGGGGTGCCGGTGCTGGTGGTGGGCAACGGCTCCAACCTGCTGGTGGCCGACGACGGCTTCGCCGGGCTCGCCCTCCACCTCGGCGAGGCGTTCGCCCGCATCGACATCGACGGCACCACCGTCACCGCCGGCGGCGCGGCGCTGCTGCCCGTGGTCGCCCGCCAATCGGTCCGGGCGGGGCTCACCGGCTTCGAGTGGGCCGTCGGCGTCCCCGGCTCGATCGGGGGTGCGGTGCGGATGAACGCGGGCGGCCACGGCTCCGACATGGCCGCGAGCCTGGTGGGGGTCCGCGTGTTCGACTGCCGCACGGGGGAGGATGCATCGGTGCCCGCGTCCGCCCTCGAGCTCGGCTACCGACGGTCCGCCATCACCGCCGACCAGGTGGTCACCGAGGCCACCCTCGCGCTCGCGCCCGACGAGGCCGGCACGGGTGCGGAGACCCTGAGCGAGATCGTGCGGTGGCGGCGGGCGAACCAGCCCGGCGGCCAGAACGCCGGCTCCGTGTTCACCAACCCGCCCGGCGACAGCGCCGGCCGCCTCATCGACCTCGCCGGCTGCAAGGGCCTGCGGCGGGGCACCGCCGAGGTCTCGCCCAAGCACGCCAACTTCATCCAGGCCGACCCGGGCGGGCGGGCCGACGACGTCCACGCGGTCATGGTCGAGGTGCGCGACGCCGTGGAAGCCGCCACCGGCGTGCGCCTCCACCCCGAGACGCGGCTCGTCGGCTTCCCCGACGGAGCGTTCGGGTGAGCGGCCCGCACGCGGCCGGCGCCGGCCGACCCGACCTGCGCCCGCAGCTCGGCGCGGTGGCCGTCGACCCGCGCTTCCGCGCCCGCCGCATCGCCGTGCGCAAGGAGGCAGGCCGCCGCCGGCTCAAGCGCCTGCTCGTCCTCGTCGGGATCGCCGCGCTGGCCCTCGCCGGCGTGCTCGTGCTGCGCAGCCCCGTCCTCGACGTCGACGAGATCACCGTCGCCGGGGCGGCTCACACCCCGGCCGACGAGATCCGGGCGGCGTCCGGCATCGGCCGGGGCGACCCCGTGCTGCTCGCCGACCTCGACGACGCGGCAGCGGCCGTGGAGGCGCTGCCGTGGGTCGCCGAGGCCGAGGTCACCCGCGACCTGCCCGGCAGCGTCCACGTCACCGTCCGCGAGCGCGAGGCCGTGGCGATCGTGGCCGGCGGCGGCCGAGCCGTGCTGGTCGACGCCGGCGGCCGGGTGCTGGCCGACGCGGCCGGCGCCCCGGGTGCGCCCTTCGTCCAGGTGGTCGCCGAGGCGACGCCGCCGACCGCCGGGCGCCCCGTGTCCCGCGACCTGCGCACCGCCATCGAGCTCGCCGGCCGCCTGCGCGCCAACCCGGCGGGTGCGGTCGCCGCGGTCCACCTCGAGCCCCACCTGCGCCTGCAGCTCGTCGACGGCGCCACCGTCGAGCTCGGCGACGCCAGCGAGCTCGACGCCAAGGTCGAGGCGTTCCGCACCGTGCACGCCCGCGTCGACCGCAGCTGCCTCGACGTGCTCGACCTCACCGTCCCGACCCACCCGGTGCTGACCCGGCGGGAGACGTGCTGATGGGAGACGTCCTGGTTGACCTGGGCAGTCGCGGCCCCGTACCCTCTCGACCCGTACCTCACATCGAGGTTGACCCGACCTCGACCTCGACCTTGACTCGAACTTCACCCCGGGCGGTCGTCACCGCCCGGTCCGTCGCGCCTCAGGGCCGCGACCCGCACATCACCCATCCCGCACCGCACCGACGCCTACCCTGAACCGAGCGGTTGAACCCCAAGTGGAGGAGCTCCGACCCATGGCTGCGAACCCGCAGAACTACCTGGCCGTCATCAAGGTGGTCGGCATCGGCGGAGGCGGCGTCAACGCGGTCAACCGCATGATCGACGCCGGCCTGAAGGGCGTCGAGTTCATCGCCGTCAACACCGACGCCCAGGCCCTGCTCATGTCCGACGCTGACGTGAAGCTCGACATCGGCCGCGAGCTCACCCGCGGCCTCGGCGCCGGCTCCGACCCCGAGGTCGGCAAGCAGGCCGCCGAGGAGCACCGCGAGGAGATCGAGGAGGTGCTCAAGGGCGCCGACATGGTCTTCATCACCGCCGGCGAGGGCGGCGGCACCGGCACCGGCGGCGCGGCCGTGGTGGCCGAGATCGCCAAGTCGCTCGGCAGCCTCACCATCGGCGTGGTCACCCGCCCCTTCGCGTTCGAGGGCCGCCGCCGCTCCGTCCAGGCCGAGCAGGGCATCCAGCGCCTGAAGGAGAAGGTCGACACCCTCATCGTCATCCCGAACGACCGGCTCATCACCGTGTCGAACGAGAAGACGTCGATGCTCAACGCCTTCAAGATGGCCGACGAGGTGCTCCTCCAGGGCGTCCAGGGCATCACCGACCTCATCACCACGCCCGGCCTCATCAACACCGACTTCGCCGACGTGAAGATGATCATGACCAACGCCGGCTCCGCCCTCATGGGCATCGGCTACGCCAGCGGCGAGGGCCGGGCGCTCAACGCGGCCCGGGGCGCCATCTCGAGCCCCCTGCTGGAGGCCTCCATCGAGGGGGCCCGCGGCATCCTGCTCACCATCGCCGGCGGCAGCGATCTGGGGCTCTACGAGGTGAACGAGGCCGCCGAGGTGATCCACGGGGTGGCTCACCCCGACGCCAACATCATCTTCGGGACCGTGATCGACGACGACATGGGCGACGAGGTCCGGGTCACCGTGATCGCCGCTGGCTTCGACCGCTGGGACGACAAGAAGGGCAGCGGGAGCCGCCCCGCCACCGTCGACGCCGGGAGCGTGTTCGGCGACGACGACGCGGACGACGACCTCGACATCGAGGGCGAC
>DASTYO010000122.1:0-25490 GCA_035764875.1 Acidimicrobiales bacterium | reverse complement strand
GCGGGTTCGCGTTCACCGGCTCGGACAACTGCGGGATCACCCACGTCGTGGTTGCCGGCGACCGCTGGATCGTGCGCACGTGGAACGACACGGGGCACCTCAGCCCCCGCTTCACCACCGAGCCCGAACCGCTGATCTAGGAGCGCCGCCGTGGAGCTGTTCAAGGAGTTCGGCTTCGAGTCCGCCCACTCGCTGCCCAACGTGCCGGAGGGGCACAAGTGCGCCCGCCTGCACGGGCACAGCTTCCGCGTCCGGGTGACCATCGAGGGGCCGGTGGGCGAGCGCACCGGGTGGGTCATGGACTTCGCCGACCTCAAGGCGGCGGTGCAGCCCACCATCGACGCGCTCGACCACCGGTACCTCAACGAGATCGACGGCCTCGAGAACCCCACCAGCGAGGTGGTGGCCGCCTGGATCTGGGACCGCATCGCGCCGGCGCTCCCGGGCCTGGCTGCCGTCGAGGTGCGGGAGACCTGCACCAGCGGCTGCACGTACCGGGGTCCGTCCTAGGGTCGGCTGACATGCAGGAGCAGCCACCCACCGACGAGCTCACGCTGCTCGGCCGCCCCCACACCGGGCCGGTCGACCACGTCGAGACGTTCCCGGCGCCCGAGGGGTGCACGAAGGTCGTCTTCACCACCGACGAGGTCACCTCGCTGTGCCCGGTGACCCGCCAGCCCGACATCTCCTCGGTGCGCATCGAGTACGTGCCGGCCGAGCGCTGCATCGAGTCGAAGTCGCTGAAGCTGTTCCTGTGGGGCTTCCGCGACAAGCACGTGTTCGCCGAGGCCCTCGCCGTGCAGATCGCCGACGAGGTGTGGGAGACCGTGCGCCCGCGGTCGGTCGACGTCGTCGTCACCCAGCACGTGCGGGGCGGCATCGTCACCGAGACGCACAGCTCCCACCCCCGCTGAGGGCGGGGTCAGCCCGACGCGCGGACCAGGGCGACGAAGCGCTCGGCGGCGGCGTCGACGCCCGCCTCGTCGCCCGTGGCGACCAGGTCGAGGAGCAGCCCGCGCATCACCGCCAGCCCGAGGCGCACCGTCGCCCGGTCGGCGCCGTCCCGCGTCGCCTCGTCCAGCCAGCCGTCCACCGCCGTCGGGAGGAGTCGGGTGAAGGGCTCCTCCCCCTGGGCGGCCCGGGCGTAGCACTCGAAGAACAGCCGCTCGAACGGCCGCAGCTCGGGCCGCCGCAGGTCGGCCCACATGGCCGCCAGCGCGTCGGCGGGCTCGTCGGGCAGCTCGTCCAGCACCTGCACCTGCCGGCGCTCGACCTCCTCGACCACCGTCACCAGCAGCTCCTCCCGGGAGCCGAAGTGGTGCAGGAGCATGCGGTGGCTCGTGCCCACGGCATCCGCCACGTCGCGCAGCGAGCGGGACCCGATGCCGCCGGCGGCGAAGGCGTCGAGCAGCGCGTCGAGCAGCTCCTGCCGGCGCCGCTCGTCAGGCGGTCGCGCCATCGTGGCGGTGCCGCGCCTCGCTCCGCGCCTTGAGCCCGTCGGCCTCCATCTGCAGGTACCGGCGGGTCGTGCCCCGCATGAGGGCCCCGACGAGCGTGCCCACCGGTCCGCGCTGGTCGATGCCCTGGCGGACGAGCGTCCGCTGCGCACCCTGCGCGATCACCTCGTGGGTGGCGAGCGTGGTGCCGCCCGGGGACCGCTGCACCCAGGTCCACCCCCGGCCGGGGTCGACCGCGGTCACCTGCCAGACCAGCTTCGGCATCCGGGGCTGCTTGATCTCGAAGCGGTTGCCGACCTCGATGGCCGGCCCGTCGAGGGGCACGATCCGGGTCACCGACTCCGTCCACTCGGGCCAGCGCTCGACGTCGGTGAACACCTGCCACACGACCTCGGCCGCCGCATCGATGGCGATGCTCGTCTCCGTTTTCATGTACCAGATGGTACGTGAATGTGACGTGCTCGGCAACCGGTCCGTGGCCGGGGGTCAGCCCGCCGGTGAGCCGAGCAGCGCCCGCAGCTCGTCGGCAGCGACCGCGGGGTCGGTGACCTGGATGGCGTACAGGCCCGCCGCCAGCGCGCCGGCGCAGTTGCCGGGGTGGTCGTCGAGCATCACGGCGCGCGACGGCTCGATGGGCCGGCCCTCGACGGTGCCGAGCCGCTGCAGGGCGAGCAGGTAGATCTCGGGGTTGGGCTTGCGCAGACCCACCTCGGAGGAGTCGATGACGTCGTCGAACAGCTCGTCGAGGGGGAGCATCGGCCGCCACGAGTCCCGACCCTCGGCGATGTTGTTGGTGACCAGCGCCGTGCGGCAGCCGGCGCGGCGCACCTCCCGCGCTGCCTCCACCATGACGTCGTAGACCTCGAGGTCGCCGAGCATGCTGGCCATGAACGACAGGTCGAGGCCCATGCCCGCCTCCTCGGCTCGGGCCATGGTGTCGGTGGCCCAGTCGAGGATGCCGATCTCCCCCCGCTCGGCGCGGTGCCAGGCGTGGTCGCCGTCCTCGGCGTACGGGCCGAGCAGGAACTCGAGGAACTCGTCCTCCGACATCCCGTGGTCCGAGGCGTGCCGGCCGAGGGCGTCGAAGGCGGAGGACACCATCACCCCGGAGAAGTCGAACAGGATCGCGTCGAAGCGGCGGCAGTCGTCCACGTCGAGAGCGTAGGCACGGTCGCGCTCCCGTCTCGGCCGTCGCCCGTCGGCCCCTCGTACCCTGCCCGGATCGCCCCCGCCCCCGCCCGCATCGTCCTCGCCGGCAGCGCCGCCCTCACCGCCACCACGGTGCCGGCGTTCCTCACCGGTGCGCTCTCGGGCCGCATCGGCGACGACCTCGGCTTCGGGGAAGGCGCGGCAGGCGCGAGCGTCGCCGCCTTCTTCGTCGGTGCCGGGCTGATGGCGGTGCCGATGTCCCGGATCACCGAACGGGTCGGACCCGCCGTCGCCCTGCGCGTCGGCTCCGCGGTCAGCGGCGTGTGCGCGCTCGTCGTCGCGGCGGCGGTGTCGAGCTGGTGGCAGCTCACCACCGTGCTGGTCGTGGCCGGCTCCGCAGTCGGGCTCGTGGACACGGGTGCGGCCCGAGCGTTCGGCGACGCCGTGCCGCCGTCGCGGCACGGGCTGGCGTTCGGCGCGAAGGAGGCGAGCGTGCCCGCCGCGTCGCTGGCAGCCGGCCTGTCGATCCCGTTCCTCGTCGGCGCGTTCGGATGGCGGTCGGCGTTCGTCGCCGGGGCGGCGCTGACGCCGGTCGTGTGGGCGCTCGTGCCCCGCCTGCCCGGTGGTCCGCCGCCGGTGGCCGCCGCCGCGGGTCGCGCGCACCGAGCACCGCTGGTGCTCTTCGCGGGTGGTGTCGCCGTGGGTTGCGGGGCGGCCACCGCGGCCAGCACGCTCCTGGTGCCCGCCGTCGCCGATCGTGGCTGGGAGGAGGGCGACGCCGGCCTGCTGCTCGCCGGCGCGAGCGTCTGCAGCATCGCGGTGCGCATCGGGGCCGGGGCTCGCGGCGACCGCGATCCCCGCAGCACCTGGGCGATGCTCGGCACGCTGCTGGCGGTCGGGGCGGTCGGCGCGGTGCTGCTGGCGTCGACGTCCGCCGGGGTCGCCGGCGTGGTCGGTGCCGTGGCCGTCATCGGCTGCGGCTGGGGGTGGACCGGGTTGGCGTTCCAGACCGCGGTGCGGGTCGGCCGCGACCGGCCGGCCGCGTCCGCCGCGACCGTGCTCACCGGTCTGGCCGTCGGCGGTGCGGTCGGGCCGGCGGCCTTCGGCGCGGTGGCCGACGTGCGCTCGTACGCGGCCGCCTGGGCGATGGCCGCCGTCGCGCTCGTCGTCGGCGCCGCGGCGATCGTGGCGTCGCGTCGGTGGCTCGAGCCCGGCAAGTCGTGACAGAAGCCACCATTGACCTCAAGTTCGCTTCAACTCATACCTTGCATGGGCATGACCGATCACCACGACGACCCCCACGCAGGAGATCCCCCGCTGCGCCTCGCCGTCATCATCGGCAGCACGCGCGAGAAGCGCTTCGCCCCCACGGTCGCGGGCTGGTTCATCGAGCAGCTCCGGGATCGGGACGACTTCGAGCTCGACCTGGTCGACCTGCTCGACGCCGCGCTCCCCGACCGGCTCATGGCCACGGACGACGAGGCGGTGCGCGCCTTCCGGCGGCGCATCGACCGCGCCGACGCCTTCGTCATCGTGACGCCCGAGTACAACCACGGGTACCCGGCGGCGCTCAAGCAGGCCATCGACGTCGGGTACGCCGAGTGGCGGGCCAAGCCGGTCGGCTTCGTCAGCTACGGCGGCATGTCGGGCGGTCTGCGGGCCGTCGAGCAGCTGCGGCTCGTGTTCGCCGAGCTGCACGCGACCACGATCCGCGACTGCGTCAGCCTGCACAACCCCTGGTCGATGGCCGACGGGGCGGCGCTCGTCGGCGCGGAGATCGCGGCGAGCACCATGCTCGACCAGCTGTCCTGGTGGGGCGCCGCGCTGCGCCACGCCCGCACGACCACGCCATACGCAGCCTGAGCGCCTCCGCGTCGCCGTCGGTCAGGCGGCGACGCGCGAGGATGCCGCCCATGGTGTCCCGACCGCTGCGACGTTGCACGCTCGCGCTGCTGGTGGCGCTGCCGCTCGCCGGATGCGAGAGCGACCCGCCGGCGCTCGATCCGGGCATCGGCACGGACGTGCCGGCGGAGACGTCGAACACCCTCGGCGCCTGCCCGGACGGGGGACCTGACGCCACCACGCCGGCGGCCGGGTGCCTCGGTCCGGACGGCTCGGTCCAGCGCCCCTAGCGGACCCCGCCCACGCCGCTGCGCAGGATCCGCGTCCAGAACCAGGTTGGGGTGGGGGTGGCGGCTGGCGGCTGGCGGCTAGCGGCTAGCGGCCGTGCTGGATGTAGCCGACGAGCTGCTGGGTCTCGGTGGCGAGCTCGTCGATGCGGGCCTTGACGACGTCGCCGATGCTGACGATGCCGGCGAGAGCACCGTCGGCGATCACGGGCATGTGCCGGAACCGGCCGGCGGTCATCATCTCGGCGAGCTGGCGGATGTCGCTGCGGCCGTGGCACGTGGCGACCTCGGTGGCCATCACGTCGGCCACGGTGCGGTGGAGCACCTCGGGACCGTCGGCCAGGCCGCGCACGATGTCGCGCTCGGACACGATGCCGTCCACGGTCGAGCCGTCGGCGGACACCACGAGCGCGCCCACGTTGTGGGTGGCGAGCGCGGCGACGGCGTCGGCGATCGTGGCGTCGGGCGTCACCGTGGCGACGTCGCGGCCCTTGGTGTCCAGGATCTGGTCGACCAGCACCTCACACCTCCCCTTCTGGTGTCGTGTGCGCCCCCAGTGTCCCACACGCGCCGCGCCCGGTGTCGGCGCACCGGACGACAGTCGCGTCACGCCTGCCAGCGCTCCCAGTGCAGCACCTCGTCGACGGGGCGGCGGCGGACCGGGCCGAACCGGCCCAGCGGCCAGCCCACCGGGACGATGGCGTACACGCCGACGTCGTCCGGCACGCCGAGCACCTCCCGCCAGTCGGCGTTGTTGAACAGGTGCCACACGGTGAGGTTGGCGGCGAGGCCGTGGGCCCGCGCCGCGAGCAGCAGGTTCTGGACGGCCGGGTAGATGCTCGACGCCTCGTTCAGGTTCTGCGCGGCGGTGCCGGCGCTGGCGATCTTGCGCAGGCGCGGCCAGCCGACGCGCTGGACGAGCTGGCGCAGGCGCGTGGGGGAGAGGAGCTCGCGCCCGGCCGGGCCGGAGCGGCGGTAGCAGGCGGCGATCACCGCCGGCGTCTCGTGGAAGTGGTCGCGCTGGTGGCGGAGGGCGGCAGCCATGCGGGCGTGGGCCGGGTCGTCGAAGTCCGGCACGAGGTCGCCGGCCAGCGCCTCGTAGGTCTCCTCGGCCTCGCGCCACAGCTCGGCGAGCCGGGCGATCCGGTCCCGCTCGGTGACGACGACGAACCCGTAGTGCTGCGCGTCGGAGCCCGACGGCGCCCACGTGGCGGCCCGCACGATGGTCTCCAGGAGGTCGCGGGGGACGGGGTCGGGCTTGAGGCGGCGCATGGCGCGCATGGTGGCGAGCACATCCATGACCGGCGCGTCCGGACCGACCGGCGGGTCGAAGTCGGCGGGTCGGGACAGCTCGCTGGCCGCGGCACGGGTGGGTCGGCTCATGAGGGGGCTCCTGGGCGTGGTGGGGTCGGGCGTGCGGACTTCGTCGAGGTCGGGTGGCTCAGCGGGGCTCAGCGTCCGGAGCGGGACACGTGCTGGTGGTCGGGGCCCGAGCGCCAGCGGCCACCCCACCCCCAGCCCAGCCGGTCGACGGCGTCGACCACGGCGCCGCCCTCGACGAGCATCCCGGGCCGGACGTCGCTGCGGTCGGTGTAGGCCGCGCCGGCCGGCGGGTCGATCCGCCCGTCGCGCACCGACGGGTTGCGCACCGGGTTGAGGTCGACGGCGGTGCCGTAGGCGTGCTGCGACCACGTGGTGGTGCCGGCCACCCGGCGGCAGTTGAACGCCGAGGAGTTGTCGGCGGCCATCGAGGCGTCGTCGTCGCCACCGAAGTCGTCGACCGGACGGGCCTGGGCGATCGGGAAGCGGGTGCCGTGCGCGGCGCGGACGAGCGTGGCCACGTCGGCGACGACGTCGCGGTGGACGATGAGCACGCCGCGCCTGCGGGAGCCGTCGAGGCGGAGGTGGGGGAACGTCACCGCCCGCAGGTCGGCGGGGCCCACCGGGCACCCGGCGCGCCACGAGGCGCTGAGCGGGTACGGCGTGCCCGGTCCGACCGGTCCGACGCGCACGTCGGGCAGCGGCACGCCGCCGGTGGCCCGGCGGTGGAGCTCGTCGCTGGCCGCCAGGTGCGAGGCCAAGGCGACGTCGCCGAGCGCCGGCAGCCGCTCGACCCAGAAGGTGCGGCCGCCGGCGTCGGGCGCCCGACCGAGGACCTCCTGGTACAGGCCGTCGACCCGCTGGCGGCGGGACTCCACGGAGCCGTAGAAGGCGTCGGCGACCTGGGTGCGGGTGACGCCGCGCGCCAGCTGGTCGAGCCACTGCTGCCGACCGCCCGCGTCGGGCTCCCGCTCGAGCAGCCGGCGGTAGAGCGAGTCGACGAAGGGTCCGTCCGATCCGCCGGCGCGGGCGTAGTACTCGTCGGAGCCGTAGAAGCCGGCGGCCACCGCCTCGAGGGTGCGGCCCCGCCGCAGCTGGTCGAGCCAGTACGCCTGCCCTCCCGGGTCGGGCTCCCGCCCGAGGATGCTGCGGTAGAGCTCGTCGATGCGGACGCCGGCCCACTCGGGCGACAGGGCGAGGCGACGGGTGAGCGCGGCAGGCCCCTCGCGGTGCACGACGTGGGCGAGGCCGGGCAGCTCGGCGAGGCCGGCGGCGCGGCCGAGGAACAGCAGGTGGACGCGCTGCACGTACTGGTCGGTCGGGGCGACGCCGAGCGATCCCGGGAGCGTGCGCACCGGAGGCATCTCGACCTCGCTCTGGGCGGAGGCGGGCGCACCCGCGACGAGGGTCACGGCGACAGCGGCAGCGGCGAGGGTCACAGCGAGGCGGGAGCGGCCGGGCACCCGGTGATCCTCGCGCGCCGCCGGGCGTCCCGTGTCCGGATCGTCCGGAACGGCCGGAGCGCGCTGCTGCGAGCGTCCGGGTCGCGGGTGGGCTGTGGCACCCTGCCCGGGTGAGCAAGCCCCTGGCGCTGCGGTTCGTGACCTCGGCCGACCGGCTCGATCGCCTCCCGCCCACCACCGCGGAGGTGACCGTGGTGGGTCGGTCGAACGTGGGCAAGTCGTCGCTGCTGAACGCGCTCGCGAACCGCAAGGACCTGGCCAAGACGTCGAAGACGCCGGGCCGGACGCAGCTGCTCAACTGCTTCGAGCTCGAGCCCCACGACAGCGCCACCGGCACCTTCGTCGACTGCCCGGGCTACGGCTACGCGAAGACGCCTCGGGCCGTGCGCGAGTCGTTCCAGCCGATGATCGAGGGCTACCTCCTGGGCCGGGACGAGCTGCGGATGGTGGGCGTGCTCGTCGACGGGGAGATCGGTCCCACCAAGCTCGACGTGCAGCTGCTGGAGTGGTTGCGGCACCACGACGTGCCCTTCGCCGTCATCGCCACCAAGCACGACAAGGTGAAGGCGAAGGGACGTGAGAAGCGGAAGCGAGACCTGGCGGAGGGATGCGGCGTGGATCGCAAGGACGTGTTGTGGGTGTCGGCCCACAGCGGGGTGAACATCGACGTGCTGCGGGACCGGATCCGGGAGTGGCTGGCCCGGTGAGCGCCACCGTGGAACCCCGCGACGACACCGCGCACCGGTTCTTCCCCGGCTGGATCGTCGTCGGCGCCGCCTTCGTCCTGCTGATGGCCAACTCCGGGTTCATCTTCTACGGCCAGGCGGTGTACCTCGACGCCCTCACCGATGAGCGGGGCTTCTCCACCGGCAGCGCCTCGCTTGGGCAGTCACTCGTGTTCGTCGTCGGCGGGCTCGTCGGTCCGCGGGTCGGGCGGCTCATCACCGACCGCGACGTGCGCCACGTCGTGGTCGTCGGGCTCGTGGTGTCGTGGGCCTCGGTCCTGCTCCTCGGGCGGGTCACGGAGCTGTGGCAGCTGTACCTGGTGGACGTGCTCCTGGGTGTGGGCTTCAGCGCCGCCGGACTCGTCCCCGCCACCACCGTGGTCACCCGCTGGTTCGAGGCCAAGCGGTCGGTGGCGCTCGCCATCGCGTCCACCGGCCTGTCGGTCGGCGGCCTCACGTTCACCCAGCTGGTGTCGTGGTGGATCGGCCGGGACGGCATCGAGCTCGCCACGCCGTGGCTGGTGCTGATCTGGGCCTCCTGCACCCTGCCGGTCGTGCCGCTGCTGTGGCCCACGCCCGAGCACCGGGGGACCCTGGCGTCCGGCGCGGTGGCGGGCAGCTCGGCGCTCGGCGTGCCCTACGACGTGGCGGTGCGGTCGCGGTTCTTCAAGGCCGTCACGGTCGGCTACGTGCTGGTGCTCGGCATGCAGGTCGGCGGCATCACCCACCTGGTGAAGCTGGGCAACGAACGGGCGGGCGACGGCACCGGCGGCAAGCTCATCGCCGGGCTCACCATCGCCAGCGTCGTGGCCCGGCTCATCGGCGGCGTGGTGGCCGACAAGCGGCCGCTCGTGCGCCTGGCCATCGGGTTCGCGGCGACGCAGGGGCTCGCCCTCATCCTGCTCTCGCAGGTCGAGAGCACCCTGCTGCTGGTGCTGTGCGCCATCCTCTTCGGCTCCACCATCGGCAACATCCTCATGCTGCAGCCGCTGCTGTTCGCCGACGCCATGGGTGCGCGCGACTACGCCCGGATCTTCGCCCTCAACCAGCTCATCGTCGTCGCCGGCGTGGCGCTCGGCCCGTTCCTGCTCGGTGCGCTGCACGACGCGTCGAGCTACGAGGTCTCCTACATCGTCGCCGGCGTCCTCTGCGTCGTCGGCACCGCGGCGATGTCCCGGGCCGGCAGCACCGCCCAGGCCCGCGCCGACCTCTGGCCCGACTGACGCCCGTTCCCTGGTCGTGGATCGACCAGATCTGGTCATCCTGCGGGGTGCGAACGGTCCCTGCTCCGCTCACACCCCGGAGGATGCCCAGATCCGGCCGGCCGGCGCGGCCGAGCGTCAGTCGCCGGCGCAGCCGCCGAGGCGCTCGGTGGTGAGCCACAGCCGACCGAGCGCCACCCAGGCGCTGCCGTAGTACGTGGGGTCGTCCGACAGCTGCTGCTCGGCGACGCTGAGCAGCCGGCCGGCGTCGTCGGCGTCACCGGCCGCCAGCGCGGCTGCGGCGGCGCCGACCGAGGCGGCGGGGTGCCCGTGGCGCACGAGCGGCTCGCCGTCGAGGGCGAGCACCGCGGCCGGTCCGCCGTCGGGGAGGGCGGCGGCGTCGTACTCGTCGTCCATGGCGGCCGCCAGGTCGCGGCCGGCCGGCTCGCAGTCGGTGGCCAGCCGCACGGCGGTGCGCACGGCGTCGTACCCGTGCACCGGTTCGCCGGCGCCCGACGGCGGGCCCGTGGGCTCCACCGCGCCCGGCCGCAGCTCGGCCCAGTCGGGCGCGAGGTCGGTGTCGCGAGCGGCGTCGGCGACGACGCGGCGGGCGCTGTCGTCGAGGGCCTCCCAGGTGCCGTCGCCGGTCAGCCGGCCGAGCACGTCGTAGGCGAGCGGGGCGCCGTAGCTCGGGTTCACGACCGGGTCGGCGCCGTCGCCGCCCCGCGCCCAGGGGCCGGCCACCGCCGTGGGTCCGAGCCCCGTGTCGGTGGTCTCGTGGGCGAGCACGGCGCCGGCGATGTGCCCGGCTTCGCGCGCCAGGTCCGGTTCCACGAACACCTGGGAGGCGAGGGCGAGCGCGTGGGCGGCGTCGACGTCGGCGTCGGTGGCGGGCATGGGATCGACGACCCCGCCGTCGGCCCAGCGCCAGGCGAGGAGGCCGTCCTCGCGCTGGAGGTGCTCCTTGGTCCAGCCCCACACGGCGTCGAAGCGCTCTCGGTCCTCGAGGGCGACGGCGACGAACATGGCGTAGGCCTGGCCCTCGCTCACCGTGTCGCCGCCCTCGTCGTGGCGGACGACCCGCCCGTCGGGCTCGACGTGGTCGTCGAGGAACCGCTGGCCCGCCGCGACGGCCACGCCCTCGGCGAGGGTCGGCCCGCTCCGGGCGCGCTCGAGCGGCGCCGGCTCGGCGGCGCCGGCGCATGCCGCGCCCAGCACGAGCAGGGCGGCGACCAAGACGTGGGCGGCGCGCCTGGACGCGGTCATGCGGCGGTCGCGTCGGCGGCCACCGACGTGTGCTCGTCCTCCGCGGCCGCGGACCGGGCCGCGGGCCTGCGCAGCGCCGGCGCCGCCCCCGACCACAGCACGGTGACGTGGAGGGCGATGAACGCGACGTTGTTGATGGTGGCCGGCGACGTGTCGCGTGCGAGGCCCCAGGCGGCGGTGCCGAGCAGCACCGCGATGCAGGCCAGGGCGGGGAGCACGGCGCGCGGCTGGCGGCGGGCCTCGCCGCCCTTCGGCGTCACGACGAACCGGCCCGGCTTGCCCCGCAGCACGGCGATCGTCGCCGACACGTGCACCCACCAGTTGGCGAACAGCAGCGAGTACGCGTCGTACCCGTAGGCGCCGGCCCCGGTGGCCGCCAGCGCGGCGAGGGCCAGGCCGAAGTACGGCAGGAAGAACAGGAGGAACTGGTCGGCGCCCTGGCTGGCGATGGGCTGCGCACCGGTGAGGAGGCGCAGCACCGGCATCGACATGTAGACGAGGAAGGTCCACCCGGTGAGGAAGAACCCCGACGACAGCAGGTACTGCACCCGCTTGCCGAAGGGCAGCGACGACCGCACGATGCGGGGGAGCGCCGACAGGCAGCCCCGCGCCCAGCGCAGCTGCTGGCTGACGTAGCCGGCCATGTCGTCGGGGCCGTAGCCGGAGGCCAGCACCTCGGGGACGTAGACCGAGCGCCACCCGTCCTCCTGCAGGCGGACCGAGAGCTCGAAGTCCTCGGTGACGGACTCGGTGGGGAAGCCGCCCACCGACTCCAGCGCATCGCGGCGGAACACCACGTTCGTGCCGCAGCAGAACATCGAACCCCAGGCGTCCTTGCCGACGGCGATCGGTCCGAAGAACAACGCCTGCTGGCCCCAGGCGGCCGCGGCGACCGGGTTCTCGTCCGCGTTGGCGTAGTGCTGCGGCGTCTGGGCGAAGGCCACGTCCGGTGCGACGACGTGGGGCACGGTCGTCGCCAGGAAGTCGCGGTGGGGCACGTGGTCGCAGTCGAGCACGGCGACGAACGGCGCGGTGGTTCGGGCCAGCGCGTGGTTGATGTTGCCGGCCTTGGCACCGGTGCTGTCCTCGCGGCGCAGGTAGCCGACGCCCACCGACGCGGCGAGGTCGCGCATCTCGTCGCGGCAGCCGTCGTCGAGGAGCCACACCTGCGGGCGGCCGCGCATCCGCGCCGCCGCCTCGAGGGTGGGCCGCACCACGGCCGCCGGCTCGTCGTACACGGGCACGAACACGTCGACGGCGGGGTCGCTCACCGGGCGCAGCGGATCCGGCCGGCGACGGCGCAGGCGCCCGCTGGCGGTGGTGATCCAGAACGCCACCGCCTGGGTGACGTTGAACAGCTCCACGACGACCAGGAGGCCGTAGAGCACGGGATGGCCGACGCGGGATGGGCGCAGCAGCCACCACAGGTACACGAGCGCGCCGACCGTGCCGACCACCGCGAAGAACAGGGCGCGGGCGGTGCTCGGTGCCTCGGGCCGCCAGCCGGGCTCGTCCAGCCGCGGGTCGACCGGAGGTGCGGGCGGCGACGTCGGCATGGTCGGGCGGAGGTCGGTGGTGGTCATCGGCTCAGCTCCCACACGCGGACGTTCGGGACCTCGGTGCGGCCGACGACCCGGCGGCCGCCCTGCTCGAGCTCGGCCAGGGCCTGCCCGACGCGGCCGGCGGTGGCCCGCTCGTCGACGACCCGCGTCGTGGCGACGACCCAGGTGCGGGCGTCGTCGTCGACGCTGCGCCGGGCAGCGATCGGGCGGGCGTCGACCCCGGGCGCGTAGTAGGCGACGACGTCGCCGAGGTAGTCGGGCTCGTAGAGGATCACGTCGTCGGGGCCGGCCTCCGCGGTGACCTCGGCGAGGGCGCCCTCGAAGTCGTACCGGCGGGGGTTGGCGCCGTTGAGCTGCTGGTCGACGAGGGCGCCGACGAGCAGCAGGGCGGCGAGGCCCGCGGCCACCGCCTGGGTCCGGGCGCGGGGGAACACCCGGGTGACGGTGCGGGCGGCGAGGACGAGCAGCAGCGGCACGACGAAGGCGAAGTAGCGCAGCTCGAACAGGTCGCGCTTCACGGTGCCGGCGAGCAGGAACAGCACGGTGGGCAGCGCGATGCTCAGCAGCAGGGCGCTGGTGGCGCGCGACCGGCCCCGGCCGAGGGCACCGAGCCCGACCAGCAGCAGCAGGGGCCAGAGCGCGGCGAGGCTCGTCATCGCCTCGTCGGAGTGGTAGCCGAGCACGGCCCAGATGGCGTTGGCGCCGACGGCGTACACGGAGATCCCCTGGGCGATGCCGGACGCGGCGGCGCCGGCCTGGGCGGGTGCGGCGGTGGTCGCCGCTCCGCCGCGGCGCCCGGCGTACCCCTCCAGCTGCTCGAGCCCGAACGGCACCAGCGGCGCGACGAGGACGGCGACCGCCGCAGACGCCAGCACGGCGCCGAGGAGGATGCGGCGGCGCTCGGCGCGGGGGAGGCCCCGGCGGAGGGCGGCGGCCACGAAGAGCGCCAGCGCAGCGAACAGGGGGATGACGCCGAACCACTGGGTCCAGAGCATCGCGGCGGTGGCCAGCGCCCAGGTGACCCACGCGCCGCGGCCGCCGTGGCGGATCGCCCGGACCTGGGCCCAGAACGCCACCGTCGTGAAGAGCACGAACAGCGCGTACATGCGGGCTTCCTGGGAGTACCAGACGAGGAACGGCGCGACGGTGACGAACAGCGCGGCCACCAGACCGGTGCGGCGCCCGTACAGCTCGCGCCCGAGCGCGTAGGCGGCCGGCACGAGCAGGGCCCCGGCCACCACGGACGGAAGGCGCACGACCCACTCGGCGTCGCCGAGCACCCGGACCAGCGCCCAGACCGTGGCGTGGTGCAGCGGTGGGTGGACGTCGGTCACGCGCAGCTGGTCGAGCATCTCCCCGAACGGCAACCACGCCTGGTTGACCGTGATGGCCTCGTCGACCCAGAGGCCGCGGACCGACACCAGTCGGACGGCGGCGGCGACGGCGGTGAAGGCCGCGACCGCGCCGACGTCCCGTGCGGGGGCCCAGGCGAGCAGCGCCTCCCGGATCCGCCGGGCCCGGCGCGCGACGGCGGCCGGCGGCAGGGCGAGCACCGCGGCGCCTGTGGCGGTGGCGGTGAGGGTGGCCACCACGATGCCGCCCGGCGCGGTGCCGAGCATGCCGAGCAGCCCGAGGTGGAGCACCACGGTGGCGACGGTGGCGAGCACGACGTGCCGGTGCTGGCCGGCCGCGCACCGGCGCGCCGCGAGCACGCGACCGAGGCCGAGCAGGCCCATCGCCCCGACGTAGGCGGGGAACGGTGCGGCGGCCGCCTCGAAGCCGTCGCCGAACAGGGTGGCGAGCAGGGGCTGGCCGGCTGCGAAGGCCACCGCGGTGGCGGCGGCACCGATGGCGGCGGTGAGCCCCACGGCGAGCCGGTCGGCCTGCCGCGAGCGCCCGGCGAGCGGCAGCAGCGCGAGTGGGATGGTGGCGGTGGCGAAGGCCACGGCGCCGCCTGCGGTCGAGATCATCGCGAAGGCGCCGGCGGCGTCGTCGCCGAGGCGGGCCTTGGCGACCAGCAGGTCCTGCTGCTGGAGCACGGCGAACAGGCCGAAGGTGATCGTCGTGGCGGTGCGTCCGGGGTGGGCGACGGCGGTCTCGGCGATGGCGCTGGTGGTGGCTGCGGCGCGGCCGGGCAGGCCGCTGGTGACGAGGAGTGACAGGTAGCCGGCGGCGGTGACCGCCACGGCGGCCCCCACGGAGCCGAGCAGCACGGCGGCGACCACGCCGATGACCAGCCGGCCCGCGGGTTCGGTGACCAGGCCGGCGGCGATGCGGCGGTGGCCTCCGGTGCCGAAGCGCGATCCGCGCTCGAGGCCGAGCAGACCGGCCCCCGGCGCGGCGGCCGCGAGGGCGAGCACCACCGGGAGGGGCATGTCGAAGGTGCGAGCGAGGACCGGGGACGCGGCGGCGAGGAGGGCGCCGATCGCCAGGCCGCCGATGCCGAGGCGGCGGCGCTGCTGGCTCAACCCGGCCGGGGAGAGGGCGGCGCCGGCACCGATGCCCGCGGCCGGCAGGTGCAGCAGCACGTAGCCGCTGAGGAAGGCGCCGAGCTCGGCGAACTCGCCGGGGGCGAGCACGCGAGCGGCGACGAGCGCGAAGACGAGGTTGCCGACGCCGGCGGTCCACTGGGCGCCGGCGACGCCGAGCTGCTGGCGGGCGCCGGCGCCACGGGCGTCACGGTCCGCTTCGGGCGTCGCGGCGCGCCGCCCGACCCGGAGGCCTCCGTCGGTGCTGGCGACGCTCACCATGGCACGCCCGAGGACAGGTCGAGCGCGGCCCGGTCGACGACGTCGTCCTCGACGCCACCGCTGACGACGAGGCGGAGGAGCGCGTTGGTGTGCCGGGCGGCCTCCACCTCGTGGTGCAGGCTCGCCGGTGCCGGGCTGGGCGTGTCCAGCAGGGCGTCGACGGCGTGGGCCATGACGGTGGGGGAGGCGTGGCTGGGCACGGTGGGCTGCGCGAGGCGGCGGGCGAGCCCGGCCAGCTTCGGTTCGTGCGCGAAGGCCAGCGTCGGGCGGCCCGCGGCGGCAGCTGCCACGAGGCCGTGGAAGCGCAGCGACACCACGGCGCCGTGCTCGGCGGCCGCGCGCCGCACGTCGTGCAGCGTCGCGGGTGGGTCGACCAGCGCGATGCCGCCGGATCGGACCCGCCGGAGCACGTCGGCGCCGAGCCGGAGGTCGCCGCCGTCGCCGTCAGCCCACGGCTGGAGCGTCACGGCGTGGCCGCGCTCGAGGAGGTGCTCGACCACGGCGGTGATGCCGTCGGTGAGGCGGGTGCTGTGGTGGTCGGCGTGGTGGCTCAGCACCACCAGCACGGGCGCGTCCGGTTCGGGCCGACGGGCGGGCTGCGACGTGGCGATGTCGAGGAGGCGCCACGTGGCGTCGGCGCCGACCCGGAAGGGGCCGGTGGCGCCGGCCTCGGCGAGCACCGCGGCCGACTCCTCGTCACGCAGGACGAGCAGGTCGGCGCGATCGGCGGTCCAGGCGGCGAGCCGCCGGACCGTGCGGCCCCGGAGGGTGCCGGCCCCGACGCCGACCAGGGCCAACGGGAGCCCACGGGCTGCGGTGGCGGCCCGGAGCAGGGCCGTCCGGGCGACGAGGGAGCTGGGCCGGCGGGGCACGGACGGGTGCAGGCTCTTGAACAGGGTGCCTCCGCCCACGACCACGGCGTCGACCTCGCGCAGGGCCTGCGCCACGGAGCGCCGATCCGGCGCGACGGGGCGTGCCGGCGCGGGCACCGCACCGGAGGTGGTCACCCGGACGTCGTGTCCCGCGAGGCCGTCGAGGAACGACTCGAGCAGGGCGTCGTCGCCGGGGTTCCCCTGGCCGAAGGCGCCGCAGAGCAGCACGCGCCTCATGGGGACACCGCCTGGTACACGTCGAGGTGCCGGCGGGCGACGGCATCCCACCGCCGCCCGTCGGCGAGGGCGTCGGTCCAGCGCTGCAGCGCCTCCCGCTCCGTGGGGTCGGCGGCCAGGGTTCGCAGCCGCGCTGCCAGGGTGTCGACCGTGGGCGCGACGACGGCGGAGGGCGCGCCGATGCAGCGCGCCATGGGCGCCGACAGCAGCACCGGCGTGCGGGACGCGAGCGCGAGCGCGAGCGCCCCGCTGCTGGAGAAGGGCCGTGGGTACGGGAACAGCGCGACGTCGGCCGCGTGGAACCAGGCGGCGACGTCGTCACCGGGCACCCAGCCGGTGAACCTCGCCTCGGGGTGGGTCTCGGCGAGGATGCGGGCGTAGGCGTCGCCGGCCGCGGCCAGGCGCGGGTGCTCGCCGCCGGCGACGACGCACTGCACCTCCGGGCCGGCCTGGCGGGCGGCGACGAGCGCGGTCTCGAGCCCCTTGTAGGGCGCCACGAACCCGAAGCACAGGGCCACCAGCCGGTCGTCGAGCCCGAGCTGGGCGCGGGCGGCTCGTCGGTCGAGCGGGGCGACGTCCTCGATGCCGTGCGGCACCACGGTGGCGTCGCCGACGACCTCGGCGAAGGGCTGCTCGTGCACCACCACAGCCGACGCCGTGCCGGCGATGGCGCGCTGCAGCGAGCCGATGGCCACCCGCGCGACGCTGGGCGGCACCGGCACCCGGTGCAGCGCCGTGTAGTCGCGGTCCACGGTGCTCGGGTCGACGGTCTGGTGCAGGGTCACGACGGCCGCCGTGCCCCGTCGGCGGAGGCCGGTGAGGGTGGGCAGCACGCCGGCGAGCGCGCTCGGTCCCCCGTAGAGGAAGAGCTCGAACTGGAGGTGGGCGACGCGTGCGCCGGCGCCGAGCACGGCGCCGCGCGCGGCCCGCAGGCCGCCGGCCCGCCGCTCGAAGCAGCGCTCGACGCGGATGCCGGCGCCGTCGTGCTCCACCACCCGCTCGGTCGGGGCGTCGTCGTGGAAGGGTGCGACGACGTGCACATCGGCACCGTCGTCGCGCAGGGCGCGGGCGAGGTTCGCCGTGTAGCTCGCCACGCCCGACGTCCCGGCGTGGTGGTTCCCGTCGAGGGCGGGGTACGGGGCGATGAGGCTGACGTCGGGTCGGTTCATGCGCCGACGAGGTGCTCGTCGAAGCGGCGGTCCTGGTCGATGTGGCCGGTGAGGTCGATGACCTCGCCGACGTCGAGGAGCGGCGGCGCGGGCGCGTGGGCAACGGTCACGGGGGTCGGCTCCACCGGCAGGACGCGGCGGTGGAACCACAGGCGGAGCGCGCTGACGGCCATGCGCCGCGCGTCGCGCAGGGCGTCGACCTTCGAGCCGGCCTGGTCGACCCACACCGTGGGCACCTCGGCCACGGTGAGCCCGAGATCGTGGGCGGCGAGGAGCAGGTCGACGTCGAAGAGGAAGTCGCGCGACGACAGCAACGGCGTGATCCGTCGGGCGGCGGCCTGGTGGAGGACCTTGGCGCCGCACTGCGTGTCGTGCTCGGGAAGGTCGAACAGGCGCTGGACGGCGTGCGCGAACCCCGCCGACGTCAGGCGCCGGCCGAGGCTCCGGGGCGCCGGGGTCACCGACGCAGGGAGCCGGCGCGACGCGATCGCCACGTCGGCTTCGTCGGCGGCGACCCGCTGGGCCAGCCGCACGAGCTCGGCGGGTGGGGTGGCGCCGTCCGCGTCGACGAAGCCGACGAGGGGCGCTGGGCAGGCGCGCAGCGCTTCGGCCAGCGCGCCTCCCTTGCCGAGCTTCGGGAGCTGGAGCAGGTGGACGCGCCGGTCGGCGCGGCGGTGGGCCAGCACGACCTCTGCGGTGCCGTCGGAGCAGCCGTCGAGGGCGACGACGAACCGGACGTCGGCGTCCGGGATGGCGCGCCGGTAGCGCTCCAGCGTGCGGCCGATCCGGCCTTCTTCGTTGTGCGCGGGAAAGACGATGTCCAGGTGCATGGGACCTCCGGGAGGTGGCGGGTGCCGGCGTGGGGGGAGTGGCACCGAGGTCCGACCGTAGGACGGCGCCGTAAGCATCGCAACACAAATGTAATGTGACGAGGGTCACGGAAATGGAAGAACCCAGGTAGCGCCTGCTTGCTCACGCTACGCCCACATCGTGGACATCGAAACGTCACACATTCCGACCGGTACGCTCCGGTCCGTGCGGGGTGATGCAGAACGCTGGGACGAGCGCTGGGCCGGGGCGGCGCCGGCCCGCCCGGAGCCGCCGGACGGGCTCGGGTCGGTGTCGGTCGACCTTCCTGCCGCCGGCCGCGCCCTCGACGTGGCCTGCGGCATGGGCGGGCAGGTCGTCTGGGCGGCGCGCCGTGGTTTGGATGTGGTCGGGCTCGACGTGTCGCCCGTCGCCGTGGAGGCCACGTGGCAGCTCGCCCGGGCGCACGGCGTCGCGCGCCGCGTCGACGTCCGCCTGCACGACCTCGACGCCGGGCTGCCGGCCGACCTGGGGCGCTTCGACCTCGTGATCTGCCAGCGCTTCCGCGCGCCGGGCATCGTCCCCGCGCTGGTGGCCGCGCTCGCCGACGGGGGGCTCGCCGTGCTCAGCGTCCTGTCCGCCGTCGGGGCGGCGGAGCCCGGCCCGCACCACGCCCCGCCCGGCGAGCTGGCTGCGGTCGTGCGGGCCACCGACGCCGACGTGCTGCTCAGCACGGAGGGCGACGGTCGGGCCGTGGTGGTCGCCCGGGCCCCCGCCGGGCGGGCGCACCCTGGCTAGTGTCTCGGTCGATGGACGACAAGCTCCGTGCCCACCTCGACGAGCTCGAGGCCAAGATCGCCGACGCCCGCGCCGACGACCACCTCGACGACGCCGAGCGGGCCGAGCTTCGCGAGCTGGTCGATCGCGTGCGTCGCGAGCTGGGCGAGGGTCAAGACCGCGAGGGCCTCGCCGAGCAGCTCGAGGAGTCCGCGGTGCGCTTCGAGTCCGACCACCCCACGCTCGCCGCCGTCATCCGCAGCGCCGTCCAGACCCTCACCGGCTACGGCATCTGAGTCCAGCCCGCCCGGCGGTGCGCCCACCGTGCCCGACCTGCCCGAGCTCGTCGAGTCCAAGGGCCAGGTCGTCCTCACCGTGCACGTGCAGCCGGGTGCGTCCCGCGACGGGATCGCCGGCCGCCACGGTGATGCCTGCAAGGTGACGGTGGCCGCCCGTCCCACCGACGGCCGGGCCAACGCGGCGGTCGAAGCGGTGCTCGCCGACGCCTTCGGGCTCCCCGTGCGTGACGTCGCCGTCGTCAGCGGGCACACGTCGCGGCGCAAGCGGGTGGCCCTCGCGTCGCTGGCCCTGGACGAGGCCGCCCGGCGGCTGGCGGCGCTCTACTCCTGATCGGTCGAGAGCACGTCCTCGGCGGGAGCGGTCGCCGACGCCACGGTGTCGAACACCATCGCCCCGGCGAGCAGCACCAGCCCGACCAGGAGCACCTGCAGCAGCAGCGAGCGCAAGCGCTCGGACCCGGACCGATCGTGCACGTCGTCCCTCCTCCGTCGTGTTCCCCGTGGGAGGAGCGTGCAGGAGGGCTGTCCCAGGGTCGTCTCAGCGCTGGCCACGCTCTGCGTCCGGGGGGAGCGTCCGCAGCAGGGACGGCGTGCGGCGCGTCAGCGGCTGACGACGACGCGGTTGCGGCCCTGGCCCTTGGCCTCGAGCAGGGCGCGGTCGCTCGTGCGCAGCAGCTCGTCGAGCGGCGTGGCGAAGGTGCCGAACGCCATGCCGATGCTGAGGCCGACGGTGGCGGTGCCCTCGTCCAGGCCGAACGGCTGCTCGATGTGCGAGATGAGCCGGACGGCGAGGCCCTCGGCGGCCGACGGATCCGCGCACAGCACGATGAACTCGTCGCCGCCCCACCGGGCGACGAGGTCCTCGTCGCGGACCGAGTGCCGCAGGCGGTCGGCCACGGCTTGCAGGATGCGGTCGCCGACCGCGTGCCCGAGCTCGTCGTTGACCTCCTTGAACTCGTCCACGTCGCAGAACAGGACGGCGACCGGTGCGTCCGGCGTCGCGGCGGCCCGGGCGGCGAGCCACTCCTCGAGCCCGGTGCGGTTGGGGAGGTCGGTCAGGTGGTCGGTGAGCGCCGACCGGCGCCACGCCTGGCGGTTGCGTTCGGACTCGATGGCGAGCGCCACGAGCGAAGCCACCCGCTCGACGGTGGTGTGGTTGGGTCCGGGGCGCCCGGGGAGGGGACGGAGCAGCACGAGCGTGCCCGAGGGCCCGTGGTCACCTCGCACGGTCACCGGGATCGACCAGCTGGTGGCGAACCCGTGCGCAGCCGCCAGCGGCTCGAGCCCGTTGCCGCCCTCGGTGTCGGGCAGCCAGTCGGTCAGCGCGGCGGTGGCCACCGCGGCACGCAGTCCGGGGTGCTCGCGGGCGGTGATCGGTGCCGCCTCCACCACGTCGAAGCGCGTGCCGTCCCAGCCGGCGGCGACCACCACGGCCGACCCCGGCATGTCGTGCTCGGCGATCGCTGCGAGGTGCCGCAGCACCACCGGTAGGGGCTCTCCCGCAGCGAGGGCGTCGACGGCCGCGTGCAGCAGCACCGCGCCGCGCCACCGCCGGATCTGCACCACGATCCCGTCGATGCCGAAGCCGGCTCCGGTGGCGGCTGACACCTCGCACGTGATGCGGGCGCCGTCGGCGTGGACGAGCTCGAGCAGCATGGGCGGGCCGATCCACGGCAGCGCGTCGCCCGAGTGGGACGTGAACTCGGAGTACTCGGCGATGGCCGCCTCGTGCGACGACGGGTCGATCATCTCGAGGAAGTGGCGTCCGGCGTACGCGTGCGGCGGTGCGCCGAGCAGGGTCTCGATCCGCTCGCTCACCCACGCCACGTGACCGGTCCGGTCGAGGATCACGTAGGGGTTGACGGACGACTGCACGATGGCGCGCATCATGGCGTCGCTGCCGGGTCCGACCGCGACCGACGGGCTGTCTGCCCCCTGGCCCTGCCCTGTGGCCTGGATGCCGCCCGTCACGTCGCCCCTTCCTGCCCGAGTTCGCGCCACGAACCTAGAGCCCGGCGCGGGCGGCGGCACCGTCGGGAGGTCAGGCCTCGAGCTGGTCGGCGAGCAGCTGGAGGGCGGCGGTGGCGAAGGCGACCATGTTGCCCAGCCGGTCGTCCCGGCCGGTGAGCAGGTGCCGGGTGGCTGGCGCCGGGCCGTGCACGGCGAGCCAGCAGTGCCCCGGTGGGTCGCCGTACGGGTTGCCGGACGGGCCCGTGGCACCGCCCTCGCCGACGCCCCACACCGCCCCGAGGTCGGCGGCGATCTCCTCGGCCAGGTAGCGGGCGAAGGGCTCGCTCGCGCCGCGCAGCGGTTCGGGCCGGGCGACGGCGTCGCCGAGCAGGCCTCGGACCGCGGCGCCGGTGTAGATCACCGCCCCGCCCCGGTAGTACGCGGACGCACCGGGCACGGCGAGCAGCGACGCGGACACGAGGCCGCCGCAGCTGCCCTCGGCCACCGCCACCGTCTCCCCCCGGAGCACGAGCGCTTCGCCGGCGCGGCGGCCGGCGGCGAGCAGGTCGTCATCGAGCACGGCCGCACCGTAGGCGCGTCGCCACATAAGGGGAACCTATCGGCGCCATAGGGAGCATCTGTTTCCGCCTCAACAGGCGTCTCCGTAGGTTGGCCCGCATCCCCTGACCGACTGCTCCGACACGAGGAGACCCCCCACATGTCCGTGCTCAGCACCGAGATCAAGCCCTTCCTGGCCACCGCCTTCCACGACGGCGAGTTCACGCCGGTGTCCGACGAGGACGTCCGTGGCCGGTGGGCGATCTTCTTCTTCTACCCGGCCGACTTCACCTTCGTCTGCCCCACCGAGCTCGGCGACCTGGCCGACCACTACGACGAGCTGCAGTCGCTCGGCGTCGAGGTGTACTCGGTCTCCACCGACACGCACTTCGTGCACAAGGCCTGGCACGAGGCGTCCGAGACGATCGGCAAGATCCGCTTCCCGATGCTCGGCGACCCCACCGGCACCATCACGCGCAACTTCGACAACATGCGCGAGGCCGAGGGCGTGGCCGACCGGGGCACCTTCCTCGTCGACCCCGACGGGGTGATCCAGCTCGTGGAGATCACCCCCGAGGGCATCGGCCGCAACGCCGCCGAGCTGCTCCGGAAGGTGAAGGCCGCCATCTACGTGCGCAAGCACCCCAACGAGGTCTGCCCCGCCAAGTGGGAGGAGGGCGCCGAGACCCTGGCCCCCTCGCTCGACCTCGTCGGGAAGATCTAGACGCACGCACGGGGGGCTCCGCCCCCCGTGCCGACCGTCCCCCACTCGCACGCTCGTCCCCTGGAGTTCCCCCCATGCTCGACACCGCACTCGCCGACCAGCTCCGCGCCCACCTGGCAAGTCTCACCCAGCCGGTCGAGCTCGTCGCCACGCTCGACGACGGGCCGAAGTCGGCCGAGCTCGCCGAGCTGCTCTCCGAGATCGCCGACATGTCCGACCTGCTCACGCTGCGGACCGACGGCGACGACGAGCGCCGTCCGTCGTTCGCCATCGTGCGCACCGGCACCGACGTCCGCGTCGACTTCGCCGGCGTGCCGATGGGCCACGAGTTCACCTCGCTGGTGCTCGCGCTGCTCCAGGTCGGCGGCCACCCGCCGAGGGTGGACGACGAGACCGCCGCGGCCATCCGGGCGCTGCCCGCCGGCTCGCGGTTCGAGACGTTCTTCTCGCTGTCGTGCCAGAACTGCCCCGACGTGGTGCAGGCGCTCAACGCGATCAGCGTCCTCAACCCCGGCATCCAGCACGTCGCGATCGACGGCGCCGTGTTCCCCGGCGAGGCCGAGGCCCGTGGCGTCCTGTCGGTGCCGGCCGTGTTCCTCGACGGCGAGCTCTGGGAGCAGGGGCGCATGTCGCTCCAGGAGATCGTGGCGAAGCTCGACACCGGCAGCGCCGAGCGCGCCGCCGCCGACATCGACGCCAAGGACCCCTTCGACGTGCTCGTCGTCGGCGGCGGCCCGGCCGGCGCCTCCGCCGCGGTGTACGCCGCCCGCAAGGGCATCCGCACCGGCCTCGTCGCCGAGCGGTTCGGTGGCCAGGTGGCCGACACGATGGGCATCGAGAACCTGGTCTCCGTGCCGTACACGGAAGGCCCCAAGCTGGTCGCCGCGCTCGAGGCCCACGTCGGCGAGTACGACGTCGACGTGATGGACCTGCAGCGCGCCGCCCGGCTCGTGCCCGCCGCGAGCGACGGCGGCGTGCACTCGGTGGTGCTCGAGAGCGGCGCCACCGTGCAGGCCCGCGCAGTCGTGCTCGCCACCGGGGCGCGGTGGCGCACGCTCGGCGTGCCCGGCGAGGAGGAGCACCGCAACAAGGGCGTGCACTTCTGCCCCCACTGCGACGGCCCCTTCTACAAGGGCAAGCGCATCGCCGTGGTCGGCGGCGGCAACTCCGGCGTCGAGGCCGCCATCGACCTCGCCGGCATCGTCGAGCACGTCACCGTGCTCGAGTTCATGGACCACCTCATCGCCGACGAGGTGCTGCAGCGCAAGCTCCACAGCCTCGGGAACGTCGACGTGGTCCTGGACGCGCAGACCACCGAGATCACCGGCAGCGGCGGGAAGATGGACGGCCTCACCTACATCGACCGCACCACCGGCGACCAGCGCCGCCTCGATGTGGCTGGCGTGTTCGTCCAGATCGGCCTCCTGCCGAACACCGAGTGGCTCGACGGCGTGGTCGACCTGTCCGACCGCAACGAGGTGGTCGTCGACGAGCGGGGCCGCACGAACGTCCCCGGTGTGTTCGCCGCCGGCGACTGCACGACCGTGCCGTACAAGCAGATCGTGGTCTCCCTCGGGGCCGGCGCCACGGCGTCGCTGTCGGCCTTCGACCACCTCATCCGCGCCTCGGCGCCCGCTGCCGAGCTCACCGCCGTCTGACTCTGAGGACGTTCGACCCGGGACGCCGACCACGGCGCCGCCGTACCGTGAGCGCATGTTGCGTGCGCTCCTCGCGGGGGTGGTCGTGGTCGGCGCCGCCGCGTGCGGCGACGCCGACGCCGACCGGGCGGCCGAGGCGGCGGGCCTCTACGAGACCGTCACCGTGTACTCCGCCGCGTACGCCGACGGCGACGGCGACACGGCCATCGAGCTCCTGGCCGAGCAGTGCTCCAGGGCCACGGGGCTGATCCGCACCGCCGTCGAGGTGATCGGCGAGCAGTACGACGAGCTCGCTCCCGTCGAGTTCGACGCCGACGTCGACGACAACGAGGCGACCGTCTCGTACACCTTCGAGAACGCCCCCGAGCTGGCGCGCGACGGCGAGCGGTGGGTGCTCGAGGACGGGCGCTGGCGCTTCGCCGACTGCTGACGGCCACCGGCGGCGGGCCGGCGGCCTCTGCCCCTCACGCCTCGAGCAGCAGGGACTCGAGGTCGTCGAGCACGAGGTTCGCTGCACCGATGCCGATGCCCAGCATCCAGTGGTCGTCGGCCACCGCGTGGACGTCGCCGGCCTGCACGGCGCCGAGCGTGCCCCAGATCGGGTTCTCGGTGAGCTGAGCTCGCCCGTGTCGAGCACGACGACCCGCTCGGGGCGCGCCGGGATCTCGGTGCTCCCAACGGCGTGCTCCACGGTCCGGGGGAAGTGTGGGGGTTGACTTCCTGTCTGAAGTTAGGGAAGCCTAACAACCTGTGCAAACCAACCATGACCAAGCGCCGTCCGTGCCGCCGTCCGACGATCTCGCCCACCTGCGGTGCGCCGCCGCCCTCCTCGGGTGCACCCACACGGTGTCGGCGCGGTTCGTCCACGGCGACCGCGTCGTGCTCGAGGTGCGCCGGCCGCCGCTGCCGCCCCGTGACCACGCCGTCCTCCCGCCGTGCTGGTTCCGGGCCCTCGTCGCCGACGCCGTCGGCAACGGGGCGCCGGACGACGCGGACGACCGCCGACGGCTGGCGCGCCTGGCGGCCTGCCGCATCGACATGGGCGTCCGGGACGGCACCAGCGTCCTCGCCGGCGGCGTCGTGCGGCTGCACTGCGGACCGGCCTGGCTGCACCTGCTCGCGGTGGCCGCGCCCATCGAGCGCGTGCGGTTGCTGGCCTACGCGGCCGTGGACGAGGCCGACGGCGTCCAGCCGGGCGCGCCCTTCGAGCTGCACCCCGCCGGCGACCTCGACGTGACCGTGGTGGCGCTCGCGTCTCCCCGCGCCATCGCCACCTCCGAGGCGGCCGCCGACGTGCTCCGGACCATCGGCATGCGCGTGGCGGTCGACCGGTTGGAGCGCGAGCTCCCGCCCGTGGCCCACCCCGCCGATCGCGGCCGGCCCCCCGCCGCCGGCGACCGCTGACCCGGCGCCCCG
>DASTYO010000121.1:0-35864 GCA_035764875.1 Acidimicrobiales bacterium | reverse complement strand
AGCGGTCGACGTCGGTGCGCACCGAGGCGACTGGGAACAGCTGCACCCGGCCGCCGCGGAGGGCGATGGCGTCGACGTCACCCAGCACCCGCCGGGCGTGGTGGGCCGCCTTCCGCAGGTTGGCCGCGCCGGCGTCGGGATCGAGGTGGGGCCAGAGCGACTCGATGACCTGGTCGCGCAGGAGCGCGTGCCCGGGGGCCAGCGCCAGCAGCTGCACGAGCTCCATCGGCCGGCGCCGGCCCCAGTCGGCCTCGGTGACGGGCCGGCCGTCGACGCAGACCTCGAACCGCCCCAGGAGGTGGATGTCGACGCGCTCAGCCATCGCCCCCGTCGCCTCCCCGATGCCGACGCCCGATGTGCCGCGACGCTACGCCAGTTCCCGGCCGCGTGCGCTGCTCAGCGCGGGGGATGGGCGGCGAGCACGAAGTGGTGCGGCGTGGCGGCTGCGGTCCGGACCTCCCCGAAGCCGGCTGCCCGCAGCAGCTGCGAGGTGGCCACCGGCCCCGAGGTCGCACCGAGCGATGCACCGCCCATCGGCCCGACGACCACCACCACGCCGTCCGCGGCGACGATGCGCCGGGCTCGGCGTGCGGCCCCGGCGGGATCCGGCAGGTCGTGCAGCCGGCTGAGCAGCACGACGTCCCAGGCGCCGGCCGGGACCTCGTCGGGCTCGGCCTGCGAGAACCGGCACCGAGCGTCGACGCCCGCGTGCCGCGCTGCGAGCCGGGCGACGTCGACCGACGCCGCATCGGCGTCGAAGCCGTGGACGGACGCCAGCGGGAACCGGCCGGCGAGGCGCACGGTCGTGGTGCCGTCGCCGCAGCCCACGTCGGCGACCTGGCCGCCGTAGCTGAGCCGGGCCACGGGGCCGCCCAGCGCCGGCAGCCACCGCTCCAGGAGCGCGGCTTCGAACGACGGTCGCACGAAGCGGTCGACGGCGACGAGGAAGTCCCCCATGGCGGCGGCGATGTCCTCGGCGACCCGGTCGGCGAAGGCGTCGTCCGAAGGCTCGCCGGTGGCGCCGGGCGTGCCTGCGGCACGCGGCGGTGCGGTGGCGGTCACAGGCGCACCACCTCGGGCTTCATGGAGTAGAGGATGCCGAGCACCTCGGAGCGCTCCGGGTCGCGGATGCCCTGCGAGTCCAGCGCGTCGACGATGTCGTCGAGCACCGCGCAGAACTCCTCGTCGGTGACGTTCATCCCGGCGTGCGCCTCGACCAGCGGGCGGCCCGGGTAGGTGTTCACGCCGCTGAGCCCGGTGCAGAAGAACTCGGTGGCGTGCTCGATCATCTGCTGGCGAGACATGGCGGCGTGCTCGTACCGCGTCTTGATGACCGGGTTCACGAAGTGGTTGGCGAGGGTCTTCTCGACGACGGCCTGGATGGCGTCGCGACCGCCGAGGCGCTCGAAGAGGGGGATCTGTTCCATGACGTGACCTCCGGGTCAGTGGGTTGGTCGCCCCATCGTCCCCACGTCGCGTTCCCGGAACGTTCCCCGGCAGCGGACCTCGCTCAGCGGTGCTGCAGGAGGAGGGATTCGATGCGCGAGGTGACCAGGTCGACGCCGACCACGTTCTCGACGCCGCGCGGCACGATCACGTCGGCCCAGCGCTTGGACGGCTCGACGAACTCGAGGTGCATGGGCTGCACGCTGCGCTCGTACTGCGTGATGACGTCCTCGACCGTGCGGCCCCGGTGGATGACGTCGCGCCGGAGCCGTCGCAGCAGCCGGAGGTCGGCGTCGGCGTCGACGTAGACCTTGACGTCGACCAGCTCGCGGATGCGCGCCGACGCGAACAGCAGGATGCCCTCGACCAGCACGACCGGCCGGGGCTCGACGGTGTCGGCGCCGTCGATGCGGGTGAAGGTGGCGTAGTCGTAGCGCGGCGTGTGCACCGGCTGCCCGGCGACGAGCGCCCGCACGTGCTCGATGAACAGGTCGTCGTCGAAGGCGGACGGGTGGTCGACGTTGACCTGGAACCGCTCCTCGAGCGGCAGGTGCCGCAGGTCGTGGTAGTAGCGGTCGTGGCGCAGCACGGCCACCCGGTCGGCGCCCACGTCCTCGACGATCTTGTCCACGACGCTGGTCTTGCCCGAGCCCGACCCGCCGGCGACGCCGAGCACGACGACGGGTCGGTGGCCGGCCGCGGGGTCGGTGCGGGGAGCGCCGTCGGTGGAGGTCACGTCCTCATTGCAGCACGGGCGGCCAGGGCCACCGCCATCGACGGCGGCTCAGCGGATGAGCGCCTGCAGCCCGGCGAACGCGGCGGTGGCGATCTGCCGCTTCGCCTCCGCCGGGGAGGTGCTCGTGGTGCCCCGCAGCCACGACCCCGCCCAGTGGCGGCACGGGCCGAAGACGATGGCCCAGCGCATCGCCGGCTCGATGTCAGGCAGCTCGCCGGCGGCCACCCGGTCGGCGATCCAGCGGGCGGCGCGCTCCCGCGTCTGCTCGTTCAGCGAGCCGATGGTGCCCTCGTCGCCGGTGAGGAACGGGGCATGCCGCTGGCCGAACAGGAAGCGAGCCATGGTGGGGTGCTCGACCACCCAGTCGATGTACGCCGCCACCTGCGCGGCGACGCCGGTGCGGGCGGTGCGGGTGCGCAGCAGCGCCTCGAGCCCGGCCTCCTGGGTCTGGCGGACGCCCTCCAGGTAGAGGCTGGCCGCGATCTGCTCCTTGGAGCCGAAGTGGTGGTAGATGCTCCCCGTGCTGGCGCCGGCCCGCGCTCGGATGTCGGCGAGCGTCGTCTGCTCGTACCCGATGGTCGAGAAGCACTCGAGCGCGGCGTCGAGGATGGCCTGCCGGCGCTGGCGCGTCGCCTCGGCGCGAGGGGAGGGAGCGGCGTCCGGCATGCCCCACCACGATACGTCCGATGTCACAGAGCAGAGCGATTGACCAGAAGATCGTTCTAGAACGATGATCCGGAGATGCAGCAGCTCACGTGCACCGCCCCCGGCACCGTCGAGTGGGTGGAGGTACCAGAACCTGCCCTCCGGGAGCCGACCGACGCGCTGGTGCGGCCCATCGCCGTGGCGCGCTGCGAGATCGATCCGTTCCTCGTCCTGGCCGGCCCCACGCGGGCCAGCAGCTTCGCCCTCGGCCACGAGGCCGTCGCCGAGGTGGTGGAGGTCGGGGACGACGTCGACCTGTCGCCGGGCGATCTCGTGCTGCCGTCGTTCCAGGTCAGCTGCGGGACGTGCGAGCGCTGCCGGGAGGGCCGTTCGGCGGTGTGCTCGTCGTACCCGATCCTGTCGGACTACGGGATGGAGCCGCTGTCCGGCGTCGAGTACGGCGGCATGCTGAGCGACCTGGTCCGGGTGCCGCACGCCGCCACGATGCTGACGCCGCTGCCGGCCGGCGTGGCCCCGGTCGCCGCCGCGAGCGTGCCCGACAACGTGCTCGACGGGTACCGCGCCGTGGCGCCGCACCTCGCCGCCCGCCCGGGTGCCGACGTCCTCGTCGCGTGCCACGGCATCCCCAGCATCGGCCTGTACGCAGCACAGGCCGCGCTCGCCCTCGGGGCGTCCTCGGTCACGGTCGCCAGCGACAGCCACGAGGTGCTGTCGCTCGCCGAGCGCATCGGGGCCACGCCGTCGGAGGTCGAGTTCACGGAGCGGCCGGCGGGCCTCTGGCCGATCGTCGTCGACTGCGGCGTCCACCCCCATGGCATCCGCTGGGCCATCCGCGCCACGGAGCCGGAGGGCGTCCTGCACAGCGTCTCCAGCTACGTGGCCGGCGACGTCGCCCTGCCGCTCCAGCGCATGTACACGCTCGGCATCGAGCTCCACATCGGCCGGGCCCACTCCGCCGCCCTGCTCCCCGAGGTGGTCGCGCTCGTCGCCAGCGGCGCCCTGCACCCCGAGCTCGTCACCACCGAGGTCGTTCCCTGGGAGGACGCGGCGATGCGGTTCACCGACCCGACCACGAAGCTCGTCATCACGCGGAACGGAGCCTCGACATGACCCTGGTCCGCTACGAGCTCGACGATGGCATCGCCACCGTCACCATGGACGACGGGAAGGTCAACGCCCTGTCGCCAGCCATGCTCGCCGAGGTGGGCAGGGCGCTCGACCGTGCGGAGGAGGACCGGGCCACCGCCGTGGTGCTCGCCGGGCGGCCCGGGCGGTTCTCCGCCGGCTTCGACCTCGGGGTGCTGCGCGCCGGCGGGCCCGACGCGCTCGTCATGCTCCGCGGCGGGTTCGAGCTGGCCGAGCGGCTGCTGTCGTCCCCGGTGCCTGTCGTGGCCGCGTGCACCGGTCACGCCGTCGCCATGGGAGCGTTCCTGCTCTGCTCGACCGACGTGCGCGTGGGCGCCGCCGGGGAGTTCACGCTGCAGGCGAACGAGGTGGCCATCGGCCTGACGGTGCCGCACGCGGCGCTGGCCATCCTGCGCTCGAAGCTGGCCCCTTCGGCCTTCGACCGCGCCGTCGGCCTCGCCGAGCGCTCCACTCCCGCCGACGCCGTCGAGCGGGGCTGGCTCGATGTCGTCGTCGATCCCGACGAGGTGCTCCCCACGGCGCAGCGCATCGCCTCCTCGTTCGGAGGTCTGGACGCCGCGGCCCACCACAGCACCAAGCTGCGGGCCCGCGCCGAGCTGCTGGCCGAGGTGCGGCGGGGCATCGAGGCCGAGTACGCGATCCGGAGCTGAGCAGCCCCGGAAACCTGCTTGACCTCGAGCGCGCTTGAACTCTTACGGTTCGCCCCGTGAGCGAGATGAACATGTGGATGGCGCTGGAGAGCGCCATGCAGGACAGCGGGGATCGTGCTGCGGTGCGCCGGGCGACGCTGCGCCGGGTGGCGCAGTTCGCCCGGCCCCACCGCGGTGTGATCGCCGGGTACCTCGTGCTGGCGACGACCCTCGCCGGGTTGGGCGTGCTGTCGCCGGTGCTGGCCGGGTGGGTCGTCGATGCGATCGTCGGCGGCGACGACCGGGGCCGGGTGGTCGTCCTGGCGCTGGTGATCGCCGGCGTGGCGGTGGCCGAAGCGGGGATCGGCCTGCTCGAGCGGCTCCAGTCGTCGCGGCTCGGGGAGGACCTCATCCTCGACCTGCGCCGGCAGGTGTTCGCGCACGTGCAGCGGATGCCCGTGGCCTTCTTCATGCGCACCCACACGGGCGCGCTCGTGAGCCGGCTGAACAACGACGTGATCGGCGCGCAGCGCGCCTTCACCACGGGCCTCGCCGGCGTGGTCACGAACGTGATCGCGGTCGTGCTCACCCTCGCGGTGATGATCGGCCTGTCCTGGCAGATCACCCTCCTGTCGCTGCTGCTCCTGCCGCTCTTCGTGATCCCCGCCCGCCGGGTCGGCAAGAAGGTCGGCGCGCTGGTGCGGGAGGGGACCGAGCACGACGCGGCGATGACCTCGCAGATGACCGAGCGCTTCTCCGCCCCGGGCGCCACGCTCGTGAAGCTGTTCGGGCGGCCCACCGAGGAGGAGCAGGAGTTCGGCGCCCGGGCCCAGCGCGTGCGCGACATCGGGGTCCGCTCGGCGATGGCCATGGAGGTCTTCTTCCGGGCCCTCACGCTCGTGTCGAGCCTGGCGCTCGCGCTCGTCTACGGACTCGGCGGCTGGCTGGCCCTCGAGGGCGAGCTGGAGGCGGGCACCATCGTCACGCTCGCCCTCCTGCTCAACCGGCTCTACGCACCGCTCACCGCGCTCGCCACCGCTCGCGTCGACGTGGTGGCGGCGCTGGTCAGCTTCGAGCGGGTCTTCGAGGTGCTCGACCTCGAGCCCCTCGTGCCAGAGCCGGCCCGGCCGGCGACGCTCCCGGCCGGGCCGCTGGCCGTCGAGCTCCAGGGCGTGCGGTTCGCCTACCCGGCAGCCGACGCGGTGTCGCTCGCCTCGCTGGAGGAGGTCGCGGTGCTCGACGACCAGGCGGGCGACACGGTGCTCCACGACATCGACGTGGTCGTGCCGCCCGGGCGGATGGTGGCGCTCGTCGGCTCGTCGGGCGCCGGCAAGTCGACCCTCGCCGGGCTCATCCCCCGCCTCTACGACGTGGACGCGGGTTCGGTGCGCATCGGCGGCGTCGACGTCCGCGACCTGTCCTTCGACGACATCCGCGCCACGGTGGGCGTCGTCACCCAGGACGGCCACCTGTGGCACGACACGGTGCGGGCGAACCTGACCTACGCGGCGCCGGGGGCCACCGACGAGGACCTGTGGGCGGCGCTGCGCGCCGCCCGCCTCGACGGACTGATCGCCTCGCTGCCGGACGGGCTGGACACGCTCGTCGGCGAGCGCGGGTACCGGCTGTCGGGCGGCGAGCGCCAGCGGCTCACCATCGCCCGCCTCCTGCTCGCCCGGCCCCGCATCGTGATCCTCGACGAGGCCACCGCCCACCTCGACGCCCACAGCGAGCATGCCGTCCAGGAGGCGCTCGGCGTCGCGCTGGAGGGGCGCACCTCCATCGTGATCGCCCACCGGCTGTCGACGATCCGGTCCGCCGACGAGATCCTGGTCCTCGAAGCCGGGCGCATCGTCGAGCGGGGCACGCACGACGAGCTGCTCGCCGCCGGCGGCCGCTACCGCGAGCTGCTCCGCACCCAGCTCGCCGGCGGCCCGCTCGACGGCGACGAGCCAGCTGCTGAGGTCCCGGTCGGCTGAGCCACCACCACTCGCTTCTGGCGGCACCATCTCCGGTCCCGGACCGGAGATGGTGGGCCCGGAACGACGGTCTCCGACCGCCCGGCAGCGTCAGGCAGGCGCGAGCACGCCTTCGCCTTCCGGCTCGCCGCGGTCTGCGTCCGTGCCCTCGTCGTCGATGGGCGCCGCCTCGCCGGAGCGGCCCTCGACGTCGATCGTGGGAAGCAGGCGGTCGAGCCAGCCGGGCAGCCACCAGTTGCGGTCCCCGAGCAGCTCCATCGTCGCCGGCACCAGGAGCATCCGCACGATGGTGGCGTCGAGGAAGATGGCGGTGGCCAGGCCGGTGCCCATGAGCTTGAACGTGCGGTCGTCCTCGAGCACGAAGGCCCCGAACACCACCACCATGATCGCGGCGGCCGCGCTGATGACCTTCGCCGTGGCGGCGAGGCCGTCGGCCACCGACGTGCGGCTGTCGCCCGTGCGCAGCCACTCCTCCCTGACCCGGGAGAGCAGGAACACCTCGTAGTCCATGGACAGGCCGAAGACGATGGCGAAGAGCATCATCGGCATCCACGGCTCGACCGGGCCGGGCGCCACGCCCGTGAGGTCGCTCAGCCACCCCCACTGGTAGAGGGCCACCATGATCCCGTAGGCGGCGCCGATCGACAGCAGGTTCATGACGACGGCCTTCAACGGCACCAGCAGCGAGCGGAACACCACCATCAGCAGCACGAACGACAGCACGAGCACGGCCCCGAAGAAGACCAGGAGGCGGTCGGACATGAGGCGAGACGCGTCGATGTTCGCGCCGACGATGCCGGTGACCTTCACGTCGACACCTGTGGCGTCCTCCACCGGGGGCAGCACGTCGTCGCGGAGCCGGTTCACCAGGTCCTCGGTCGCCTCCTCCTGCGGGCCGTCGGCCGGAACCACGAACCAGCGCGCCGCGGAGCCGTCGGGGCTGGGCTGCGGTCCGAGCACCTGCACCACGTCGGGGTCGGCGGCGACCGCCTCGGTGAACGCCCCGAGCGACGCGACGTCGATGTCGGGGGGCAGAGCGGCGGCCAGGAAGAGCGGGCCGTTGAACCCCTCGCCGAACCCCTCCACCAGCAGGTCGTAGGCCTGGCGGGTGGTGGTCTCCTCGTCGAAGTTGCTCTCGTCGGTGAACGCCAGCCGCAACCCGAGCACGGGTGCGCTGAGGGTGAGCAGCACGGCGGCGCCGGCGATGGCGGCGGTCCACGGCCGGCGCTGGATGATCCGGCTCCACCGCCAGGCCAGCGTGTCCCGACGGTGCTTCGGTGGGCGGTGCGCCACCTCCCGCTTCAGGGCTGGTACGAAGAAGCCGAGGGCGAGGACGACCAGGGCGGCGGGGAAGCCGGCCATCAGGGGCGCCACGTCCAGGCCGAAGCCGACCAGCCCCACCGCCACGAGGGCGGCGGCGAGCAGGCCGCGCCAGCGGGTCCGCTCGATGTTCCCCCCGGCGAAGCCGAGCAGCGCCGGGAGCAGGGTGACCGAGGCGCCGACGGTGAGGGCGACCGTGATGGCGGCGGTGACGGCGAGGCCCTGCACGAAGCCGATGCCCATGAAGAGCATGCCGAGCAGGGAGATGACGACGGTGGCGCCCGCGAACACCACCGACCGGCCGGCGGTGTCCATGGCGATCGCCACCGACTCCCGCACGGTGTGTCCGGCGTGGAGCTGCTCGCGGTGGCGGGTGATGACGAGCAGCGCGTAGTCGATGCCCACCCCGAGACCGATCATGATGCCGATGAACGGCGCGAACTCCGGGACCTCGATCAGGTTGCTGAACAGGATCACGCCGGCCCCGCCGATGCCGATCCCGATGAGCGCGACGGCGACGGGCAGGCCCATGGCGAGCACCGACCCGAACGCCACGATGAGGATGACCACGGCGAAGGCGAGGCCGAGGGCCTCGGAGTTGGGTTCCTCGAACTCGGCGAAGATGAACCCGCCGAGCTCCACGCGCAGCCCGTCGATGCGGGGCAGCTCGCTGAGGATGGCGTCCCGAGCGTCGGCGGCGAGCGCGAAGTCGACGTCCTCGGGGAACTCCACGTTCGCGTAGGCGATGGTGCCGTCCTCGGAGACCAGGTCCGGGCGGTCGCCGTACGGGCTCTCGACCCGGCTGACGCCCTCGAGGCCGTTGATGTCGTCGAGCAGCGCCGTCATGGCCTGCTCGATCGCGGGGTCGCGCACGCCTTGTGCGGCCTGGAACACGACGGTGCCGGTCTGCCCGGCGCCCTGCCCCTCGAAGGACTCGTTGAGGATGTCGAAGCCGGCGGTGGACTCCGCACCGGGCAAGGTGAAGTCCTGCCGGTAGTCGTCGCCGATGCCGCCGGCGATGCCGTTGGCGACGATCAGCGCACCGATCCAGAGGGCGAGGACGACTCGCCGGCGGTCGTGGCACCAGGGACCAAGTCGCGAGAACATGCGCGCAGCCTCCTCCCGGCCGGGTGCGGCACCCAACCGATTTCCGTCGCTCCCGCAGCTCGGTGCCGCGGAGCGGAGCACGGGGTGGTGACGTCGCCGGGACGCCGAGCTCATCGGCCCTGTCGGGTCACCCGCGGCGTGCGAGCTCGAGCACCTGCTGGTAGGTCGGCCGGTTGGTGGTCCGGAAGTCGTCGGGGATGAGCCCGGGCACGAAGCCGGTGCGCGGGCCCTCGCGCCGCCAGGTCGTGAGGTCGTCGCCGCGCTCCGCGGCCAGCTCGCCCAGCCGCTGGTCGATGGCGGTCCACAGCGCGGTCCGGCAGTCCTCGACGTCGCCGGCGCCGCAGTAGCGCAGGTTGAAGGGACCCTCGACGTCGTCGCCGAGCAGCGTCCGCAGGTCCTTGTCCACGACGCTGTCGGCGCTGATGCCGCGCAGCGCGATGCCGGCGTCGAGCACGGGACCGAACACCGGACGGAGCACGGCCTGCTCGATGCGCGGCCAGAGCTCCTCGAAGATGAGCGCACCCGGCTCGTCGAGCTCGCCGTCCTCGTCCGCGTCGAGCAGCGGCGCATCGTCGGACACCCACCGATCGAGGAGGTCGACCGCCTGGGCGGCGCGCTCGGACGGTGCATCACCGCCCTGGAGCACCTCGCTCACCACCGGCCAGACGGTGGCGCGGGTGTCCTCGGTGGCAGCCCGGTTCATCACCGACACGACGTCGGCCAGCGTGGACTCGCCCGGCCACTGGTCGAAGTTCTCCACGCGGTGCACCGAGCCGAACAGCTCCGTGTCGCTGTGCATGAAGCCCGGCGCCGACTGGTTGTTCCAGTTGACCATCCGGTCGTCGGGGTGCCCGGAGGCGTGGGGGTGGTCCTCGAGCTCGAGGAAGCCCTGCCACTCGTACTCGCCGGTGCCCCAGGTCGGCAGCCGCCGGTCGAGGCCCTCGGCGCGCACCGGGAGGTGGCCGGAGGCGAAGTAGCCGACCTCGTCGCGGTTGAGGTAGCCCCAGTTGAACGTGAAGCCGAACTGGTGGGCCGCTCGCCAGAAGTCCTCCGCCGTGGCGGCATCGCCCTCGGTCATGGCCTTCAGGGCCGCGAGGTTGAGGGCATCGCGCCCGAACGTCGACCGCTGGCGGGTGAGCGCCACGGGCCGCCCGTCCGACGTGGCGGTCCCGATCACCGGCCCGTGCACCGACACGGGGTAGCGGATCGGCGTGTCGCCGAGCGTGCCGGCGTCGAACTCCTCGAAGGGCACGCAGTCGCCCTCGAAGAGGTAGTGGCCGGACTCGCGGGTGGGTGCCGAGCCGTCCGGCTCGCACAGCTCCTCGGCGAACACGTCGCGGACGTCGAGGCCGGCGGAGGTCAGGCTCCAGGCGTAGTCCGGCGTACGGCCGATGAGCACGTACATGGCGAGGCCGGGCACCGCCGCGCCCTGTGCCTCGACGCCGGGGCCGCTGAGGTGCACCTGCATGACGATCTCGGGGTAGAAGTAGCCGAGCTGCGGGCCCATCACGCCGAGCGTGGTGCCGTTCGCCGATGCCTCCGGCCCGACGAGGAGCCAGTTCGATGCCTCCCGGTCCGGCGGGTCGCCGGCGGCGCCGAACGAGACGCCCTCGCCGACGACGGGGGCGGCGCCCTCGACCGGCTGGCGGGGATCGAGGGAGATGACGGACCCCTCGTCGATGGTGGCCGACCCGACCACGTCTCCGCCGGTGAAGGTGCCGTGGTCGAAGCGCTCCTCGAGCGTGGTGGGCGCCTCGGGGTCGTCGGTCTGCAGCAGGTCCTCCCACGCCTGCCGGCCCCGCTCGGGGCCCAGGCGGTTCTGCAGCGCCGACAGGAACTCGGCGTTGGCCGCCTCGCCACCGCCGCCGGCGCCGAAGATCGAGCCGATGAAGGCGGTGGTCGCCACGACGTCCTCCACCGTGAACGGTGCCCGTTCGGTGCCGTCGGGGTTGGCCTCGTGGTAGGCGTTGAGCCCGTCGGCGTAGGCCTGCGCCTCGGCGACGATCTCCTCGCCCTCCTCGCCGTAGGTGTCGACGAGCAGCTGGACCTGGTCGGACACGAGCTGGTTCGCCGCCTCGCTCGGCACGAACTGCTGGGCGCTGGTCACGAGCGAGAAGGCGTCGATCCCGGGGACGTCGGCGACGGCGGCCCGCGCCGGGCCTCGCCCGAAGTCGAGGAGGAGCCCGCGGTCGCGGGCCGTGACCCAGCCCGCGCCCCAGGCGAGGTCCTCGCGGGTCTCGCCCTCGATGTGGGCGACGCCGTAGTCGTCGTACACGATCTGCACGCCCGGCCGATCGACCTCGACCGTCTCGGTCTCGCCCACCGGCTCGAAGTCCATCGGCAGGAACAGCCGCTCGATGTCGTCGTCGGTGACGTCGCCGCGCAGCGGGGTCAGCCCGTCGTACAGCGGCAGCTGGTCGAGCGAGTCGTCGTTGGTCGGCACACCGCCGTAGTTGCCCGGGGGCAGGACGTAGAAGGCGCGGTCCTCGGCGTCGTCAGCCGGGGCCGACGACGTGGTGCTGGTGCCCTGCGCGTCGTCCCGGGCGTCGCCTCCGTCCGAGCCGTCCGAGGTGCAGGCGGCGACGAGGAGGAGTGCGAGCGCAACGGCGACGCCGTGCCACGCCCGCCGGCGTCGATGGATCGGCATCGGCCCGAAGGTAGATCATCGTCCCCGCCTGCGCGACCGCACCGTCAGGGCAGCTCGGCGCCCCCGTACCCGCCCGACTCCCACGTGTCGCGGAGCGCGAACTTCTGGATCTTGCCCGACCCGGTGAGCGGGAAGTCCTCGACGCCGAACCACACCGTGGGCGTCTTCTGCGGCGACAGGTGCGCCCGCACGTGGGCCCGCAGCTCCGAGGTGGTGGGCGGGTTCGCCGGGTCGGTGGGCCGGATGAACGCGGCGACCACCTCGCCCCACGTCTCGTCCGGCAGGCCGACCACGGCGGCCTCGGAGACGCCGGGGTGCCGGTAGAGCACCTCCTCGATCTCCACGGGGAACAGGTTCTCGCCGCCCCGGATGATCATGTCCTTCAGTCGTCCCACGATGCGGCAGTAGCCCCGCTCGTCCATGGTGGCGAGGTCCCCGGTGCGCAGCCACCCGTCGGGGAGCAGCGTCTCGGCGGTGGCCTCCGGGTTGTCCCAGTAGCCGAGCATGGTGCAGTAGCCGCGGGCCCACAGCTCGCCGCGCTCGCCGACGGGCACGGTCTCCGCCGAGGCCGGCGAGACGATGCGGACCTCGGTGTGGGGCAGGGGCGGGCCGACGGTGGTGCCCTTGTCCTCCGGCGAGTCCGACGGGAGGGTGTTGGTGAGCGCCGGCGAGCACTCGGTCTGGCCGTACACGATCGTGAAGTCGACGCCGAGGGTGTCCTCGATCCGGCGGACCAGCGCCTCGGGCACCTGCGCGCCGCCGGACAGGACGTGGTGCAGCGAGCTGAGGTCGCGGGTGCCGAGGTCGGGGTGGTCCATCATCGCGATGAGCATCGTGGGGACGGCGCCGATGAACCACGCCTCCTCCGTCTCGATGAGCTCCAGGGTGAGGCCCGGCTCGAACGCGTGCATGAGCACGAGCGTCGCCCGTCGGGCCAGCGAGCCGAGGACGCCGAGCACGCAACCGCCGGTGTGGAACAGGGGCATCGGGCTGAGCCAGGCGGCACCGTCGGGCACGCCGATGCGGTCGCTCCAGATGGCTGCGTTGTTGACGATGCCGGCGTGCCGCAGCTGGGCGCCCTTCGGGAAGCCGGTGGTGCCGCTCGTGTACTGGATCTGCACCGGGTCGTCCGGCCCGACGTCGGGCAGCGCCACGTCGGCGGCCGGCCCGCCGGCGTCGGCTTCGGCGAGCAGCTCGTCGAGCTGGTCGAGGCGGAGCACGTCGCGCAGCTCGGGCAGGTCGGCTCGCACCGACTCGACGTGGGCGAGCATCGGGTTGCCCCGGACCTCGGGCACCGTGAGCAGCCCGGCCGAGCGGGACTGCCCGAGCACGTACGCCAGCTCCTCGGGCTGGAAGCTCGGGTTCACCGTCACGAGCGTGAGCCCGGCGAGTGCAGCGCCGTACTCGACGATGACCCACTCGGGCAGGTTGTGGGCCCAGATCGCCACCCGCTCGCCCGGCTCGAAGCGCCGCAGCAGGGCCCGGGCGCACCGCTCGGCGTCGCGCAGCAGCTCGGCGTAGGTCCAGCGGCGCCGGGCCGAGGCGTCGGCTGCGCCCTCGACCAGCGCGGTGCGGTCGGGCACGGCGGCCGCCACCTCGCGCAGCGCGGCGCCCACCGTCAGCTCCTGCCGGAGCGGAGGCCCCTCGTCGCTGGCCGGCCAGTGGGACATCGACAGCGGCGTGGTCATGCCCGAAGTCTGCACGAACACGCTGCCCGCAGGTCGGGCCTGGCCTCCACCTCCGTCGGCCGCTGCACCGGGTGGTCAGTACGCCGACGCCAGCGCCTCGGTGGGCAGGGCGTCGAGCTCCTCGTCGGGCACCACCCGGTCGTTGCCAGGGCCGAGCATGTCGGCGAGCGCGAGGCCGCCGGGGCTGTCGCTCGGGATGATGAGCAGGTACTCCCGTGGCGGGTCCTCGGGACGCTCGTGCCTCGGTCCCATCGGCCACGGCAGGTTCGTCCGCCGACCCCGCAGCCGCTCGACCAGGTGCCACGGCACGGCGACGAGCCACTCGACGACCCAGTACGTGATCCGGCCGAGGAACGCGACCGCCGTCGGGACGCCCACCGACACGATGCCCACCACCGCCATCCCGCCCACGTGCGCCAGCTTGACGGGCAGCGGTGGTCCGCTCCGGCCGAAGCGACCCGCGGCGATGGCCGCGGTGCGCACGGCGATCCACATGAGGCCGCGGGTGATCGCCGTGGCACCCGACTCCCGCAGCGCTCGGCGGAACAGGCCGTCGGCGTCCCACGCATCGACGCGTGGGGTCATCCCGTCCGCCCGCTTCGACTCCCGCCAGACGGCGTCGTGCAGCACCCCCGGCTCGCTGTTCGTGCCCGCGGTGTCGAACAGCCACCGCACCGGGCGGGGGATGGAGGCGAAGTCGGTGCGGAAGCCCTTGCGGATGACGAAGAAGTCGTCGCGCCCCTCGAACACGAGCGGCTCGAGCAGGCGCCAGTCCTCGCCGATCTCGTGGCGGACGCTGAGCGGCGTGCGGAACGGCACCGCCCGTGACGCTACTGACCGTGGCCGGCTCCCGCGGTGAGCGGCCGCCGCTCGTCGGCGAGCTCGGCCAGGCGGCGCAGCCCCGGTTCGGCGACATCCGCCAGGCGCGCGGCAGCGGCGCGCACGCCGGGGTCGTCGCGCCGGGACTCGTCGATGCGGGCCGGGTTGAGGGCGCAGCGGTTCGCCCAGTCGGCGATGTCGGGCTCGGCGCCGAAGCTGCGCACGGCGAGCGCACCCAGCACCTGCATGCGCGCCCAGTCGGCCGGGCTGTCGGGGAGCGTGTTCGGCGGGCAGAGCCGGTTCCGCTCCCGGTCGTCGTCGCGGGTCGCCTCCACGTAGCCGGCGAGTGCGGCGTTGAAGCACGGGAAGCCGACGCGGATCGTCTGCGGTCGGATCTGGTCGGGTCCCCACACCGGGACCATCGGCGGGTACTGCAGGCCGGACGCGGCGCAGTGCACGACGAGCGAGCCGGGCGCGAGCGGCACGACCCCGCCGGCGAGCACGAGCTCGCTCGAGGTCACGTGGCTGATGTGGCCGAGGCGGATGACGTGCTCGACGGTGCGGAGCAGGTCGAGCTCCCAGGACCCGAGGGTCGGCGTCTTCGCCATGGTGGGGGTGCGGTCGGGGTCGATCCGGAGCATGACGCCTGCCGCCTCGAGGCGGAGGAACAGGTCGTCGAGCGACTCCGCTGCCGCCGCCGATGCCATGGTGTCGACCGCGAGCCCGAGCGCGACCACGGGGTCGGGCTGGACCACCGCCCGGTTCAGCATCCACGGCTCGCGGGGCCGCACCCAGGTGATCCGGTCCGGCGGCACGCCGTTGCGCAGCAGCCAGACGATCCCGTCCGTCGCTGTCTTCCCCGAGCCCACGATCACGTAGGTGCTCGGCGTGTCGGCCAGGTCCGCGAGCTCGTTGACCGCCACGACCGCAGCGCCGTCCGCCACGCCGAAGGGAGGTGGCGTCGTCGCCGGGATCGTGGGGGACAGGTAGGTGGCGTCCACGACCCGCCGACGCACGTCGACGCGCACCGTCTCGCCGGAGACCCGTGAGGTGACGAGGTGGGCGTCGCCGTCGGTGCGGTGCTCGCTCCCGCCGAGGAAGGTGACCTTGCCGGACCCGACGAAGCGGCGGTGGAGGATGTCGTCGTAGTAGCTCTGGATCTCCGCCCGCCGGGCTCGCTCCTGGAGACCCGTCTCCGGTCCCTGCTGCTGCACCGCCCCCGTGCCGAGCACCGTCGATGCGACCCCGTAGAACACCGACGCCTGGTGGAGCTGCACGAAGGGGTACGCGTCCTGCCAGTGCCCGCCGGCCGCGTGGCGGCGGTCGACGAGGGTGACGTGCACGTCGGCGTGGTCGATCAGCGCGTCCGTGAACGCCATGCCCATCGCGCCGGCACCCACGACGAGGTAGTCGGTCTCCAACGAACGCATCGCCATGGTGCGCGCCCTCCAGAGCCATGAGCGAGGTCCCGCGCACGACAGTACGACGATCGGCGTCGGCGTGCGCCGGCGTTCGGGGGTGCGGTCGGCTGCCCACCCTGGGCGGCGGCGGTTGAGGGCGGCCGGAACTCGCGAGATGATGCGTCGTGATGCGCTGGTGCAGGTGCGTGGGGCGACCCGCCGTGTTCGGTCGAACCGGGTGAGCGGCGGTGCTCGATGGCGTGCAGCAGCTCATCGGGGTCGTGACGCGCCTCGCCGACGCCCGCGACATGGACGAGGTGGCCGCCACCGTGCGCCGCGCGGCCCGCCGGCTGGTCGGTGCTGACGGCGCCACCTTCGTCCTGCGGGAGGGCGACCTCTGCCACTACCTGGACGAGGACGCCATCGCTCCGCTGTGGAAGGGGCAGCGCTTCCCGGCGGACTCGTGCCTCAGCGGCTGGGCGATGCGGCACCGCCGGCCGGTCGTGGTCGTCGACGTCGAGACCGACGACCGGGTGCCTGCCGACATCTACAGCTCGACCTTCGTCCGCAGCCTGGCCGTCGTGCCCATCCGCACGGCCGACCCCATCGGCGCCATCGGCGTGTACTGGGCCGACCGGTACGAGCCGTCGCCGTGGGAGCTCACCATCCTCCAGGCGCTGGCCGACAGCACCGCCCTCGCCATCACCAACGCGCTGCTCGTGGACGAGCACCGCGACCGCCGCCCCGAACCCATCGACACCCTGGAGGAGCTCCGCGCCTTCAACGCCACGGTCGCGCACGACCTGCGGGCTCCCGTCGCCGCCATCAGAGGGCTCGTCGGCCTCCTCACCGGTCAGTGGGAGCACGAGCTCGGCGAGCACGCGAAGGAGATCGCCGAGGCCGCCGACCGCGCCGTCACGAAGCTCTCGGAGCTGCTCGGCGACCTGCTGACGTACGCCGCCGTGAGCGAGCTGGCGCCCGACGTCCAGGTGATCCGGACCGGGGCGCTGGTGGACGAGGTGGTCGAGCGGCTCGCAGCCGACGTGGACGAGGCCGACGCGGTCATCACGTGGTCCGGCTCCGAGCAGCTCCAGGGCGACCGCGTCCTCGTCGCCCAGCTCCTGCAGAACCTGCTCCAGAACGCGATCACCTACACCCGCCCGGGCCACCGCCCGACGGTCGTGGTGCGGGTCGACGACCGGGGCGGCAGCTGGGAGCTCAGCGTCGAGGACGACGGACCGGGGATCCCGGTGAGCGAACGGGAGGCGGTGCTGCAGCCGCTGCGTCGTGGGTCGACGTCGGGCGGCAGGGCGGGCACCGGACTCGGCCTCGCCATCGCGCACGGAGTCGCCCGCGCGCACGGTGGGAGCATCGAGATCGACGGCGAGATGGGGAAGGGCACCCGCGTCCGGGTGCTGCTCCCCAAGCGATCTGCACCGTCCTGAGGGCTGGCCGTGGTCCTCGGCGACTGCGGTCGTGGAGCTCCTCGATCGGCGTGGTGCTCAGGCGGTCCAGCGCAGCGGCAGGCTGTCCGGTCCGAAGATGCCCATCGGCGGCCGCCACGTCGGCTCGCCGTCGAGGGCGAGCCCGGGCATGGCCTCGGCGAGGAGGGGGAGCGCCTCCTGCATCTCGGCCCGGGCCAGGCTGGCGCCGAGGCAGTAGTGCGGGCCGCCGCCGAAGGTGAAGTGCGGTTCGCCGTCGCGGGTGATGTCGAACACCTCGGGCTCGTTGTACGCCGCCGGGTCGTGGTTGGCGGCCGCCGTGCTCAGCGTGAGCAGCGTGCCCTCGGGCACCAGCCACCCGTCGAGCTCGATGTCCTCGATGGTGAAGCGCGGTGCGGCGCCCACGGCGCCCTGGTGGCGCATCACCTCCTCCACGGCCTTCGGGGCGAGCGAGGGGTCGGACCGCAGCAGCTCCCACTGGTCGGGGTGCTGGGTGAACAGCCACATCGCCAGGCCGAGCTGGTTCCGGGTGGTGTCGTAGCCGGCGAAGAGCAGCGCGCCGATCATGCCGGCGACCTCGTCGTCGGTGAGGCGGTCGTCGGCCTCACGCGCCTGGATCATCGCGGTGACCATGTCGTCCCGGGGATCGGCCCGGCGGTCCGCGATGAGCCGGCGGGTGTAGTCGTCGAGGTGCCCGAACGCCTCGGTGACCTCGTCGATGTGCTCGGACAGGCTGAACGACAGCGCCCAGGTCACCGACTTGTTCCAGCGGGCGAAGTCCTCGTGGTCCTCCTCGGGCACGCCGAGCACGTGGCACATCACCGTGATCGGGTAGTGCTCGGCGATCGCCTCGACGAACTCGCAGCGGCCGTCGCCCGCGACGGGATCGAGCAGCTTGCGGAACGTGGCCCGCATGTCCTCGCGGTGGCGGTCGACCGCCCGGGGGGTGAACGCCCGGTTGGCCAGGCTGCGGAGACGTCGATGGTCCTCACCGTCGAGGGCGAGGATCGACGTGCTCAGCCGATCGAGGAGGTCGCCGCCCACGCCCTGCATGCGGACGATGTCCGTGATGGAGCTGCGCAGGCGACGGTCGGCGAGCAGCGCCGCGACCTCGGCGCGGCGGATCGCCATCGCGCCGATCGGGGTCCGCACCACCCAGGTGTCCGCCCGGAGCGGTGCGATGACCCCGCCCGGATCGGCCTGGAACTCCTCGGAGAAGATGTCGACGAACGGGGCCTCGTCCAGCGTGCGCATGGCGGGGACGTTATGCCCGATTCGCAGGGCGTGCGCCGTGCTTGCCACTCGTCGGGACGAAGCGCATGGTGGATCTCGGGGCGCCCACCCCGGGCGCCCGGGGGCAAGGGAGCGAACATGGACTACGAGCAGAACCGTGAGACGGTGCGGCGCGGCTACGAGGCCTTCGGCCGAGGGGACATGGATGCGTTGCTCTCGCTGTACAACGACGACGCCGTCCACGTCGTGCCCGGGTCGTCGCCGCTGTCAGGAGCCCACAAGGGCAAGGAGAGCGTCGCCGAGCTGTACGCCGCCCTGTTCGAGCGCAGCGGCGGGACGTTCCGGGTCCAGCTGGACCACGTGCTCTCCGACGGTGGCGATCGGGTCGTGTCGATCCACACGGCGTCGCTCGAGAAGGACGGCGAGGCGTTCACCCAGACCGAGGCCCTGCTCTTCACCTTCCGCAACGGCAAGGTCGCCGAGATCCAGGACTTCTTCGCCGACATCGAGCTGAACGACCGCCTCTTCAGCTGAGGCGTCACCGTCCGCGGCCCGGACCTTGCACAGGGTCCGGGCCGTGGAGACCGTCGTCACCGGGGGTGCCGGGTTCCTCGTGGCGGTGCTCTGGTTCGACCTGATGCAACGTGAGGATCCTCGCCGGAGGGGTGCCCGGGTGCCCGCAACGTGAGGATCCTCGCCGGAGGGGCGCCGGACCGGCCGTGCCGGGTGCACCCAGCCGAGATGGTCGGGAGGTCAGCCCTGCCCAGGGAGCGGCTCGAGCACCACCACCGGCGTCTCGATCGACCGCCGCGCCGCGTAGGCGTCGAGCCCGACGTCGACCTCGGCCCACCGCTCCCACAGCCGCGCTCGCTCCTCGCCGGTGGCCTCCCGTGCCCGCACGCGGCGGGGCTCCTGGCGGGCCAGGCGGACCGTGGCCTCCGGGTGGGCCTGGAGGTTGAGCCACCAGGCGGGGTGGCCCTCGTCCCAGCCGTTCATGGCGAGCGTCACCAGGTTCGGACCGTCCTGGAGGTAGCCGATGATGACCTTCCGCTCCTCGCCCGTCCGGCGCCCGACCGCGGTCAGGTGCAGCGCGCCCCAGCCGCGCTTGTTCGCGGTGGTCCACAGGAACCGGCCGCCGCTCAGCCGGTGCAGCGCCCGGTGCACGCGCCACGCGAGGTGGATGAACCACGGTGGTGGCAGCTTCGGTGGTCGCGTCGCCTCGCTCATGCCGGCACCTCCCGCTCGGGGCCTCGGATCGATCATCCCCCGCGAGCTCGATGCCGACCAGCGGCTTCCGCGCTCAGGTAGAGGGCGGCGACCACAGGGGCGTGGACAGGTCCCAGCCCGTCGACTCGCCCCAGTGGTTCTTGAAGGTCACCTCGTGGGCGGGTACGCGAGCCGCGACGCCCCACTTGCCGAGGGGGTAGCCCATCGGCACGCAGCAGTTCATCTTCCAGTCCTGGTCGGCGGGAACGCCGAGGATCTCGGTCACCTGGGCAGCCTTCACGACGAGGATGCTGGTGAGGCTGGAGCCCACGCCCTCGGCACGGGCGGCGAGCATCGCCGACCACACCGCCGGGTAGATCGAGCCGCCGTCGCCCGGTCCCTGCGAGAAGGCGAAGAGCAGCAGCGGGTACTGCGTGAAGTTGTCGGCGGCCCACTCGACCGAGCGCTGGATGGCCTTCATCTGCTTGCTCTCGGGCAGATCTGGCTCGGCCTCCGCAGCGGCGAGCCGCTCGTTGTAGATGTGCTCCCAGAGGAAGTCGATCGACTCCCGGTACAGCGGAGCGATGCGGGCGATGACGTCCTTGTCGTCCACGAGCAGGAAGCGCCAGGCCTGGGTGTTCCCGCCCGAAGGCGCGCGCACGGCTGCGTCGATGATGCGCTGCTGCACCACCTCGGGCACGGGATCGGGCTTGACCCGTCGCATGGCGCGGGTGGTGTAGAGCGCTTCGGTCAGGTCCATGGGGCCGGGAACCTACCGCCTGCGTGGTCGGGGTGCTGGCGGCTCAGCCGGGCGCTGCGGACCGCGCCGGACGGTAGAGGCCGGCGGGCGTGTGGAGCGTGACGTTGATGGTGTTCCACGCGTTGATCTGGGCGATGGCCATGACCAGCGCCGCCAGCTGCTCGTCGTCGAAGTGCTCGGCGGCCTCCCGCCACACCTCGTCGGTGACCGGGTTGCCGCGGTCGGCGATGCGCGTCGCCGCCTCGGCGAGCGCCAGGGCGGCACGCTCCGCGTCGGTGAACCACGGGGCTTCGCGCCACGCGGCCACGGACCACAGGCGCTCGTCGGTCTCGCCGGCCTCCTTCGCATCACGGGCGTGCATGTCGACGCAGAAGCCGCAACCGTTGATCTGGCTGGCCCGCAGCTTCACCAGCTCCAGGACCGTCGACGGCAGCGCGCTCGAGTGGAGGAAGCGCTCGACGGCGAGCATGCCCTTGTAGCCGTCCTTCGCGAGCTCGGCGATGCGGAGCCTCGGTTCCATCGGTCCTCCTCGGGGAGTGGTGGGTGGGGTGGGGGATGGGGGTCAGAGCTCGGCGAACCGCCGGCGGGTCGTGGCCGCCAGGTTCGAGACCCGGGCCTCGGCCAGGTCGCGGATGTCGGCGAGGCGCTGCTCGGCCAGCGCGGCCCGCCACTGCAGCTCGGCGGCGTGCATCGAGGCTGCGATCTCGCAGGGCCGGGCGAACGCGCGCGGTGACGTCGACGCGCCGACCCCGCACTGGCGGATCTCGGTGCACCGGAACGCCTCGTCCGGCCCCTCGACCGCGAGCACGATGTCGAGCATCGACAGCTCCGCCAACGGCCTGGCCAGCCGGAAGCCGCCGCCGACGCCGGACGTCGACGTGAGGATCCCCGCTCGCACGAGCGCCTGCAGCTGCTTGTTGAGGTAGGCGGCCGGGAGCTCGTAGGCGGCGGCGAGCTTCGTGGTCGGGACGGGCTCGGACGACCCGAGCCAGTCGAGGAGGATGCAGCAGTGCGCCGCCCACTCGACTCCTCGTCCCATCCGCATGGGGAGAATCTAGATGTGCGATATCCAGATTGCAACGGCGCCTCGGCAGAGATCCCGTGCCGGGCTCGCGCAACATCTGGTTGCACGTGTGCGACATCGACGGCATACTGATCTGCAACCTGTAGTTGCGCATGAGGAGGCCCGATGGAGCTCGGATCGATCGAACGGGAGATCCACATCCAGGCATCGCCCGCCACGGTGTTCGAGGTGATCACCAGCCCGCAGCACCTGCGGGAGTGGTGGCCCGACGACGCGGTCATCGAGCCGAGGCCCGGCGCCCGCGGCGAGCTGGTGTTCGGTGACCGGTCGTCGCCCGACGTGCAGATCCCGCAGGTCACCGTGGTCGACGCCGTGCCCGACCGGCTGTTCTCGTTCCGCTGGACCCACCCCGTGGGCGAGGAGGCGCGGGACGGCAACTCGCTGCTCGTCACCTTCGAGCTGACCCCGAGCGGCGGCGGGACCCTGCTGCGCATGACCGAGACCGGGTTCCGCGAGATGGGCTGGGAGGTCGCGGTCCTCGAGCAGCAGTACTGCGAGCACGTCGAGGGCTGGGACCACTTCCTGCCCCGGCTCGTCGCCTACGCGCCATCGGTGCGGGTGACGTCGTGACGACCGCCCTCGACGACGACCTGTGGTCCGCCGTCGGCGACCCGACCCGGCGCCGGCTGCTCGACCTGCTGCTCACCGAGGGCGCCGGCACGGCCACGTCGTTGAGCGAGCAGCTGCCGGTGACGCGCCAGGCCGTCGCGAAGCACCTGGCGGTGCTCGACCGCGTCGGCCTCGTCCACGGGACCACGTCCGGGCGGGAGCGGCGGTACCAGGTCGACGATGCCCAGCTCGCCCGGGCGGCGGCGCAGCTCGCCTCGGTCGGCAGCGCGTGGGACGGTCGACTCCGGCGCATCGCCCGCATCGCCGAGCGCATCGAGCGCGACCGCTGACCACCTCATCCCACCCACCACCGACAACCCACGAGGAGAACGACATGACCGACATCCACCACCGCATCGGCGTCCGCTCGCCGTCCACGGACGGCGTCTACCAAGCGCTCACCACCATCGACGGTCTGTCCGGGTGGTGGACCGCCGACACCGCCGGCGACCCCGGCCTCGGCGGCAAGCTCGAGTTCCGGTTCCCCCAGGGCGGCTTCGACATGGAGGTGACCGAGCTCGTGCCCGGCGAGCGCGTCCGCTGGCGGGTCGTGGACGGGCCGGCCGAGTGGATCGGCACCACGATCGACTGGCAGCTCTCACGCTCCGACGGCTTCACGATCGTGAACTTCGCCCACGAGGGCTGGCCCGCACCCGTGGAGTTCCTGTCCCACTGCAGCACGAAGTGGGCGGTGTTCCTGCTCAGCCTGAAGGCGCTGGTCGAGACCGGGACGGGCGCACCCTCACCGGACGACCTGGCCATCAGCGACTGGCACTGAGCCGTGGCGGGCGGCCGACGTAGCCTCGACCGCATGGAGCACTTCGACGACGTCGACCAGTACCTCGAGCGCTCCGAGCAGTGGCCCGCCGAGGTGGCGGCCCTCCGCGAGGTGCTGCTCGGCTGCGGGCTGACCGAGGTGATCAAGTGGGGCAAGCCCTGCTACGTGCACGACGGCCGCAACATCGCGCTGGTCCAGGAGTTCAAGGACTTCCTGGCGCTGATGTTCTTCAAGGGCGCGCTGCTGGACGATCCCGACGGCGTCCTCGAGGCGCAGGGCCCGAACTCCCGATCCGCCCGTCGCATGTGCTTCACGTCGGTCGACGACGTCACCCGATCCGCCGGCACGATCGAGGCGTACGTCGCCGCGGCCATCGAGGTCGAGGAGTCCGGCGCGGAGGTCGGCCCGCCGCCCGAGCTGGACCTGGTCGACGAGCTGCGGGAGCGCCTCGACCGGGACCCCGCGCTCAAGGAGGCGTTCGAGGCCCTGACGCCGGGCCGGCAGCGGGCGTACAACCTGCACGTCGCCGGCGCGAAGCGGTCCGAGACGCGGGTCGCTCGGATCGAGAAGCACGTCCCGCGGATCCTGCAGGGCAAGGGCCCGAACGACCGCTGACGGCGCACGGAGCCCGGGCGGCCGGCGTCAGGCCCCGGGCACGACCCCGTGGTCGACCCAGTCCACGAGCAGCGGTACGAGCAGCGGCCACCGGGCGAACAGCGACTCGCCCGAGGCCGACGCCTGCATCCGCTCCATCCACTCCGTGTCCCCCCACGGCGGCTCGGCCAGCGAGCCGTTCGGCAGCAGGTCGGCCAGCCGCTCGGAGGTCTCGCGGGTGTGGTGCACGTCGGATTCGCCACTGCGGAACACGAGGGCCGGGAGCTCCATGGCGCGCACCGCGTCGTCCCGGATGCCCGGGATCAGCTCGTCCTCTCGCGGGTGGTAGGCGAGCATCCACTGCTCCATCGTGCGGATGAACGCCTTCGGGTCCAGCGCCAGGAACCGGTCGCGGTTCCTCGGGTTGCGCTGGATGACCTCGGCCCACTCCGGGAGCTCGGCCACCGCCTCCATGCCGTGCTGCCAGGCCGCCACGATCGAGCTCCCGCAGTAGTGCACGCCGAGCGACATCAAGCCGTACGGCCCGCCGCTGATCCACCACAGCGCCAGCTTCTCGGCCACGTCCGGGTGCCGGCCTGCCGTGACGAGTGAGACCCGAGCGCCACCCGAGCCGCCGATGATCACAGCCGGGGCCATCCCGAGGTGGCGCAGCAGTCCGGCCAGCGCATCGGCCTGGAGCACGGACTCGGGCGGTCCGTCGAAGCACACCGAGGACTCGCCGCAGTTGGGGCGGTCCCAGATCAGGCAGCGGCGACCTCGCTCCGCGAGCGCGTGTGCCACCTCACGGACGCCTCCGTAGTCCTTCGAGAACCGCCCGCCCGGCGTGAGCACCCAGGGCTGGGCCCCCTCGTCGCCGATCACGTCGTACGCGATCTCCAGCCCGTCGATCTCGGCCACGGCCATCGGTGGTCCCCCTCGTGTCGCTTCCGTCGCACGCGGCGCGTGCCTGACTCGGATGTTAGATTCCGATGCATCCACGCGGCAGGCCAGGGGACGGTCAGCCGAGGCAGAGGGGGAACGCCATGACGAGCATCGCCGACGACGTCAAGGTCATCGACTGCGACACGCACCTGACCGAGGCCGCCGACCTCTGGACCAGTCGGGCGCCGGACGCCTACAAGGACCGCGTCCCGCGCATCGAGCAGGTGGACGGCCGCGATCACTGGGTGGTCGACGGCGAGGTGATCGGCTTCGCCGGTGGGGGTGGCGTCATCAACAACCGGGAGGAGAAGCACCCGTTCCTCAGCTCGATGCTGGAGTGGGGCCGCGACACCATCCACCCGGCTGCGTTCGACATCGACGCCCGGCTGAAGGTGATGGACGAGTGCGGCGTCCACGCTCAGCTGACGTTCCCGAACTCGATCGGGCTGGGTGGCGAGAACCTGGCGGGGAACTCCGATGAGCGCTTCCGGTTGCTGTGCGTGCAGATCTTCAACGACGCCGCTGCCGAGTACTTCGAGCAGACCGGCGGGCGCATCGTCTCGATGCCGATCATGCCGGCGTGGTCGGTCGACGCCTGCGTGGAGGAGGCGAAGCGGGTCGCGGCCCAAGGTGCTCGCGGCGTGAACATGACCTCCGACCCGTCGGATCAGGGGGCGCCCGACCTGGCGAACCCGGCCTGGGACCCGTTCTGGGAGGTGTGCGAGGCCGAGCACCTGCCGGTGCACTTCCACATCGGCGCCAGCCTCACGGCGATGAACTTCTACAGCAAGTACTTCTGGGAGTCGCAGGACGAGTTCGTCAAGCCGGCCATCGGCGGCTCGATGCTGTTCATCAACTCGGCGCGGGTGCTGCTCAACATCAACCTCGCCGGCATGCTCGACCGGTTCCCCGAGCTGCAGTTCGTGGCCGTCGAGTCCGGCATCGGCTACATCCCGTTCATGCTCGAGACCATGGACTACGAGGTGTGGGAGAACGCACCGGAGCAGTTCTCGAAGTACGAGCTGAAGCCCTCGGAGTACTTCGCCCGCAACTGGCACGCCACGTTCTGGTTCGAGCGGCACTTCGACGACCTGCAGGGCCTGGTCGACAAGGTGGGCGACACCAACATCCTGTGGGAGACCGACTTCCCCCACCCCACCTGCCTCTACCCGAACCCCCTCGGCGAGATGGAGGACAAGATGGCCACCCTCCGACCCGAGTCCCGCCGGCGCATCCTGGGCGAGAACGCGGCGAAGCTCTACCGGCTCTGAGCGGCGCGGCGCCCGGGCTGGGGGAGCGCGTACTCCACACCCGTCAGCTCGGCCGACAGCTCCCAGAGGCGGTCCTGGGCCTCCTCGTCCAGCGCCCGCCGTGGCGGCCGCACCGGGATGGGCGGACCCTCGGTCTGGAACCGGTGGGCCGGTCCGTAGAGCTGCCCGCCGTGGGCGGCGGGATCGGTGGCGGCGCGCACCGACGACCGGCACGCCTCGGCCGGGGTCTGGATGAACCGCTCGCCGACGCGACGCTCGACCTTCGCGAGCCGGGGGAAGCGGTCGCGCTGCAGGATGTCGGTGGCGGCGAAGCCGGGGTGGGCGGCCAGCGACGCGGTGTCCTCACCGACGATCGCCAGTCGGCGCTGCAGGGCGAACGCGAACTTCACGCAGGCGAGCTTCGACTGCGCGTACGCCGTCGCCTGGCGGTAGCTGCGCTCGAGGTGCAGGTCGTCCCAGCGGATGCGGCCGATGCCCTGCGACAGGCTGGTCACGGTGACGACGCGGGACCTGGGCGCAGCGAGCACCGCGGGGAGGATCCGGCCGGTGAACGCGAAGTGCCCGAGGTGGTTGGTGCCGAGGAGCAGCTCGAAGCCGTCCTCGGTCTCCTCCCGGGTCGTCGACATGACGCCGGCGTTGTTGATCAGCCGGTCGATGCGAGGGAACCGATCGATGGCCTCGGCGGCGGCGTCGGCGATCTGGGCCTGGCTCGCCAGGTCCAGCCGGAGGACCTCGACGTGCCCGCGCGGGCGGCGTGACTCGATCTCCGCCCGGGCCGCGGTCGCCTTGTCGAGGTTGCGACACGCCAGCACCACGGTGGCGCCTGCGCCGGCGACGGCAGCCGCGGTCTCCAAGCCGATGCCGGCGTTCGCCCCGGTGACGACGACGGTGAGGCCTTCGAGGTCGGGCACGTCGGCCAGGGTCCACGGCACCTGCCGAGCGTAGTGAGCGCTCACCCGCGGTGGAGCACCTTGCGGTCCTCGTCGATCTCGTGGCCCTCGGCCTCGAGCAGCGGCTGCTGCACCGGGGCGTGGGTGCGGTACAGCCGACCGTCGCCGGGGACCACCCGCCACCACGGCAGGTCCGCGGCGCGACGCAGCACGTTGGCCACGGCCTGCCCGCTCCCCGGGCGGCCGATCTCCTCGGCGACGTCGCCGTAGGTGACGAGGTCGCCCGGCTCGAGCGCGGCGACCGCCGCCACGACGGCGCGCTGGAACGCAGTCGGTTCGTGGTCGTCGGGCCACGGCGTCCAGCCGGGCGGGAGCGGGTGGTCGGTCACGAACCGAGTGTCGCGTGCGGCACCCGGAGGTACCGTCGCGGACGTGATCGAGCACCGGGATGCCGATCTGACCGGGTCGCGGTTCCAGAGCGTCGACCTCTCGGGCACCCGGATCCGCTCCGCCTTCCTGCGAGACGTCGTCGTCACCGACGCATGGGTCGAGGACGTCCGCATCGAGGGCAACGTCGTGTCCCTCGTGGTCAACGGCGTCGACGTGGCGGCGTACGTCGCAGAGGAGCTGGATCGCCGCCATCCGGAGCGGCGGATGCTGCGGTCGGAGGACGTCGCCGGCCTCCGCCGGGCGTGGGCGGACGCCGTCGAGCGCGCCGATGCCACGGTCGCTCGGGCGCGGCGTCTGCCGCCGGCGCTCCTCGACGAGCGGGTCGACGACGAGTTCTCGTTCATCCAGACGCTGCGCCACCTCGTGTTCGCCGCCGACCGCTGGCTCACCGGGCCGGTGTTCGGCGAACCCGAGCCGTACTTCCACCCCTTCGGCCAGCCCCACGACGACGCCGAGGAGGGGCCCGCCGACGGTCTCGACCCCGATGCCCGTCCGACGCTCGACGAGGTGCTCGCCGTGCGGCGCGAGCGGCAGGACCGGGTGAGCACCTTCCTGCGCGACGCCACCGACGCCGACCTCGACCGCACGATCGCATCGCCCAACGGCGGCGAGACGACCGTCCGGCACTGCATCCACGTCGTGCTGAACGAGGAGTGGTGGCACCACCAGTACGCCGCCCGCGACCTGGCCGTCCTCGAGGCCCGGTCCCGCTGAGCTGCGCTCAGGACTGCGGCACGAGGATGGCGCGCCCGCGGACCGTCCCGCGCTCGAGGTCCTCGAAGGCCTTGGCGCCGTCCTCCAACGAGTACACCTCCGTCTCGATCGTGATCCGCCCGGCCCGCGCCAGCTCGATCACCGCTCGCTGGTCACGACGGGTGCCGCCGTAGGAGCGGCGCACGTCGACGCCCCACGGCAACGTCTCGGTGCCGGCGGTCGCGGCGTAGGGGAACGAGCCGCCGCCCAGCCCCACGAAGCGCAGGGCGCCGTCGGGTGCGATGACCTTCGTGGCGAGGTCGACGGTCGGCTGCACGCCGGCGAAGTCGAAGACCGCGTCGGCCCCGTAGCCGTCGGTCATCTGCAGGATCGCGTCAGCCGCCGCGCCGTCGGAGATGATCAGCTCGTCGGCCCCGTGGTCGCGGGCGATGGCCAGCTTCTCCTCGGAGGTGTCGACCGCGACGACCTTCACGCCGGTCGTCGCCTTGAGGATCTGCAGCCCGACGTGGCCAAGCCCGCCGACGCCGATGACCACGGCTGTCGATCCGGGCTCGAGCCGGTGCCGGGCCCCGTCGATGGCGTGGTACGAGGTGAGCCCGGCGTCCGCGAGCGGGCCGGCGGTCCGGGGGTCCAGGTCACCGAGCGCCTCGAGGTACCGCGCCGGCACCTTGATGTACTCCGCCATCCCGCCGTCGGGACCGAGGCCCGGGCAGGGCGGCGTGAGGTGGCGGCCGGCCGTCGTGATGCAGACGTTGTCCCGGCCGTCGATGCAGGCCCGGCACACGCCGCACGCCCACACCAGGTACACGAGCACCGGCTCGCCCTCCGTGTGGCCGACGACGTCGGAGCCCACCTGCTCGACCCATCCCGCCGTCTCGTGCCCGAGCGTCATGGGCATCACCGGCCAGCCGTCCCAGTGCACGACGTGGAGGTCCGAGTGGCACAGACCCGCGCCGGCCACCCGGACGAGCACCTCGTTCGGTGCGATCTCCGGTACCGGCACGTCCCGGACCTCGATCTCGTGGTCGGCCACCAGCTGCAGTGCGCGCACGTCGCGCCTCCGATCGTCTCGTCTGCCCTTCGGATCCTGCCCGGATCCTGCCCCGAGCCGAACGTTCGGCGCTCAGGGCTGCCACTCGTCGGCGAGCAGGGCGTACCCGAGGCCGTCGAGCCACTCGCCGGAGCGGTGCAGCGACTCGCGCACGGTGTGCACCTCGCGCCGCATCCCCACCCGCTCCATCAGGCGCCACGACGGCTCGTTCGCCTCGAAGCACTCCGCGGTCACCCGCCGCACGCCGAGGTCCTCGAAGCAGATCCGCAGCAGCTCCCGGACGGCCTCGGTGGCGAGCCCGCGACCGCCGGCGTCCGGATGGAGGAGCCACCCGAGGTTCGCCTCGACGCCCTTCGCCTGGTCGGCCACCTCCTCCTGCGCCCAGGCGTCGCCCACCGCGACCATGAGGTCGCCGATGATCGCCCCGTCGTGCTCGATGACGAGCGTCTTGGCGAGGGACTCCGGCTCCGTGAACCGCTCGCGGTACGACTCCAACGACCCTGGGGCGCGGGTCAGCCACCGGTGCACCGGCTCCAGCCGGCGGATCTCCCACGTCGCCTCGGCGTCCTCGGGCCGTGCCCGTCTGAGCACCAGCCGCTCGGTGCGCACCGGCCATTCCACGTCGTCGACCAGGGAGGGCATCGCCCGATCATGCTCCACGACCAGCGTGCGGATCTCGACCGGCGCGTGCCGCAGAAACCACTTGCCAATACGGTACGGGGGTATACTATCGGCCGGGATGGCGACTCCGGCAACGCACCCCCGTTCAGCTCACGCCGCGGCGCTCGTGGGCAATCCTGCGGTCCCGACTGGCCCCTTGTCGTGGCTGGTCCGCTGGTGGCCCGCGCTCCTGGGCCTGGCGATCGGTGTCCTCGGCCTCCTCGAGCTCCAGCCGTGGCGCCGCGACGACCCGCCCACCTGGATGCCGATCGGCCTGGCCCTGGCGTACCTGATCTTCGGAGCGCTGCGCGGGCAGCTGCACCGGCCTGGCGTGCTGCGCACGGAGCTCGCCGGGCTGCTGCTCTTCACCGGCGCGGTGGTGCTGGCCGTGCTGGTCGATCCCGGTGTCGGTCAGTACGTCGCCGGCGCAGCCTGGATCGGCCACGCCGCCTGGGACGTCGGCCACCACCGCGACCTCAGTCGGCACCACGCGGTCGGCGTCGTGCCTCGGGGCTGGGCCGAGTTCTGCATCGTGCTCGACCTCCTGATCGGCGCGTCGCTGATCGCCGCGCCGACCATCTGAGGTCGGTCCCCATCCGTCTCCCTCGAAAGGACGTCCTGCTCATGCGCCGATCAACGACCCTCCTCCTCGCACTCGTCGTGGCGATGCCCGCGGTGCTCGCCGCCTGCGGCGACGACGACAGCTCCGGCACCGACGCGACCGCCACCGAAGACGGCCACGACGACGGCGGCCACGACGACACGAGCCCGGTGGCCGATGGGGCACGCAAGATCGAGGTCACCGCGTCGTCGTTCGCCTTCGATCCGGAGGAGATCACCGTGAGCCCGGGTGAGGAGGTCTCGATCGTGCTCACGTCCGAAGACGTGCTGCACGACTTCACGGTCGACGAGCTCGATGCCCACGTGGCCGCCGATGTCGGGGAGACCGTCGCCGGCGGCCTCACTGCGGACGAGGCCGGCGAGTACACCTACTACTGCGCCGTGCCGGGCCACCGGGCCGCCGGCATGGAGGGCACCCTGATCGTCGAGGCGCCGTGACGGAAGCTGCGCGGTGGCTGACGTCGGACGGTCCCGAGGGCCGGCGGCGATGACCCGCGGTGCCGCATCCCTGTCTCCTCGGCATCGCCGGCTCGCCGTCGCCGTCGCTGTCGCCGTGCTCGCCCTGGGTGCGGGTGCCGTCTGGTGGGTCGGCAGATCCTCGACGCCTGGACCCCGGCAGGCCGCCGAGCGCCTGGCGTCGGCGTGGTCTGCTGGCCGTCCCCACCAGGGGCCGGTCATCGATCCTCGCCACGTGGCCGAGACCTATCCACGCGTGGTCGAGGGACTCGACGCAGCGCCGCCAGCAGTCGCGCTGCGCTCGCTCGACGAGCCAGGCGGCGACGCTTCCGTCGTTGCTCGGTTCCAGGTCACGTGGGACCTCGGCGGTGGCCAGCAGCTGACCTACCCGACGACCGCCGAGCTCGAGCAGCGCGAGGGTGCGTGGCTCGTGGCGTTCACGCCCGCCGTCGTCCACCCCGGCCTCGATGTCGACGGTCGCCTGATGCGCAGGCGCCTCGTGCCCGAGCGGGGTGACATCGAGGCTGCTGACGGGACGCCGCTCGTCACGAGACGGCCCGTCGTGCACGTCGGCGTGGAGCGGGCGAGGGTCCAGGACGTCGGTGCGCTCACTGCCACCCTCGCGTCCCTGCTCGACATCGACGCCGTGAGGCTCGCAGAGCGGATAGGCGCAGCCGAGCCGAATGCCTTCGTCCCGGTGCTGACGCTGCGCGCCGACGCGTACGAAGCGCTGCGCGACCGGCTGCAGCCGTTGCCCGGCACGGTCTTCCGACGTGACGAGCTCCCGCTGGCGCCGTCCCGTGACTTCGCCCGACCCGTGCTGGGGACTGCGGGCGAGGTGACGGCCGAGCTCGTCGAGCAGCGGCCCGACCGCTACCAGCCCGGCGACATCGCCGGCCTGTCCGGCGTGCAGCGCCGCTTCGACGACCACCTCGGCGGCACCGTGGGGTTCGAGGTCGTCGCGGTCGAGGGCGATGGTGCCGAGGCCGAGGTGCTGCTTCGGCGAGAGCCGACTCCTGGCCGGACGCTTCGGGTCACGCTCGACGAGCGGGTCCAGGCGGCGGCAGAAGCCTCGCTGTCCACGGTCGACCATCCGAGCGCGCTGGTGGCGATCCGGATCAGCGACGGTCACGTCCTCGCCGCTGCCAACGGGCCGGGCACCGGCGGGCGTGACATCGCGCTCGGCGGCCGGTTCCCACCGGGCTCGACCTTCAAGGTCGTGGCGACCGCGGCGCTGCTCGACGGTGGACTCGATCCCGAGTCGACCGTCGCCTGCCCGCAGACCGCGACGGTCGACGGGCGAAGCTTCCGCAACGCCGAGCAGGGAGTCCTCGGCGACGTCTCGTTCCGCGAGGCGTTCGCACAGTCCTGCAACACCACGTTCGTCGAGCTCGCGACGGAGCTGCGAGACGATGCGCTCCAGGAGGTCTCGCGGCGCTTCGGGCTCGGTCTCGAGGACGATCTCGGCGTCGGCGCCTACCGCGGCGAGGTGCCGGTGAACGACAGCGCCGTCGACCGAGCGGCCGCCGCCATCGGTCAGGGTCGCAACCTGGTGAGCCCGCTGGCCCTCGCGGACGTCGCGGCGACGGTGGCTCGGGGCCGGCACCTGTCGCCCCGGCTCGTGCTCGACCCGGACGTCACCAGCGCCGGCGACGCAGTGGTGGATCCGCTTGATCCCGGTGTTGCGACCACGCTCCAGAGACTCATGCGATCGGTCGTCACCGACGGCAGCGGACGCCTGCTCGCCGACCTCGCTGGCCCTGCGGTGCACGGCAAGTCGGGCACGGCCGAGTACGGGAACGAGGACCCCCCACGGACCCACGCCTGGTTCATCGCCTACCAGGGCGACGTGGCGCTGAGCGTCCTCGTCGCCGAGACCGCCGACGGCTTCGGGGGTCGTGTGGCGGCCCCGGTCGCTGCGGACTTCCTCAGCCGGCTCTGAGCTCGATCGGGCCGGCGGAGTCGATGCGCAGGTTCAGCGCGTGGGGCTGTCGAGCAGCTCCGTGATGCTCTCGGCCAGCCGGACGCCTTCCTCGGCGGCGGCCATGTCGAACGGGGCGTCGGCGACGTCCTCCGGCCAGGACTCGACCACCTGCTCCGCCCAGTCCACCCAGCGGGCGACCATGACGTAGAGCTCGGTCAGGAACCGCCCGGTCAGCTGGTTCAGCGCAGCGCGCTCCGGGAACTCGCCGTGGCCCTCGAGGTAGGCGCGGGCGGTCGCCAGGTTCTGCTCGTTCTCGGCGAGCACCCAGGCGCGGGCCGCGTCGAGGTTGGCGACGACATCGGCCTTCGTGCCCCCGTCGGCGAAGTGGATCTTGACCAGCTGCTCGCACTCCAGCACCGGGCCGTCGCCAGGCTGGGACAGCCAGTCCGCCAGCGCCCGCCGCCCCTGGGCCGTGATCGCGTAGCGGGTGCGCTGGCGCCGCCCCACCGAGTCGTCGCTCGCCCGGGCGTAGCCGTGGGCGACCAGCTTCTTCGGCTCCTCGTAGAGCTTGCTCGACGCCCGTGGCCAGATCCGCCGGAGGCTGCGATCGACCTGCTGGACGAGCTCGTGGGTCGTCCACGACCTGACGGCGAGGAGGCCGAGGACCGCATAGGACGTCGAGGTGAGCGACGGGGCGCTTGACATGACTCTCCCCTTGGGAGGACGGTGTACTCCCAAGGGGAGAGTACCGCGGAGGGGGTCGGTGATGACCGTCATCGGAGGAGTGCCCGTCCACCCGTCGAACGCGGACCAGGTGCGTGCCTGGGACGGCGAGGAGGGTGCCTACTGGGCCGCCCATGCCGACCACTTCGAGCGGGCCCTCGCCGCGCACCGCCGGCGGTTCTTCGACGCCGCTGCCATCGAGCCGAATGACCGGGTGCTCGACGTCGGCTGCGGGACCGGCGGGACCACTCGCCGCGCCGCTCGCGCTGCATCCGCCGGCTCCGTGCTCGGGGTCGACCTGTCGTCGGCGATGCTCGGGGTCGCCCGCGCCCGGGCCGTGAGCGAGGGCCTCACGAACGTGCGCTTCGAGCAGGCCGACGCCCAGGTCCACCCGTTCGAGCGGGCGAGCTTCGACGTGGCGATCGGCCAGACCAGCGCCATGTTCTTCGGCGACCGCATCGCCGGGCTGGCGAACGTGGGTCGTGCGCTTCGCAGCGGCGGGAGGCTGGTGCTGCTCACCTGGCAACCGTTCGCCGCCAACGAGTGGATCCAGGAGCTGTCCAGTGCGCTGGCCGCCGGGCGCGAGCTGCCGGTGCCGCCCCCAGGGGCGCCCGGCCCGTTCACGCTGGCCGAGCCGGAGGTGATCCGGGCGGTCCTGAGCGCTGCGGGCTACCGGGATGTGGTCCTCGACGCAGCGACCGAGCCGATGTGGTTCGGCCACGATGCCGAAGACGCCCACCGGCTGGTGTCCGGGCTGATGGCGTGGATGCTCGACGGGCTCGACGAGGCCGGTCGGACCCGTGCGCTGGGCGACCTGCGGGCGACCATCGACGCGCACGAGACCCCGGAGGGCGTCCTCTACGAGTCGGCGACCTGGACGATCAGCGCGTCCCGGCCCTGAGCGAGCGGTGGGTGCTCCAGCACCCGAGGTCGGTACTCGACCAGCTGGATGCTCCGGTCGAACGTGCGGCTTCCGATCATCTCCAGGGCGACGTCGGGGTACCCGTCGTAGATGCGCTCGTCCCCGGTGGCCCCGGTGATCACCGGGAACATCACCACGCGGAACCGATCGACGAGGCCGGCCCGCAGCAGCGACCGGCACAGGCTGACGCTGCCGATCGTGCTGAGCAGCCCGGAGCCGTCCTCCTTCATCGCCCGGACCGCCTCGACGGCGTCGCCTCGCACGAGCGTGGTGTTGGCCCACGCGAGGGGCTCCTCGAGCGACGCGGAGAACACGACCTTCGTCGCGCTCGTGAGCCCGTCGACCGACTCCTGCTCCTCGGCGGGCATCACGTCCTGTCCTGCGGGGGGCTCGCCGGCGGCGAAGCCCGACATCAGCCGGTAGGTGTTGGCGCCCATGAGGTAGGTGACCTCGGGCTGCTCCTCGAGCCACGCCAGGTACTCCGGCCCTTGCAGGCCCCACCAACCGGGCCAGCCGTCGCCCGAGGCGTACCCGTCGAGGGAGGTGATGAAGTCGACCAGGAGCTCTCGCACGCTCGTCCCCTTTCTCGAGGTGACGTCGTCACCGTTCGTGGACACGGGTAGGACTGCCGAGGCGACCCGGATTCATCGGCCGCGCCGGCACCGTGCCCGCGAACCGGCGGCGACCGTGCGCCGCTCCGTCGTCGTGCCCTGATCCCCCGGGCGGCTGGGCTCAACGGGGCACGCCCACCCGGTGCAACCAGATCGGATCGCGCAGGCCCTTCACCCGGATCGGGCCGACGGGCTCCAGCGGCGGGCGTCCGTCGAGGTCTCGGCAGGCTTCGGCGACGTCGTCGGACACGAGGATCTCGCCGGGGCCGGCCACCCCGACGATGCGTGCGGCGGTGTTGACGGTGAGCCCGACGACGTCGTCGCCGCGAGCCGCCACCTCCCCGCTGTGCAGTCCCATCCGCATGGCGAGCGGGAGCACCCCGTCCGAGCGGGCGGCCTCGACGGCGCCGTGGAGCGTCAGGGCCCCGGCCAAACCTGCGGCGGGGGCGCCGAACCACAGCAGGAGGCCGTCCCCGAGCTCCTTGACGATGCGGGCACCGTCGTGGTCGGCGACCGCCTTGCCGGCCAGCGCCGTCTGCACGTCGAGGACCCGCAGGGCGGCGTCGTCGCCGGCGACCTCGGTGTAGGCCGTGAAGCCGACGAGGTCGGTGAAGAGCACCGCCCCGGTTCGGCGCCCGGGTTCGACGGGCGAGCTCATCGGTTGCCGACGGCCACCCGCCCCGACACCGAGTGCGCTCGGACCGTGCACGTCGCCTCGGGACGATCGGTGTCGCTGTCGTCTGCTCGCCGGTACTGCACGTCGGGCGGGTAGCTGATCTCGACGCGCCCCGACACCGTCTCCGCTTCGGCGTCGTGGGCGCCGTCCATCTGGATGTGGATGCGGCCGCTCACGCAGTGCGCCCGCACCAACCCGTCGACGTCGCGCAGCTCGATCCGACCGCTCGATGTCGACACGTCGGCTCCGCCGCAGCGGTCGACGGTGACCCGTGAGGAGGTCGAGGCCACTCGGCACTCGCCCTCGCACCGGCCCACCTCGACCCGGCCCGAGGAGGTTCGGGCGTCGATGCTGCGAGCCCGCTCGATGGTGATGCGCCCGGAGGTGCTGGTGGCGGCGACGGCGCCCGCGGCCCCCTCGACGTCGATGCGACCCGAGCTGGTGCCGATCACGACGTCGCTGCCCTCGGGCACGTGCACGGTGACGCGCCGTGAACCCACGTCCACGGTGGCGCACCGGCCGTCGATCCGAACGTCCGCGTCGCCGTGGACGTGGAACGCGTCCCCGCGGGCGACGACGTGCACGTGCCCGCTGCTGGCGGCCACGCGGACGCACTCGACGTGCTCGACCTCGTCGGAGACCGACATCTCCCCCTCTCCTGACC
>DASTYO010000120.1:0-8957 GCA_035764875.1 Acidimicrobiales bacterium | reverse complement strand
GACAGCCGGGTGCTGGTGCTCGGCGCCGGCACCATCGGCCTCGGCGCCGCGCTGCTCGCCCGCGACCGGGCCGCCGAGGTCGCCGTCACCGCCCGCCACCCGCACCAGGCGGCGGCGGCCGAGGCCATCGGCGTCACCGTGCTCGGCGAGCACGAGGGCGTGTCGTGGGCGAAGCAGGTCGGCGCCGACGTGGTCATCGAGTCGGTCGGCGGCGCCGCCTCCACACTCGCCGACGCGGTGAAGGCGTGCCGCAAGGGCGGCACCATCGTGCTGCTCGGCTCGTTCACCGAGCCCCGCCCGGTCGACCTGTCGAAGCTGATGATGAAGGAGCTCCGGCTGCAGGGCTCGTTCTGCTACGGCTCCACCCACCGGGGCCCGGAGTACGCGGCGGCAGCCGCCCTCACCGGGCGCTACGTCGACGAGCTGCGAGCCATGACCACCCACCGGTTCCCGCTCGACGACGTCGTGCAGGCCTTCGAGACGGCAGCCGACAAGCGGAGCGGCGCCATCAAGGTCACGATCATCCCCTGAGCACCCGGGCGGGCGCGGACGAATGCGGAGCATTCGTCGAGCAACCCGAAGGGTTGCCGTGGAGGTGAGGGGATTCGAACCCCTGGCCTCCTCGATGCGACCGAGGCGCTCTAGCCAACTGAGCTACACCCCCGAAGGGACTGCACAGACTAGCGGCGGGTCGGCGCCGCGCCGAACCGAGCCGGGGCTGGTCAGGTGTCGCGGGCGTCGGCCTCGATGGCCCGCTGCAGGCGGGTCTGCAGGACCGTGGTGGTGACGTCGCCCCGCGTGCGCTCGGTGACGGCCCGGAGGGCGTCGACCGTGCGGCGGAGGCCGCCGGTGAGGGCGTCGGGCAGGTCGACGGAGGCGAGCACGTCGTAGGCGTCGTCCATCACGCCGAGGAGCGCCTCGCCGCCCTCGAGGTCGCCGGCGCGCAGCCGGTCGAGGACGTTGCGGCGCAGCTCGCTGGCCGCCTCGGCGAGGCCCCGCAGCCACGAGTGCGGCATCACCGCGAGCTCGGCAGGCGTGGGCACGGGCCGGCCGTGCACCATGGCCGCGCACAGGCGGGCCTCGGCGTACTCCTTCTCGGCGTCGTGGAGGAAGCCGGCGTGGGCGACCATCGGGTGGTCGGCGAGGGCGCCCTGGGCGACGCGCAGGTTCGTCTCCGATGCCGTCACCTGCTCGTCATGCGCGGCCCGGTCGCCGCGGTGCACGGCCCGGATGGCCAGCCCGGCGTGGCGGATGGCAGCCCGGCACGCGGGGAGCGCCACCTCGCGGGCCCGGTGGGCGGCGCCCAGCTCGTCGCGGATGTCGGCGACGAGCGCGTCGAGCGCTGCGCGGCGTTCGGCGTGCGGGGTCAGTTGGCCTGGCGGCGCAGGAGGGCCTGCTGCGTGGCCGAGGGCCGGGGACCGGCCGGCAGGTACCGGACGTTGGCCCGCGCGGTGCGGGCCGTGCGCTGCTGCTGGACCTGCAGCAGCATCGCGACGTAGCCCAGCAGGACGGCGTCGACGGTGAGCTGCAGCAGCCACACGGCACCGCCGGCCACGAGGGCCAGCAGGAACGTGAGCACGGCGGCCGCGACCAGCGTGAAGAACACGTCGCGGCGGCGGCGCTGGGCGTCGGTGCGGTTCATGCCCCGGCGGCTGGTGGGCCGCACGGCGGGGGCGAAGGGATCACCGGTGCGCTGCAGGACGGCGAGCTGGTGACGGAAGTCGCCGATCGAGGCGTGCGGGTGCACGGCTCGACGCTTCTGCAGGTAGGGGGGCAGGAGGACGGCGGCCCAGATCGCAGCCAGTACCACGAGCACCATGATGGTCACGCTCCTCGCCTCGCTTTCGGTTGGTCAGCACCGTACGAGCGCCCGGTTCCGAGGTGGTGGATCCAGGTGGACGGCGGTGGTCGGTCCGTGGTCAGCCAGGCACGTGTCGTGCCCGAGAGCGTTACGGTTCTACTACGGATCGAAACATCCTGACAAGCATCTGCGAGATATGTCACGCAAGGCGCTCGGTGTCCCGAGCACGAAGGCCGTGGATCAGAGGCCGAGGAGGTCGTCGTCCGGCGACGGGGGTCGGCGGTAGGTGCCGGAGCGGCCGCCGGTCTTCTCCCACAGCGTGATGTCGCCGATCACCATCGCCCGGTCGGCGCTCTTGCACATGTCGTAGATGGTGAGGCAGGCGACCGAGCACGCGGTCATCGCCTCCATCTCCACGCCGGTGCGGTCGATCGTGTCGACCTGGGCCTCGACCTCGATGAAGTCGTCCTCGATGCGGAAGTTGACCAGCACCGAACCCACGAGCAGGGGGTGGCAGAGCGGGATGAGGTCGGGCGTGCGCTTGGCCGCCTGGATCCCGGCGACCCGGGCGACGGCGAGCACGTCGCCCTTGGTGATGGCGCCTCGGGCGACCAGCGAGGTCGTCTCGGGCTGCATGTAGACGCGGCCGCGCACGATGGCCCGGCGGTGCGTCGGCTCCTTGGGGGTCACGTCGACCATGCGGGCCCGGCCCAGTGGATCGAGGTGGGTCAGTCCGCGCTCCGACATCGGCGGGAGTCTAGGGCACGCCGTCCGCGAGGCCCGGCTGGCCGGGGTCAGCCGCCGATCTGCGACATCGACTTGCGGGGCCGGATGAACTGGACGTTGCCGATGGCGTGCCCGGCCCACTTGGCGCCCACGGCCCGGCGCATCACGGCCGCCAGCTCGTCGTCGCCGGCACCGTCGCGCAGCGGGGCCCGCAGGTCGAACTCGTCGAGCGCGAACAGGCAGTTGCGCAGCTGGCCCTCCGCCGTGAGCCGCACCCGGTCGCAGCTGGCGCAGAACGGGCGGGTGACGCTGGGGATCACGCCCACCACGTCGCCCGCTCGAGCCGGCCCGTCGCCGACCCGGTCGAGGTAGCGGAACTGCTCGGCCGGCTCGCTCCCCCGCACCACCGGCTCGAGCGGGAAGACCTCGCTGATGCGGCGCACGATCTCGGCCTGGGGGACGACCTTGCCCTGCTGCCAGCCGGCGTCGGCGTCGAGGGGCATGAACTCGATGAACCGGACGGTGACGTCGCGCTCGCGGCCGAAGCGGGCGAAGTCGACGACCTCGTCGTCGTTCACGCCGCCGACGAGGACGACGTTGACCTTGACCGGATGCAGGCCGGCGGCCTTGGCCGCCTCGATGCCCTCGAGGACCCGGGTGAGCTCGTCGCGCCGGGTGAGGGCGAGGAACCGGTCGGCGCGCAGCGAGTCGAGGCTGATGTTGATGCGGCGCAGGCCGGCATCGGCGAGCGCCTGGGCCTGGTTCGCCAAGGTGGAGCCGTTGGTGGTCATCGCCACGTCCACCGGCGGACCGTCGCCGCCGACCCGCAGGGCCGCGAGCTTGCCGACCAGCACCGGCAGGTGGGCCCGCACCGTCGGCTCGCCGCCGGTGAGCCGGATGCCGTCGACGCCGAAGCGCTCGACGAAGATCCGGGCGATGCGGGTGATCTCCTCGAAGGAGAGGATCTCCTCGCGGGGCAGCCACTGCATCCCCTCCTCGGGCATGCAGTAGGTGCACCGGAAGTTGCAGCGGTCGGTGACCGAGATGCGCAGGTCGCGGTGGACGCGACCGAACGTGTCGATCAGCTGCTCGTGCGGCCCCGGACCGTCCAGGTGGCGGTCCACGCTACTGGGGTTCAGGTGGCGTCGGGCACGCAGAGCACGACGCGCGTCCCCGCGCCGGGGCCGCTGCGGATCTCCAGCGACCCGCCGACGAGGTGGGCCCGCTCGTGCATGCCCATGAGGCCGAGCTTGCCGGCCTCCGGGAGCGCCGCGACGTCCGGCGCCGGCTCGAAGCCGCAGCCATCGTCCACGACCTCGAGGCGAAGCCCGTCGGGCTCGAAGGTCAGCGCGACGTCGAGGTTCGCCGCGCCCGCATGGCGTTCGACGTTGTGGATGGCGGCCTGCCCGATGCGGAAGACGGCGAGCTCGGTCTCGGTCGGGAGACGGCGCGGCTGCCCGCTGACCCGGAGTCGGGCCGCGAACGTGCAGCGCTCCCGCACCTGGCTCACGAGCTGGTCGAGGGCGGAGGCGACGCCGAGCTCGTCGAGCGTTGGGGGACGCAGGTCGCGGCTGGAGCGGCGGATCCCCGCGATCGTCTGGCCGGCGAGCTCAGCGAGCTCGCCGAGCTCCGCCGCCGCCGGGTGGTCGTCGAGGGTGGTGCGGAGCGCGGCCAGGCTGCGTCGGATGACCACGACGTTCTGAGCGGCCTCGTCGTGCAGCTCGCGGGCGATGCGCTTGCGCTCGTCCTCCAGCGCCTCGGTCACCAGCTTGACGTAGGACCGCACCCGGTTCCGCTCGGCCGCCGCCAGGGACTCGTTGGCGATGGCCACGGCGAGGTGGTTGGCGACGCCTTCGAGCAGTCGACGGTCGTCCGTGGTGAGCGACCGCGTCGGATCCAGCTCGGCGGCGAGCACGCCGTCCACGCGGTCGTGGGGTCCGGAGCCCGGCAGCTTCGCACGGAGCGGGACGACGACCACGTGCGCGGGCGGGGGACGGGCCTGGTCGAGCCACTCGGGAGGCGCAGCGGCGCCTCCACCGGCGGGATGCCGGGCCAGCACCGTGGGGGATGCGCCCGCAGCCGCCTGGTCGCTCACCGCGACCCAGACCGCCGCCAGACCCAGCATCTCGTGCAGCCGACGCAGCGCCTCGTCGAGCGTGGGCTGCAGGCCCCCCGTCGACGTCAGCGTCGCGATGTCGTCGAGGAGCGCCAGCCGCTGGCTCGTGGCCTCGGCGCGGTGGCGCTGCTGGCGCTCGCGCTCCACCGGCACGGACGTCACCACGCCGGCGAGCACCACCGTGGCGACGTAGAGGAGCTCGAGCCACCCGTAGTCCTCGCGGTGCCAGATCACCAGGTTCGGAACGGTGAGCACGGCGCTCCAGAGGCCCGTGAGCACCGCACCCTCCATGCCGTAGCTGAGGCTTGCGTAGCTGATGGGCGCCAGGAAGAGGATGGCGGGGAGGTGGTGCAGCGCCGACGGGACGTCGAGGTCGGCGTGCGCGGCCCAGAGCTCGGCTGCGGTGTGGGTCGCGGTGGCGCCGAGCACGCCGGCCTGGACGACCCAGAACTGCTGCTCGTGGACCCGCCGGGGGAGGTGGCGGATGAGGGTGGCGAGCCGCTCGAGGAACGGGACTCCCGGTGCCGCCGCGGCCGTGCGGAACTCGATCACGACGGGTGCTCGAGCTGGCCGATCGTGAACCACCCGTCGCGCAGGGCGCGGAGCACCGCCTCCGTGCGCGAGCCGACCTCGAGCTTGCGGAACACGTGGTTGAGGTGCCCCTCCACGGTCCGGACGCTGATGTCGAGCGCGACCGAGATCTGCTTGTTGGCCATGCCCTGGGCCGCGAGCCGGAGGACCTCGAGCTCGCGATCGGTCAGGGGCTCGTCGCGGTCCGGCGGCCGCCCGGCGTCGGTGGACGCCAGCCGGGCGACGACCTTGTGCACGATCGAGGGGTGCAGCACCGAGTCGCCCGCACGCAGCGCCCGCACGGCGTGGATCAGCTGGCTGCCCTCCACGTCCTTGAGGAGGTAGCCGGCCGCGCCGGCTTCGATGGCGGCGAAGACGAACTGGTCGTCGTCGTGCATGGTCAGCACGAGCACGCTCACGCGCGGGTGGCTGGCCTTGATGCGGCGGGTGACCTCGATCCCGTTGATGCCGGGCATCCCGATGTCGATGATCGCCACATCGGCAGGCTCGCCGTCCACGCCGGCCACGGCGGCCACCGCCGCCTCGCCGTCCGCCGCCTCCGCGACCACCACGATGTCTCCCGCCGATTCGAGGATGCGCCGTGTCCCCTCGCGGAAGAGCCCGTGGTCGTCGGCGAGCATCACCCGGATGGGCCCGTCGGAGGCGGCTTGCACGTGCGCTCTCCCCTCCTGTCGCTGCTGCCAGCGTACGGCACCGCGCTCAGCCGAACGTGAGGTGCAACAGGTAGGCGAGCACCGCCACGCCGCCCCACGCCACGGCCGTGAGCCCGACGAGGAAGCCCGCGCCGACCAGGGGCAGCCGCAGCTGGCGAGGCTGTCCCAGCGCCCATCCGGCCAGCGTGAGGTAGACGGGTGCGAACACCACGCCGAGGAGGAGCCAGAGCCCGTAGCTGGGTGTGTTCACGGTTCGTCCTCCTCCGTCTCGACGAGCGGCAGCGCCTTCACGGCCACGAGGAAGAGCAGCACGACGATGGCGAAGGCTCCGACCACCGACGAGAGCTCGACCCACGACGGCGCGTACGAGCTGGGCATCTGGGCGTACAGCGAGAAGGCGGGGTGCCGGGGGCCCTCCACCACGAACAGCGTCTTCTCGATGAGGATGGCGAGCACCGGCAGCCCGGCGACCGCCGCCGTCCGCCCGACGCTGAACAGCCGCGCCGACAGCGTCTGCAGGCCGGCGTGTCCGACGGTGATGGCGAGGAGCGCGACGGCCAACCAGAACAGCGGGGCCTCGAGCCGGGCGTCGACGGCCGAGTCGACCGAGTCGGGGGCCATCGCCGAACCGGTGACCACCTGCTGGAGCTGCAACCAGAGGTAGAGCAGCGCGAACAGCCCCGTCCACCGCGACAGGGAGCGGAAGACCCCGTCGTCGATGATGCCCTCCCAGCCGTACGCACGCCGGAAGACGAAGGCGAGGATCGTGACCGCGGCCAGCGCCGAGGTGAGGGCGGCGGCGAGGAACAGCGGGCCCTGGACCGAGCCGAACCACCCCGGTTGCGAGGGCAGCACGGCGAAGAGCCACGGGATGACCCCACCGTGCAGGAACAGCGGCGCCAGCACGATCACGCCGAGCGCCAGCCACCATGCCATCCGCTCCGCCTTCCGTCGTTCGCCGGGCCGGTACCCGACGAGCACCACCCGGTAGAAGGGACGCAGCGCCCGGGGCAGGCGGTCGCGGAGCTCGTGGAGGTCGTGGCGGACGGTGAGGGCGAGGTAGGTGCCGGTCAGGACGAAGTAGAGCGTGAGGACCACGACGTCCCAGGCCAGGGGCGAGCTCCTGATCGTCTGGCCGAGGTGGGGCAGGATGCTCGTCACGATCCGGTCGGGTCGGCCGAGGTGGACGATGATGTAGAGGCCGGCGTTGACGAGTGCGGCCAGCGTCAGCAGCTCGGCCAGGCGGGCCACCGGCTTCAGCGCGTCGATCTTGAACACCCGGACCGCGGCGGAGACGACGATGCCGCCGTGGGCGATGCCGACCCACCAGATGAACGAGCCGACGTAGATGCCCCAAGGCACGCCACCGCCGGTGCCCCAGTCGCTCAGCCCCGTGACGACGAGCCCGTTGCGGAGCTGGAAGGCCCATGCCTGGGCGAACCACGCCAGGCCGGCGAGGGCGGCTGCGAGCACGGCGAGGTACCGCAGCGACGGCCGGCCGAGGGGCCGCAGGATCACCGAGGTGCGGCTGGTGAGGACCTCCTCGGGCAGCTGGGCGTCGTCCCGCTGGACCGCCCGCTCGGCTTCGACGGTGGTGGTCATGACGACGCTCCGATCCGCTCGAACCACGGCGCTGGCCCCTCCAGGACGGTCCGGCGCTCCTCGACGAGCCCGACCTCCTCGTAGGCCACCGGCCCCTCGACGAGGGTGGCACGAGACGAAGGTGGCGACCCGATGTAGACGACGTTGGGCTCGGTGCCGAGCTCCTCGAGCAGCCGGAAGGTCGGGAGCGAGCCGCCGCTCTCCTCTCGGCGCTGCGCGAGGTACCGGTTCGGTTCGCTGTCGGGGTCGTTCATGTCGCCGACGTGGATCACCTTCATCGTGCAGGCGATGGAGCACGCCGTCGTCCCCCGCAGCTCGGGGTCGTCCTGGCGCTGGGGGCAGTAGTTGCACTTGCCCATGACGCCCAGCGGCGGGTCGCCTTCCACCGAGACCCCCCGGGCGTCACGGCGGTCGCCCTCGAACTCGCCGCCGTAGGTCTCCGGGTCGCCCCACTGGAAGTAGTTGACGCCGTAGGGGCAGGCGACCTCGCAGTACCGGCAGCCGATGCACAGGTCGTAGTCGGTGAGCACGAGGCCGTCCGACGGGCGCCGGTGCCGAGCAGTGGTGGGGCACACCTTGATGCACGGGGCGTCGGCGCACTGCTGGCAGACGCGGAGCAGGAACGCCGTGCGATCGTCGTCGGGTTCCCGATAGGCGAACACGTAGGGCCACAGCACCCCGTCGGAGAGGCCGTTCTCGTCGCGGCACGCCTCGACGCAGGCGAGGCACCCGTCGCACCTCGTCAGGTCGAGCACCATGCCGTACCGGACCGGTGTGGCCTCGGCATCCGCGACGCCGTCCGGGTCGCCGGCGGCCTGTGCCGCCGTCCCCCCGGACGTCGGGTCGGCGAAGCGGCTGCGGTGGAGGCCGCCGAGGACGAGCGCGCCGGCGGCGCAGCCCGCCAGCGCTCCGGTCACCTCCCGCCGGGTGAGGAGACGGGGCTGCCCCGGTGCGGCCGGGTCGCCCGGGTCCTGCGCCTCCCAGGGCTCCTCGGGCTCGATCACCTCTCGCCGTTCGCCCATCTTCGTCCCTCCTCCCGACCGTCGGCGCCGATCAGGCCGCCACGTTGATGGTGGCGATCTGACCCCGCTCGTAGTGACCGGGGATGTGGCAGGCCATGTACGTCGTGCCGGGTTCGGCGACGACGACCTCGAGGTCGGCCGTCTCGCCCGGCTGCACCATGACCGCCATCACGTCCCCGTGGTGGCCGTCGTCTGCGTCGTGGTCCCCTTCGGCCTCGAACTCCTCCTGCTGGTGCATGTCACCGACCATCGCTTCGTGCGGGACGTTGCCGGTGTTCGTGAAGCGGAAGACGACGGGCACGCCGGCCCGGATGTCGACGGTGTCCGGTGCGTACGCGTAGTCGACCATCTCGATCTCGATGACCGCCTTGCCGGCGACGTCGGCCGCCGGTGCCGGCGGGTCGGCGGCGTGCCCGGTGTCGGCCGGCTCGGCCGCCGGCTCCGCC
>DASTYO010000119.1:0-7422 GCA_035764875.1 Acidimicrobiales bacterium | reverse complement strand
CCGAGCATCATCGTGCGAAACCTACTCACGGCCTCGAGGAGTACGCCGCCAACGGACGGGCAGACGCTGCATCGATCGGAGGTCATCGAGGACGCGCTGTTCGCCGATCGAGAACCGGGCCCAGTGTGGTCGCCGCGGCCGGAGCTCAGGGGGCCAGCGAACTCGACCTCTGACGCGTCGGCCCCCGACGCAAGGAAGGTCGAGACCCGCTGGTGGTCCGACGACGTCAGCGTCGGTGAGGTCGTCGTCGGCGCACGTGGCCAGCGTGGCTTCCGGATGGTGCCCTGCCGGCACGACGTGGGACGGCTGTCACCCGCCGCTCAGGAGGAGACCGACCGCCCGGCACCGAACCCTCGGGGTGCGCAGATCGCGCTGTGTCACGGCGATCGACAGATCCTGCCGCCAGCCAGACGCCCACCGAGGAGACGAAGTGCACCGAACGAGACGCTCCCTGATCGCCGCCCTGGCGGTCGCCCTCGCCGCGACCGCCGCTCCGGCGTTCGCCGACCTGCCGCTGCTGGAGGCCGATCCGGTCGCAGCCGAGGCGACGCCGGGCCTCGACCGCCTGCTGGCATCCACGACCGACGCCACCACCGCCATCGCCACCCTCGACGCCGTGCCGACCAGCGCGGTCGGCGACGCCCTGGCCGCGCTCGGCCTGGAGGTGCAGCTCATGGAGCACCTGCCCCTCGCGCTCGTGCGCGGTCCGGTGACGGCGATGGAGGCCGCCGTCGCGACGGGCATCGCCGACGACGTGTACCCCGACGAGCAGCTGCAGTGGTTCGACACCGCATCCTCCGACGCCATGGGAGCGGCGGCGGTGCGCAAGGCCGGCCTCACCGGCGAGGGGGTCACCGTCGCGGTCGTCGACTCGGGCTGCGACGCCTCCCACCCCGACCTGGCCGACCACGTCACCCACAACGTGAAGGTGGTCAGCCCCGAGTACGCGAACGGCCGGGTCGACTCCCACAACACGATCGCCGTCCCGATCGAGGAGGGCCCGTACCAGAACACCGACCTCGGTTCGGGCCACGGCACCCACGTCGCCGGCATCATCGCGGCCGACGGCACCACGTCACCCGACCACCTCGGCGTGGCGCCCGACGCCGAGCTCGTGTGCATCGGCGTGGGCGAGGTCCTCTTCACGACCGCGGTCGTGACGGCCTACGACCACCTGCTCGACCAGCCCGACATGTGGGGCGTCGACGTCATCAACAACTCGTGGGGCAACTCCTACGCGCAGTTCGACCCGCGCAACCCGGTGGCGGTCGCCACGAAGGCCACCGCCGACAACGGCGCGCTCGTCGTGTTCGCCGCCGGCAACTCGGGAGACGGCGAGGGCGAGGGCACGCTCAACCCGTTCTCGCAGGCGCCGTGGGTCGTGTCCGTGGCGGCCGAGACGGTCGACCACGTGCGGGGCAGCTTCTCCTCGAACGGCTTCCGGTTCGACAACTCCGACGGCGTGACGATCGGTCCGGAGGGCCACACGATCTTCACCGACAGGCGCGTCGGCCTCGTCCACCCCGACGTCGCCGCCCCCGGTGTGGACATCTCGTCGTCGTGCGACACCGCCGGCGCCGCGGTCGGTCCGTGCGCCCCGGGCGAGAACACCACCGCGTCGGGGACGTCGATGGCGTCGCCCCACGTGGCCGGCGCCGCCGCCGTCCTGCTCGAGGCCAACCCCGCCCTGACGCCGCGGCAGCTCCAGGCCGCCATGCAGGTGACCGCCCGGCCGGTCGCCACCGAGGAGGGCGGCCAAGCCCCGTTCTGGCAGGTGGGCTACGGCCGCGTCGACCTGGCCCGGGCCGTGGAGCTCGTCCGCTCGCCGGCCGAGCTGAAGAAGCTGGACGGGCTGCAGGCGAAGCGCGACGCCGCGTTGATCCAGGCCGCCGCCGTGGTCCGGAGCGACTTCTGGACCTACGACGCTCCCCGCGCCACCTACGGCACCGACGCTCGGACCTACACGATCAACCCGCAGCCGGGCGTCGACATCGTGCGGGCCACCATCGTCCACCCGTCGGAGGCGGTGCTCGGCGCCGACCTCGGCCTGTTCGAGTACTCGGTCACCATCGAGGACGCGAAGGGCAACGTGCTCGCCACGCACGAGCAGGTCGGCATCGGCGCCCAGTCGGCCAAGGTCGACCTGGCCGGCCTCACCGCGGCGCAGCGAGCGGAGCTCACGGTGCGCATCGTGGGCACCCGGGCGCTTTCCGACCCCGACACGCTCGACTCCGACAGCCTGCTGAACGACACCGTGACCCTGCAGGTGGTGCAGCGCGACGTGCGCTGAGGATGGTCAGCGGGCCCAGGGCGTGGTGTCCTGGGCCCGTGCCCACCGCATGGACCGAGACGCGGCTCCGCAGCCACGACGGCACGGAGCTGGCCGTGCAGGTCAGGGGCGACGGCCTGCTCGTCGTGCTCGCCAACGGCCTCGGCGGCTCGCTGCGGGCGTGGCAGCCGTTCCTCGAGCGGTTCGGCGCCGGACGGCGCATCGCTTCGTGGGACTACCGCGGCCTCTACCGCTCCGGTCCCCCGGCCCGGCCCGACGCCGTGACCGTCGAGGACCACGCCGGAGACCTCACCGCGGTGCTCGACTGGCTCGGCGACGGGCCGGCCGTGCTGGTCGGCTGGAGCATGGGCGTGCAGGTGGTCGTGGCGCACGCGCTGGAGCACCCGGAGGACGTCGGTGCCCTCGTGCTCGTGGCAGGAGCGCCCGGCGATCCCCTGGCCGGCGTCTTCCACACCACCGCCAGCCGGCGGCTCGTCCCCCCGCTCACGCGCGCCGTCGAGGCGGGGGCCCTCCCGTTCGGGGCGCTGATGCGCGCCGTGACCGCGGCGCCCGGCCCCGCCACGCGGGCGCTGCGGGCCCTCGGGGTCCTCGGCGACCGCGTCGACGTGGACGTGTTCGGCGACCTCGCGCACGACTTCGGCCGCCTCGACTGGCGCGCCTACATGCGCACCATCCGGGCCATGGGCCGGCACGACGCGTGGGAACGGCTGGGCTCGCTCCGCGTGCCCACGCTGGTGGTGGGCGGCACGGCTGACCTGTTCCTCCCGGTCACCACGCTCGAGGCCGTCGCTGCGGCGATCCCGGGCGCGGAGCTGTGCCTGCTGCCCGGCGGGACGCACTACCTGCCCGTGGAGCAGCCGGCGGAGATGGCCTCGGCCGTGGACGACTTCCTCGCCCGGCGGGTCCCGTCGACGGGGGCGTGACCTTCTCCTCTGGCCGGAGCCGTGACGGCTCGCGACGCTTGACCCGTGCGTTCACGGAGACGCCCCGACGGCGCCGTGGCGGACGATGCGCCCGGCTACCGGCGGTTCATGCCGGCCCTGATGCCCACCCGCAACGGATCGGCGGTGTACTTCGAGCAGCGGCTCCGGATCGAGGGCACCGAGCGCCACCTGGCCGCGATCCGGGCGCAGCACCCCGAGCTGCACCCCACGCTGTTCGACGTGGTGCTCTGGTCGCTGGCCCGGATGTTCGACCGGCATCCGCGGGTCAACCGGTTCGTGAGCGGCGGCCGGCTCTACCAGCGCGACGACATCACGATCGCCTTCACGGTGAAGTCCGAGCTCACCGAAGAGGGCACCCTGCTCGAGGTCAAGCACCGGTTCGACCCGCAGCAGCCCTTCGTCGACCTCGTCCGTGACCTGCACGGAGCGGTCACCGCGAGCCGCCACGGCGCGCAGGGCCTCGCCGACCGCGAGCTCGAGCTGTTCCTCCGCACGCCACCGGCCGTCCGTCGGAGCATCGTGCGCGTGGCGAGCGCCGCCAACGCCCGCAACCTGCTGCCGCGCGCCTTCATCGACGGTGACCCGTTCTTCGCCAGCGCGTTCGTCACCAACCTGGGGAGCGTCGGCCTCGACAGCGCCTACCACCACCTCTACGAGTACGGGACCATCCCGGTGTTCGGCGTCCTCGGCCGGGCCCACGAGAGCGTCGAGGCGGTGAGTGGGTCGCCGGTCGTGGTGCGCACCGCCTCGATGAAGTTCACCTACGACGAGCGGGTCGAGGACGGGCTGTACGCCGCGCACGCGCTGGCCGACTTCCAGCGCATGGTCGAGCACCCCGACGAGGAGCCGGGGGGCGGGTGATGCGCCGCTGGACCAGGCGCGTTCTCGTCGGAGCGGGCGTGGTCGTCCTGCTCGCCGCCGGAGGGATCGCGTACGTGGTGCTCAGCGACTCCGCCACGCCGGTGGACGTCGAGGAGGCGGTCGAGCGCTACCGCGACGACGGAGACGCCACCTCGAGCACGACGACGGCACCCGCTCGGCAGCTCCCCGCCGAGGGCGTCTACGTCTACGCGACCGAGGGCGACGAGCGCATCGACATCCTCGGCGGGTCCACCCACGGCTACCCGGTGGAGACGACGGTGACGATCCGCCACACGGCATGCGGGCTGACCCAGCGCTGGGCGCCGCTCGACGAGCGGTGGGACGAGGAGGAGGTGTGCACGACCGACGCCGGGCGCGAGCGAAGATCGCTGCGCACCCACCACGAGTTCTTCGGCATCTCCGACGACGCAGACTTCACCTGTGAGGCGGGCTACCTGCTGTTCCCCGCCGAGCCGGAGGTCGGTGACACGTGGACCACCTCCTGCGACTCGGGTGACACGCTCCTCACCGGCACGGCCGAGGTCGTCGAGCTCGAGGCGCGCACCGTGGGCGGCCAGCGGGTCGACACCGTGCACCTGCGCGTCACCGAGCAGGCCACCGGCGGCGACGACGGCCCGAGCAGCGACGACTACTGGCTGCGGACCGGTGACGGGCTCCTGGTCGAGCGCTCGTCGACGGTGGAGACGCGCTCCGACAGCCCGGTCGGGACCGCCACGTACACGGAGCGGTTCACGCTGCGGCTCACGTCGCTGGAACCCCGCACCTGAGGGAGGAGAGCCGCCGAGATCCATCGGAACCATCGAGGAGGGATGGCGATGAGAACGCTGATCGTGTGCGTGTCCGTGTCCCACGGCAACACCCGCAAGGTGGCCGACGCGCTCGCCGAGGAGCTGGGGGCACGGGTCGTCGAGCCCGAGGACGTGCGGCCCGAGGACGTCCCGGACCACGACCTGGTGGGCTTCGGCTCGGGCATCTTCTACATGCGTCCGCACCGGCGGCTGCTCGACCTGGTCGACCGGCTGCCCGACGGCGGCGGGACCAAGGCGTTCACGTTCGCGACGAGCGGCAGCTCCGGCTTCCCCGGGCTGCCCTACACCCGCTCGCTCGACAAGGCGCTCACCCGACGCGGGTACGACGTGATCGACACGTTCAGCTGCCGCGGGTGGGACACGTGGCTGCCGCTGCGTGTGGTGGGGGGCGTGAACCGCGGCCACCCCGACGGGGCCGACCTGGCGCGGGCGAGGACGTTCGCCCGGTCGGTCGCCGAGGCGGTTGCGCCTCGCTCCTAGTCTCGCCGGATGCGACTCCGAGGCAAGCACGCCATCGTCACCGGCGCGGGATCCGGCATCGGCCGGGCCGCGGCACGGCTCTTCGCCGCCGAGGGCGCGGCGGTGGTGGCCGTCGACCTCGACGGCGACGCCGCCGAGGCCACCGCGGCCGAGGTCGGCGGGACGGCGGTGTCCGGCAGCGTCGCCGATCCGGAGGTCTGGAGCGCCGCCCTCGCCGTGCACGACGGCGTCGACGTCGCCTACCTCAACGCCGGCCTCTACGGGTTCAACGGTCCCATCGACGAGCTGCCCCTCGACCTGTACCGGGCCACGGTCTCGGCGAACATCGACGGCGTGGTGCTGGGCACCCGCGCGGTGGTGCCGGCCTTGGACGCCCGGGGCGGAGGCGCCATCGTCGTCACCGCCTCGATCGCCGGCATCATCGCCTTCGAGGGCAACCCCGTCTACACGATGACCAAGCAGGCGGTCACCGGCTTCGTCCGGGCGGTCGCCCCCAGCCTCGCGGGCCGCGGCATCACCATCGACGCCGTGTGCCCAGGCATCGTCGACACGCCGATGACCGCGCAGGCCACCGGCGGCGCCGACGTGGCCTCGCTCGGCGTCGCGCTCATCGCTCCCGAGACCATCGCCGAGCAGGCACTCGACCTCGCGGTGACCGAGGGGACCGGTCGGTGCCGGGCCGTGCGCGGCGTCGCCGAGCCGGTGGACTGGCGGTTCCCGACGTGGGCCGACGTCGCCGCGGCTGGGAGCTGAGCGGCCCGCCTCGCCGACTGAGGGCCAAACCCCGAACTGGACGCGGATGCTGCGCACCGCGGCCTGATCCCGCCGGCGTGCCCGGAGACCCACGCGGTCCCGGGCGCGCTGCTGCGCGCCCGGGACGCCCGAGGCCGCCGCCGGCGCCTCGTCGGTCGGTCAGCCCCAGCGCTGGGGATCGTCCGGGTCGATGCCGAGGCAGAGCTTCCCGATGATCTCGTGGGCGAGGAGCGTGTTCCCCGGGTGGAACCGGCCCATCCGCACGTCGCGGAACAGCTGCTCCATCCGGTTGCGCTTGAAGACGCCGGCCCCGCCGGTGAGGTCGAGCGCCCGGTCGACGATGTCGTACGACTCGTTGATGATGCGGTGGCGTCCCACGACGATCCGGACCGGCCAGTCGGCGTGCTCGACGCCCTTGGTCCAGTCGCTGGTGATGCGGTCGAGCAGCGCCTCGCTCGCGTCGAGCGCGATGCGCATCTCGGCGACGTTGTGCTGCACCTCGGGGTGGTGGGCCATCGACCGGACGTGGGCGATCGACATGCGCTTCGGCATCCCCTCGATGGTCATGTCGAAGGCCCGACGGGCGGCGCCGTGGTACACGGACGCGAAGCCCATCAGCGCCCAGGCGAAGATCGCCACGTGGAACAGGTCGGCGCCGGCGAAGCCCGGCGGGCAGGCCCGGACCACGAGCTCGTCCGGCACGAAGACGTCGTCGAGGAGCGTGTCGTGGCTCTGCGTGGCCCGCATGCCGAGCGTGTCCCAGGTCTCCACGATGGCCAGGCCCGCGGTGTCGCGGGGCACGAAGCCGTGGACCACCACCGGTGCCTCCGGATCGCTGGTGTCCATGGCGTGGAAGCCGCCGTAGTCCCACACCGGTGAGAGGCTGCCGAAGATCTTGTGCCCGTTGATCGTCCAGCCTCCGTCGGCCCGCACCGCGCTCGCCGTCGACAGCAGCAGCGAGATGTCGTTGCCGGCCTCCCCGTGCAGCGCCGCGAAGGTCTTCCCCTTCGCCGCCTCGTCGAGGATCCAGCGCAGCGAGTCGTCGCCGTTCCGGGCGAGGTCGGTGGCCACGCCGGTCCAGTAGATGTGCATGTTCACCGCCAGCGCCGTGGCCGGTGCGACGTACGCCAGCCGACGCAGCAGCTGGCTGTAGCCATCGAGACCGAGACCGGAGCCGCCGAGCGACGTGGGGACGGCAGCCGAGAGGAAGCCGGTGGCCCGGAGCTCGTTGAAGTCCTCGTGGAAGAACGAGGTCTCCCGGTCG
>DASTYO010000118.1:0-4474 GCA_035764875.1 Acidimicrobiales bacterium | reverse complement strand
CATGTGACCCTGGGCCCTGCCAGCAGAGGCCGTGCGGGCGGATGATCACCCCGAGCGTCCGCCGCGGCGGGCGGGCGGTGGCGGGATGGAGGTCGTCCCATGAGGAAGGTGCGGCCAGCGGCGGCGCTCGCTGCGCTCGTGCTGCTCGGGCCCTGGCCCACGGCGGGGGCGGACGAGCGGTTCGAGGAGCTCGTGCCCTTCGGCACCGGTCCGGGCAACGAGCGCGTGTTCGACATGGCGCGCGACTCGGCGGGGAACACGTTCGTGGTCGGGTACACGTTCGGGGCGTTCCCGGGCTCGACGAGCGAGGGCGAGGTGGACGGCTACATCGCCAAGGTCAGCCCGTCAGGAGCGCTGCTCTGGGCCGACCAGTTCGGCGGTGCGGACGACAACGGCGAGAACGGCTTCTACGCGGTCGCGGTCGACGTCGATGGCGCGGCCTACGTCACCGGCGTCACCCAGCAGGACCTCCACGCACCGGTGCGCGGGTACTCCGACGTGGTCGTCCGCAAGTACTCGCCGGACGGGACGGTGCTGTGGGGCGATCAGTACAGCGGCACCGAGGACCTCGAGGGCGGGTTCGGCATCGCGGTCTCCGCGTCACAGGTGCACGTGGTCGGCTCGTCCGCCGGAACCGGCTTCCTCCGCACCTACAGCTCGACGGGCTCGCTGCTGTCCGCGCGGCAGGAGGCCGGCACCGACCTGTGGGACGTGGCGACCGCCGGCGACGACGTGTACGTGCTGGGCGCCGAGCGGTCCGACGACGGAGGGCGCGGGTTCGTCCGACGCACCGGACCCGCCGGCACCCGAGAGGTCGACTTCGCGGGCTGGGCCGAGCCGATGCAGCTGGCCGTGAGCGACACGGCGGTGGCGGCCACCGGCATGCGCTGGGGCGAGGCCACGGACACCGTGGTGTCGCAGTGGACCCGGGACCTGGTGCCGAGGTGGACCTCCACCGGCAACGTGGACCCGTCCTGCGGGTGCGGTCAACCCGTGTGGGCCCTCGCTCTGAGCCCGGCCGGTGACGTGTTCGCCGCCGGCGGTGCCGACGGGCCCGACGGCTTCGTCCGCAAGCACGACGCCTCGACGGGCGAGCCGGCATGGGAGGTCCAGCTCGAAGCTGCCGGCTGGGGTGTCGGTGGCATCGCCGTCGAGGGCGATCGGGTCGTGTTCGCGACGGCTTCCGGATCGGAGCCGGGCGCCTTCCTCGCCTCGTGGCCCACGACGAGGACCGTGCCGCTGACCCGCCTGGCGGGGCGCGATCGCGTCGGCACGGCCGTCGCGGTGTCCAGAGCGGCGTTCCCCGACGGGGCATCCGGCGCGGTCCTGGTCAGCGCCCGTTCGTTCGCGGACGGCATCGTGGCCGGGCCGGTCGCAGCGATGGTCGGTGGCCCCGTGCTCCTGGTCGGTGCCGAGGTCGGCGCCGTGGACGACGAGCTCCAGCGGCTGCTCGAGCCGGCGGCGACGGTCACCATCGTGGGCGGTCCGGGCGCGGTGTCCGTGGAGGTCGAGTCCGCCGTCCGCTCGTCGGGCTTCGAGGTGGAGCGGATCGCCGGTGCCACGCGGTTCGACACCGCGGTCGCGGCTGCGCAGCTGCTCGGATCCCCGCCCGCGATCCTGGCCGACGGCCTGCGCTTCCCGGACGCCCTCGTGGCCGGCGCCGCCGCGATCCAGTCCGGCCAGGCCGTGATCCTCACCGCCGGTGCGCAACTTCCCGCCGTCAGCCGTGAGTACCTGCTGGATGTCGGCTCGGGCCACGTGGCCGTCGGCGGCCCCGCGGCGCTGGCGGCTCCGGGCGCGGAGACGATCGTCGGGACGGACCGGTACGACACCGCCAACCGCGTGGTGTCCCGGTTCTTCGGCGTCCCCCACGTCGTCGGCGTGGCGAGCGGGGCGGACTTCGCCGACGCGCTGGCCCTCGTGCCGCTCCTCGGTGCGCAGGGCGCGCCCGTCCTGCTCACCCCGCCGTCGGCGCTCGCAGCACCCACCGCCGACCACCTCGGCCTCCACCTCCTCGAGGTCTACGTGGCGGGTGGGACGGCGGCGGTGTCGTCAGGGGTCGCGCTGCAGATGTCCGAGCTGCTGGTGGAAGGCGGCCCGTTCGAGCTGCGATCCAGCCCCCAGTTCGTCCAGCGGCTCTTCCCCGGCCACCGGCCGCTCGCGCTCGTGACGGCGTCCGGGGAGCCCGGCGTCGCCATCGAGCTGCGCGCCACCGCCGTGCCGTCGGACGCGTCGGTGGAGATCGAGCCGGCGGTGATCCAGCCGGGCGACGTCGCCGAGGTGTGGATCGACGTGCCGGCCGTCGTCGGCGACGAGCCCATCTCCGTGACGATCACCGGGCACCGCGACGGAGTGGTGCGCACCACCACGGTGGCGGCGACCGCGACCCCGGGCGTCGACGACCTGCAACCCACGGCGCTCGACATCGCCGACGTGTTCCTCGAGGAGCTCGCCGGGCAGGTGCCGGGCCTGCCCGCCGACCGGGCGGGCCTCACGGGGGGCACGCCCGTGGCCGGGCTCCTCGTGGTGAGCCACTACGCCTGGTTCACCGAGGAGGTGGAGATCGGGCTGTCGTGGCACATCATGGTCGCCCCCGACGACTGGGCCGAGCTGTACGTCCGGCCGCGGGACGCGCTGGCGCCCACCCAGGCGTTCCGCCTCTCGTCGTGGAGCACCGCCCTGGCGGGCGGCGGCTACACCGTCACCCGGGTCTCGCCGCCGCCCGAGGTCGTGCGCTGATCCACGCCCGTCGGCTCAGCGCAGGTCCAGGCGGTAGGCGAACCGGCCTCCTAGAGTCCCGGCATGCCAGGGCCGATGGAGGGGATCAAGGTCGTCGAGCTCGGGATGTGGGTCGCCGGCCCGGCGGGCGCAGCCATCCTGGGTGACTGGGGTGCCGACGTCGTCAAGATCGAGCCGCCCGAGAGCGACCCGTTCCGCGGCCTGCTCTCCGGCATCGCCGACGGCATCAACCCGCCGTTCGAGCTCGACAACCGGAACAAGCGCAGCATCGGGCTCAACCTGTCGGTGCCCGAGGGTCGCGAGCTGGCCGCCGAGCTGCTCGACGGTGCCGACGTGTTCATCTCCAACGCCCGCCCGGGCGCCCTCGCCCGGGCCGGGCTCGACCACGAGACCCTGCTCGCCCGCAACCCCCGCCTCGTCTACGCGCACGTGTCCGGCTACGGCATCGAGGGCGAGGGCCGCGACCGGGCCGCGTACGACGTGGGGGCGTTCTGGTCCCGGGCCGGCGTGGCGGCGGCGCTGACGCCGGACGGGCGGCCGCTGCCGTACCAGCGCGGCGGCATGGGCGACCACATGGCCGGCCTCGCCATCGCCGGTGCGGTGAGCGCTGCGCTGTTCGCCCGGGAGCGGACGGGAGAGGGGCAGCTCGTCTCGACGTCGCTCATCCGCATCGGCATGTACATGGTGGGCTGGGACATCAGCATGGCCGCCCGCCTGGGCGCGCCGACGGTGCCGATCTCGGTGGCCGAGCCCCCCAACCCGATGATCGGCGCGTACGAGGCCGCCGACGGCAAGCGCTTCTGGATGCTGGGCCTGCAGGGCGACCGCCACTGGCCCGACGTCCTGCGCGCCGTCGATCGTCAGGCATGGGCCGACGACCCGCGGTTCTCCTCGCTGGCGGCGCGCTTCGAGCACAGCGCCGAGCTGGTGCGGATGCTCAACGAGGTGTTCGCCACCCGGTCGCTGGAGGAGTGGGCGCCGATCTTCGAGCGCGAGGACGTGTGGTGGGCGCCCGTGCAGCTGCCCCACGAGGTGGTGGACGACCCGCTCGCCGAGTCGGCGGGCGGCTTCGTGTCCGTGCCCGTCGAGGGTGGCGAGCCCGTCCGGATGGTGTCGACGCCCATCGACTTCGCCGGCACGCCGTGGGCGCCCCGGTCGACGGCGCCCGAGTTCGCCCAGCACACCGAGGAGGTCGTGCTCGAGCTCGGCCACGACTGGGACCGCATCATCGAGCTGAAGGAGCTCGGGGCCATCCCCTGAGCGCCACCGTCTCGCGGCAGCGTCACTACCTCCCAGGTGATCGATCCGCCTCCGGGCGGCCGTCATGGTGAGGGCACGATCCACGAACCAGGAGGACGGACCGTGACCGACACCGTGCAGACCCAGGAGACCACCCAGCTGGTCGACACCTACTTCGAGATGTGGCGTGCCACCGACGACCACGGGCGTGCCGAGCTCGTGCGGCGCGCCTTCGCTGACGGGGGCCGCCACGTCGACCCGCTCGCCGATGCGATCGGCCACGCCGAGCTCGCCGGGATGCTGGCCAACGTCCATGGCGCATACCCGGGCTTCACCATCGAGCGCACCACCGGCATCGACCAGCACGGCGACCAGCTGCGCTTCGGCTGGCGGCTCGACGCAGCGGACGGCACCCCGGTGGTCGTCGGCCTCGACGTCGCCGAGCTGGCGGCGGACGGCCGCTTCGCCCGCATCGCCAGCTTCTGGGGAGACCTCC
>DASTYO010000117.1:0-48798 GCA_035764875.1 Acidimicrobiales bacterium | reverse complement strand
GCCGCCGAACAGCTCCTCTGCGACAGCACGCTCACCGCCGTGCTGTTCAACGGCAAGGGCCGGCTCCTCGACGCCAACGACGCCGCCGAACAGTGGTCCCGCAAGCAACGACGCGCCATCGCCGCCCGCGACCAAGGCTGCGTCTTCCCCGGCTGCAGACGCCCGCCCCGGCACTGCGACATCCACCACGTCCACCACCGACAACACGGCGGCCCGACGCGAACCGCGAACGGGGCGATGCTGTGCCGGTTCCACCACCGATTGCTTCACCACCACGGCTGGCGACTGATCATCCACGACGGCCACTGGATCGCCATCGACCCCCACGGCACCCACTGGACCGGCCGACCGGCACCGCTCCCCGACACCCGCGGCGACCCTCCCTGAACCAGCGGGCCGCTCGCCCGCTGCGCCGGACCGAGCTGTCGCGGCGGCACGCTCTGGTCCGCCCATCCGCGGTTCGTTCCCACCTCGTCCCACGCCTCCCGCCCCGGTCCGACCAGCACGCCAGGCGACCCGACCTGACCCGCTCCCGGTCGGGTCACCGGCGCGCCCGCTGATGCCTCGGATGGAGCCGCGACGTCCTGGTCGTCCTCGTGCCACCCGCGCCCACGCGAGGCCACCCCGGTGACCGCTGCGACGACGGCGAACCCGTGATACTGGCCGCCGTGGACCTGTTCGAGTTCGACGACGTGCTGGTGCGCTTCGGCGACACCGTCGTGCTCGACCACGTCAGCTGCTCGATCCCCGACGGCGGGTCGGTGACCTGTCTGCTCGGCGCGTCCGGTGCCGGCAAGTCGACGCTGCTGCGGCTGTGCAACCGGCTGGAGGTGCCGACGAGCGGGCAGGTCCGGTTCCGGGGCCGGCCGCTCGACGACATCGACCCGCTCGAGCTGCGGCGTGACGTGGGCATGGTGTTCCAGCGGCCGACGCTGTTCCCGGGCACGGTGCGCGCCAACCTCCTCGTCGCCGACCCCGACGCCGACGAGCCCGCCATGGTCGAGGTGCTCCACCGGGCGGCGCTGCCCGCCTCGTTCCTCGACCGCGACGGCGACTCGCTCTCCGGCGGCGAGGCGCAGCGGGCGTGCCTGGCCCGCACGCTCATCACCCGGCCCGACGTGCTCCTCATGGACGAGCCCACCTCGGCGCTCGATCCGACCGCCACCAAGGAGCTCGAGGAGCTCGGCCGGGCCCTGGCCGACGCCGGCATGCCCGTGCTGTGGGTGACCCACGACCTCCACCAGGCCGATCGCATCGCCGACCGCCGCATCGTCCTGGTGCGGGGCCGGCTGGCCGACGAGCACCAGGCCACCCACTACCTGGCGGGCGAGGCCGGCGACCACGACCACGAGGAGGCCGACGGCGAGCAGGACGCCGGCGGCGAGGAGGTGACCGATGGCCGAGGGTGACGTCGGCTGGTGGGGCCTCGCCGCCTCGCTGCTGCTGATCGCGGTGACGCTCGCCATCTCGGTGTGGCGCCGGCTGGGACTCGAGAAGGAGGTGGTCGTCGCCACGGTGCGGGCGCTGGCCCAGCTCCTGGCGGTCGGCTACGTGCTCACCGTGGTGATCGATCCGGACCAACCGATCGCCTACGCCTGGGCCTGGTTGGTGTTCATGGTGCTGTTCGCCGCCTGGACCGTGTCGCGACGGGCGCCGGAGGTGCCCGGCGTGCTGCCCCTGGCACTCGCCGCCCTCGGCGCCTCCACGGGCGCCACGGTCGCCGTCATCTTCGGGCTCGGCATCTTCCCGGTGGAGGCTCGCGCCATCGTCCCGGTCGGCGGGATGATGGTGGGCAACGCCATGACGTCCACGGTGCTCACCGGGCGGCGCATCCTCGAGGAGTTCGCCGACAAGCGACCCGATGTCGAGGCCCGGCTCGCGCTCGGCCAGCCCTGGACCGAGGCGTCCCGTCCGTCGCTCCGCTCCGCGCTGCGCTCCGGCATGACGCAGCAGGTCGAGACGACGAAGGCGGTCGGGCTCGTCTTCCTGCCCGGTGCCATGACCGGCCTCATCCTCGCCGGCGTCGACCCCGTCGACGCCGTCCGGGTGCAGGCCGCCATCATGTTCCTCATCCTCGGGGCGGTGGCGATCAACGTCGTCGTGATCGGCACCGGGGTCACCCGGCGGCTGTTCACCCCCGACCACCGCCTCGTGCGCATCGCCCGCAGCGCGGAGTAGGTCACCGTCCGTTCACGGTCCCACCGGCTGATCGGCCGGCAGGCCTCGGTACCATCCGGGACATGGCGCTCAGCTTCGTGATCATCGGCGGCGGTCCCGGCGGGCACGCGGCAGCCACCCACGCCGCCAAGCTCGGCGCCGACGTCACGGTGATCGAGCGGGACATCGTCGGGGGCGCCGCCCATCTGTGGGACTGCATCCCCTCGAAGGCGATGATCGCCACCGGCTCGTCCCTGAACCAGGTGAACCTCAGCGAGGAGATGGGCCTCACCGACGTCACGGCCCAGCTCGACTTCGCCGCCCTGCGCGACCGCATCCAGTCGATCGAGGACCGGCTGGAGAGCCAGGTGTGCGCCCTGCTCGACAGCCAGGGCGTCCGGGTCATCCGGGGCACCGGCCGCATGGTGGGCCCCCACGAGGTCGTGGCCGAGACCGCCGAGGGCGAGGTCCGCGTCCACGCCGACGCCGTCCTGCTGTCCACCGGCTCGCGGCCCCGCATCCCCGATTGGGCCCAGCCCGACGGCGACCGCATCCTGACGACGCGCGACGCCTACCCGCCCAAGGAGCTGCCCGAGCACCTCATCGTCGTGGGCTCCGGGGTCACCGGCGTCGAGTTCGTCCACATGTTCGCGGCGTTCGGCTGCCGGGTGACGCTCATCGTGTCCCGCCAGCAGGTGCTCCCGAACAAGGACCCCGAGGTCGCGGCGGCGCTCGAGCAGGAGTTCATCAACCGGGGCGTCAAGCTCTACATGGGCGCCCGGGCCGAGGGCATCGAGCGCACCGACGACGGTGGCGTGCGGGTGCTGTGCGACGACGGCCGCGTGGCCACCGGCAGCCACGCGCTGCTCGCCATCGGCTCGATCCCGAACAGCGAGGGCCTCGGCTGCGAGGCGGCCGGCGTGCAGGTCAACCAATGGGGCTACATCGACAACAACCACCACCTGCAGACCAACGTGCCGCACATCTACGTGGCGGGCGACCTCTCGGGCCGGCTGCCGCTGTCGTCGGTGGCGTCGATGCAGGGCCGCAAGATCGCCGAGCACGTCATGGGGCTGCACACCCGCGAGCACCGGCACCTCGACTACGACAAGGCGGCCTCGGCCATCTTCACCGAGCCGGAGATCGCCGACGTGGGCCTCGCCGAGGCCGACGCGTTCGCCGAGGGCCGCAAGATCCGCGTCACCAAGGTGCCGTTCTCGACCACGGCCAAGGCGCTCATCAACAACGCCCCTCGCGGCTTCGTGAAGATCATCTCCGACCCGGCCACGGGCGTCGTCCTCGGCGGCTCCATCGTGGGCCGGCACGCGGCCGAGCTCATCTCGGTCATCGCCCTCGCGGTGACGGCGGGGCTGAAGGTCGAGGACATCGTCGACAGCCTGATGGTGCACCCGAGCCTCGCCGAGGCCCTCGCCGAAGCCGCTGACTGACCGCCGCCGCCGGTGCTTCACTGGCGGACATGGCGTACACACCGGTCACCGCGCAGGAGATCACCGAGCTGGAGGGCCTCGACGACTGGCGCGTCGTGCTCGGCGAGCTCCGGGCGACCTTCACGGCGCCGTCGTACCCGGCCGGCGGCGCCCTCGTCGCCGCCATCGCCGATGCCGCCGAGGCGGCCGACCACCACCCCGATCTCGAGATGGGGTGGCCGGGGCGCATCGGGGTGCGGCTGTCGACCCACGCCATCGGCGGGCTGAGCACCCACGACGTCGACCTCGCCCGGACGATCTCGGCGCTCGCCCGGGAGGCGGGCGCCACGGCCGACCCGCACGCCGCCCGCGACCTCGAGGTGGCGATCGACGCGCTCGACATCGACGCCGTCCGGCCGTTCTGGGCCGCCGTCCTCGACTACCGCGAGCAGGACGACGGCAGCCTCGCCCCCCGTGCGGGCAGCGGTGCTCCCGTGTGGTTCCAGCAGATGGACGCGCCGCGGCCGCAGCGGAACCGCATCCACCTCGACGTCTGGGTGCCCCACGACCTCGCCGAGCAGCGCCTCGACGCCGCCCTCGCAGCCGGCGGCGTGCTGGTCCGCGACGACGAGGCCCCCTCGTTCTGGGTCCTCGCCGACCCGGAGGGGAACGAAGCCTGCATCTGCACCTGGCAGGACCGCGCCTGAACGGTGCCGGGCGGCGCTCAGACGGGGTCGGCGGCCGGTGCGGCCGCCGGAGCGGTGTCGACCGGCCAGTACACCTCGGTGCGGATCTGGGCTTCGGGCGTCTCGGGCCCGCTCCAGTACTCCTCCCACATCGGGACGTCCTCGAGGAGGTGCGTCCCTCGCGCCTCGGCGGCCGAGCGGAGGTCGGCGTAGGCGTCGGCGAGGGTGTCGTAGCCGCCCAGGTGCGTCGTGTGGGCCACGGTGCAGGCCGGCAGCACGAGGATCTGGACGTGGGCGTCGCACTCCACGCTCCCGTGCATCTCGAACCCGGCCGACACCTCGAACCCCGACGCGTCGGGTCGGTAGCAGGCGACGGCCGGCCCCACCGGCCCGGCGCCGGCGCCGCCGAGGTGGGCCGCCACGGTGCCGAACGCCGCGCCCATCAGGTCGCCCATGGCGCCCAGCTCCGATCGGTCGACGTGGAAGGTCGTGACCGCCAGCGTCCGGCTGGGGACCTCGGTGATCTCGACGACGTGGGGCATGGCGGCGCCTCCCTGTCCGCTGTCGCCCCCATCGAACCGGCCCGGAGCGCCCTGCGCCCAGGGTCGAAGGTCAGCGTGCGTCAGGAACCCAGCGCAGCGATGCTCGACTCCACACCGGACGACAGGGAGGCCGTCCCGCCGACCAGCACCACGCGCCGCAGCGGATCCCGTTCGTCGAGCCACGCCAGCGAGGCCGGGGAGCCGGCGAGGTCGGCGCCGTCGACGAGCAGGAGCACCGCGCCCAGTGCGCCGGCGGCCGGGCCGGCGGCGAGCGCGTCGGGCCACGAGCGACCCGTGGCCAGCCAGACGTGGGCGCCGTCGCCGCCGGCGGCCAGGGCGAGGGCGGCGAGCTTCGCCGAGGTGTCGTAGCGGGTGGCGCCGGCGACGCGGCGCACGGTGACCATGCTCGCCAGGGTCCGCTGCACGGCGTCGGACACCGCGCCGGTGCCGCCCACGACGGTGACGTCGGCGGCGTCGATGGCCCGCAGCGCGGCCGAGGTCTCCGCCGGGAGGGCATCGGCGGCGGTGAGCAGGATCGGTCGCCGCTGCAGGGCGGCCAGGCCGGACACCGCCACGGCGTCGGGCCAGCCGCGGGCCGCGGACGCGTGCACGCCCTCGACCACGTAGGCGCTGCGGCCACCCACCTCCACCGCGATGCGGCGGGCGGTGTCGAAGCGGTTGCTGCCGGCGATGCGCCGGACGTCGGTGACGCCGGCTGCGGCCAGGTCGCGCTCGACGGCGGTGGACAGGGCACCGGTGCCGCCGATCAGCACGGCCGCGTCGGCGCCGAGCCGGCGGATGGCGTCGGCCGTGTCGGCCCGCAGGCCGGAGGCGGGGGAGAGGAGCACCGGCCCGCCGAGGGTGGCGGCCAGCGGTGCGGCGGCGAGCGCATCGGCGTAGGCGTCGGTGCGGGCGAGGACCACGGTGCCGGCGCCCGTCGGGAACGCCTGGGCGGCCAGCGCGACCGACGTGCCCACCCGGTCGGCGCCCGCAGCGCGGACGACCTCGGCGGCGGTGACGGGCGCGGTGGTGCCGTCGGCGGGAGGCGTGCCACCTCCGGTCGGTGTCGCCGGCGGCTGCGCCGACAGGGCGTCCCGGACGGCGGCGACCGCCTTGGCGGCGTCGACGCGGCCGGCGGCCACCCAGGTGACCGGTGCGGCGGTGGCGAGGAGCGCCTGCTCGACGGTGCCGGCGTCGGCTCCGAGCGCCAGGCCGAGCGCAGCCACGCCGGCCACGACCGGCGTCGCCGACGACGTGCCGCAGAAGTCGCCGTAGGAACCCGACGAGAACAACGAGCCGTTGCAGCCGGGTGCGGCCACGTCGACCCAGCTGCCGTGGTTCGACCAGGCGTAGCGGCCGTCGAGCTCGGTGCTGCCCGCCACCCCGATGACGCCGGCGTCGGCCGCTGGGTAGGTGGGCGTGGTGACGCCCTCGTTGCCGGCGGCGGCCACGAGCAGCACGCCGGCGGACCGGGCGTAGGCCACCGCCTGTTGCACCGCGGCGGTCTGCGTGGACGCACCCAGGCTCATGGTGATGATGTCGGCGCCGCGGTCGGTGGCCCACGTGATGCCCTTGGCGATGCCGAGGGTGCCGCCGGTGCCCGTGTGGTCGAGGACCTTCACCGGCATCACGCGGCACGTCCAGCAGATGCCGGCCACGCCGCCGTCGTTGGCGTCGCCGGCGGCGACGACCGCAGCGGAGGTGCCGTGCCCGTTGTCGTCTGCGGGGTCGGCGTCGCCGTTGACGAAGTCGTAGCCGGCGGTGAGCTTGCCGTCGAGGTCGGCGTTCGGGTTCACGCCGGTGTCGAGCACGGCGACGACGACGGACGAGGACCCGGTGGTGAGGTCCCACGCCTGCGGCGCCCCGATCGTGCGGGGACCCCACTGCCGGGACCAGTACGTGTCGGTCGGGACGAGCTCGGCCGTGACGACCTGCTCCTCCTCGACGAAGGAGATGCCGGGGGCGCCGGCGAGGGCGAGCCGGGCGGCGGGTGCGGCGACGGCGTCGACGCGCCCCTCGATGATGCCGAGCGGCGGGATGGCGTCGACGACCTCCACGCCGGCGGCGGCCAGCGCGGCGGCCGCGCCCGGGCCGTCGATGCCGACGACGAGGGAGACCGGCTCCGCCCCGGCGCCAGCGGGTGCGGCGGCGAGGGTCGTCAGCGAGACCACGACGGCGACGAGCGCGCCGAGGGCACGAGTGCTCCATCCCATGGGAGGACCATCGGCGTTCCCGCTCGCGGCCTTGAGGCCGATTCGCGCGCTAGTCGATGACGATGATGATGTCGCCCGAGCCGACGGAGGAGCCTTCCTCGATGTTGACCTCGGCGATGGTGCCGGCCTTGTCGGCGGCGATGTTGTTCTCCATCTTCATCGCCTCGAGGACGCACAGCACCTGGCCCTCGGTGACCTCGTCGCCGACGGCCACGTTCAGCTTCACGATCGTGCCCTGCATCGGCACCGCGATCTTGCCGGAGCCGGCCGTGGGAGCGGCGCCGCTGGTGCCCTTGGTGCGCTTGCGGGCCTTCGGGAGCGACCCGCCGCCGCCTGCTGCCGCCACGGCGACCTGGTCGGCCGGGACGAACAGCTTCACGGCGAAGCGCTTCCCGTTGACCTCGACGTCGACGTTGCGCTCGATCTTCTCGACCTCGTCGTCACCGGCAGGGGCCGGGCTCCCGGTGACGCCGGTGAGGTCGAGGCGGTCCTCGACCCACTTGGTGGAGTGCTCGCCGGCCTTGAAGTCGGCGTGGGCGAGGATGGCCTCGGCGGCCGGGATGGTGGTGGCCGGGCCCTCGAGCACGAACTCGTCGAGGCAGCGCAGCATGCGGGCGATGGCGGCGTCGCGGTCGCCGGCCCACACGATGAGCTTGCCGATGAGGTTGTCGTAGTACTGGCTGACCTCGTCGCCGGAGTCGTAGCCGCCGTCCCAGCGCACGCCGTTGCCCTGCGGCGGGACGAGCTTGCCGATGGGACCGGGGGAGGGGATGAACCTGCCTTCGGCGGGGTCCTCGGCGTTGACCCGGACCTCGATGGCGTGGCCGCGCAGGTCGATGTCGTCCTGGCTGAACGACAGCGGTTCGCCGGCGGCGACCCGCAGCTGCTCGACCACGAGGTCGATGCCGGAGACCAGCTCGGTGACCGGGTGCTCGACCTGGAGCCGGGTGTTCATCTCGAGGAAGTAGAACTCGCCGTCCTGGTACAGGAACTCGACGGTGCCGGCGTTGACGTAGCCGCACGCCTCGGCCACCGCCACGGCGGCCTGTCCCATGGCCTGGCGGATCTCGTCGGGGAAGTTGGGTGCCGGGGACTCCTCGACCAGCTTCTGGTGGCGGCGCTGCGCCGAGCAGTCGCGCTCGCCCACCCACACGGTGTTGCCGTGCGTGTCGGCGATGATCTGCATCTCGACGTGGCGGGGCCAGGTGAGGTAGCGCTCGACGTAGCACTCGGAGCGGCCGAAGCCCTTCAGCGCCTCGGACTGGGCGGACTCGAGGGCGGCGTGGGCCTCGTCGGCCGACTGCACGACGCGCATGCCGCGGCCGCCGCCGCCGTACGCCGCCTTGATGGCCACCGGCCAGCCGTGCTCGTCGCCGAAGGCCACGACCTCGTCGCCGGACTGCAGGAACTCCGTGGTGCCGGGCACCCCGGCCACGCCGGCCTCCTGGGCCGCGATGCGGCTCGAGACCTTGTCGCCCATGACCTCGATGGCCTCGGGCGGCGGGCCGATGAAGGTGACGCCCATCTCCGTGATCGCCCGGGCGAAGTCGGTGTTCTCCGAGAAGAAGCCGTAGCCGGGGTGGACGGCCTCGGCGCCGGACTGGCGGATCGCGTCGAGGATGGCCTCGGTGTTCAGGTACGACTCGGCGGCCGTGGTGCCGCCCAGCGCGTAGGCCTCGTCGGCGAGGCGGACGTGCAGGGAGTCCCGGTCGAGGTCGGAGTAGACGGCCACGGACGTGACGCCGAGCTCCTTGCACGCCCGGATGACCCGGACGGCGATCTCGCCGCGGTTTGCGATCAGCACCTTGGAGAACACGGCCGTAGTGTTATCGCGGTGGAGGGTGACGACGCCATCTCCGGGCCCCGCCGGTCCCGGTTCACCGACGTGCGGCGGGTGACGTCCACCGGGTCCACGAACGCTGACGTCATGGCCCTGGCCCGCGACGGGGAGCCCGAGGGCGTCGTGCTGGTCGCCGACCACCAGACGGCCGGCCGGGGCCGCGCCGGGCGCACGTGGACCGCCCCGCCGGGTGCGTCGCTGCTGTGCACGCTGCTCCTGCGGCCGCCCGCCCGGGTGGCGCCCCTGGTCACGTTCGCCCTCGCGGTCGCTGCGGCCGAGGCCGTCGAGCGGCTGGCCGGCTTCGCCCCCGGGCTGAAGTGGCCGAACGACCTGGTGGTGGAGAGCACGGAGCCCGACGGCACCGTCCGCACCCGGAAGCTGGCGGGCATCCTCGCCGAGGCGGAGTGGCCGGCGGGCGCCAACATCGCCGCCGGCTGGCGCGAGCCCGGGCCGGGCGAGCGCGCCACCGTGGCCGCCGGCATCGGGCTCAACGTGTCGTGGCCCGACGAGCTGCCCGACGACCTCGCCGACATCGCCGTCGCCGTCAACCACGTCAGCGACCGCGCCGTCACCCGCGACGAGGTGCTCGAGGAGCTCCTCGACCGCTTCGACGTGCACTACGCGCGGCTGGTCGACGGCGACGTCGACGCGGTGCTCGACGCCTGGCGCGCCCGGTCGGCCACCCTCGGGCGCGAGGTGCGGATCGACCTCGGCGCCGACGACGTCGTGGGCACCGCCGTCGACGTCGACCGCGACGGCCACCTCGTGGTCGAGCCGCTCGAGGGCGGCCGTCGCACCATCGCGGTGGGCGACGTCGTGCACCTGCGCCCGGCCGGTCCGGCGGCGACCCCGACCTCGTAGGCGCCGACCGCCGACGCTCCCCGCTGACCGGAAACTGGACGCGGATCCTGCGCACCGCTTGAACCGCCGAGCGTGCGCAGCATCCGCGTCCAGGACCGTCAGAGGACCTCGACGCCGGCGTCGTCGTGCCAGATGCCGAGCTGGAGGCCCTCGCGCTCGGCGAGCTCGCCCACCGCGGCGAGCACCCGCCCCTCGAGTCGGCGGTCGGCGCCCTCGAGGAGCTCGTCGGCGGCGCCGATCCACTCGGGCGCGGTGCCCGGCACGTGATCGAAGCGGCACGAGCCCTCGGCGTGGTCGGAGGACCAGCGCACCACGAGGTGGTCGGCCGCGCGCTCGAGGCGCACGTCGACCCGTCCCGGCCGGCGGCTCACGGGTCCACGTCGCGCGCGACGAGGTCGGCGAACGCGGCGGCCGCCTTCCGGGTCACCGGCCCCGGGGCGTCGAGCTGGCGGTGGTCGACGCGGTGCAGGCCCTGCACGTCGCGCGTGCTCGACGTGAGGAACACCTCGTCGGCCTCGTCGAGCACGGACAGGGGCAGGTCCTCCTCAACGACGTCGAGCAGCTCGCACACGAGCTCGCGGGTGATGCCGGCCAGGCAGCCCGAGGACAGCGGCGGTGTGCGCAGGGTGCCGCCGAGCACGACGAAGACGTTCGAGCCGGTCCCCTCGCACAGCTGGCCGGCGGTGTTGGCGAAGATCGCCTCGTCGGCGCCCAGCTCCTTCGCCCGGGCGAGCGCCACCACGTTCTCGGCATACGACGTGGTCTTCAGGCCGGCCACTGCCGAGTGCTCGTTGCGCCGCCACGGGACGGTGGCCGCTGCCCCCGTGCTCGGCCAGGGCTCGATGCCGGTGCCGGCGACGAACACGGTGAGCGGGGCGTCGTCGCGCCCCGATCCGAGCGGGCCGGGTCCCCCCGTCACCGTGAGCCGCACCCGTCCCGGGCCGCCGATCTGGTCGCCGACGGCCGTGAGCGCATCGCGCAGCTCGTCGTCGGACCGGTGGAGGTGCAGGCCGAGGCCGTCGAGGCTGCGGCGCAACCGGGCCAGGTGCCGCCGCACGGCGAACGGCACCCACCGGCCCGTGCCCGGCTCCGGCGTCGTGCGCAGGGTCTCGAACGCGCCGTCGCCGACCGTGAGGCCGTGGTCGAACACCGGGACGCGGGCGTCGCCAGGATCGAGCAGTTCGCCGTCGAGCCAGACCGGGAGCACGGGCGAGCACGCTAGCCACCGCTTCCGAACGCGCGGATCGACGAGTGGTGGTCGATCTGCGCGGTCGGAACGGGATTCGCGGGAGCGATCCGCCCAGCCGGTAGGGTGTGCGGACCGCACCGGGTCGAGCTCGCTCCCCGGACCCGTGCCCCCCGGGGCACCGTCATGCGGGAGGGCCCTCCGGCCCGACGCTCCTCGACTCCTGTTGCCCCGGCACCCCGTCGATGCGCGCCGACCTGCAACACCGATCGAGAGAAACACCCCGTGCAATCGAACACCGCCGCCCCGTCCTTCGCGGAGCTGGGCGTCCCCCCTCGCCTCGTCGAGGCGCTCGACGCCCGCGGCATGACCAGCGCCTTCGAGGTGCAGGCCGCCACCATCCCCGACGCCCTCGCCGGCCGCGACCTGTGCGGCCGCGCGCCGACCGGCTCGGGCAAGACCCTGGCCTTCGGCATCCCGACCCTCGTCAACTGCGACAAGGCCCGCCCCGGCCACCCCACCGCGCTGATCCTGTCGCCCACCCGTGAGCTCGCCGACCAGATCCGCAACGAGCTGGTGCCGCTGTCCAAGGCGGCCGGCCGCTTCGTCCACGCCGTCTACGGCGGGGTCGGCTACGGCCCGCAGACCCAGGCGATCCGCCGTGGCGTCGACGTGCTCGTCGCCTGCCCCGGCCGGCTCGAGGACCTGATCAACGGCGGCAACGTGAGCCTCGCCGAGGTGGGCGTCGTGGTCGTCGACGAGGCCGATCGCATGGCCGACATGGGGTTCCTGCCCGCCGTCAAGCGGCTGCTCGACCAGACCCGCGACGACCGCCAGACCCTGCTGTTCTCGGCCACCCTCGACGGCGACATCGCCGAGCTGACCCGCCGCTACCAGCACGACCCGGTGCGGGCCGAGGTGGGCGAGGTCGAGCCGGACATGACGGCGATGGCCCACCACTTCTGGTCCATCCGCCACGAGGACCGCGTCGACCACACCCGCGATGCGGTCGTCGCCGCCGGCCCCACCATCGTGTTCACCCGCACCCGGCACGGTGCCGACCGGCTGTGCACGCAGCTCGGCAAGGCCGGCGTCCAGGCCGCGGCCATCCACGGCGGGCGCAACCAGAACCAGCGCACCCGCGCCCTCGAGGCGTTCACCAGGGGCCAGGTCCAGGCGCTCGTCGCCACCGACGTCGCCGCCCGTGGCATCCACGTCGACGGCGTGGCCTGCGTCGTCCACTTCGACCCGCCCGAGGACGACAAGACCTACCTGCACCGCTCCGGGCGCACCGCCCGTGCCGGCGCCCAGGGCGTGGTCGTCTCCTTCGTGCGCCCGAACAACCGCAAGGACGTGAAGACGCTCCAGCGCGACCTCGGCCTCGCCCAGGAGGTCAGCGAGCCCGACGCCACCCTCCTCGGTGACGGCTCCCGCCACCGGGAGGCGACGGCCCGCGCTGCCGAACGTCCCGCCGGGCAGCGTCCGGCCCGCGGCGGCGGCGACCGCCCCCGCACGCGGACGCGCAGCGACCGGAGCCGCCAGGAGGACCAGCCGCGCCGGGACGACCGCCAGCCGCGCCGCGACGATCGCCCCCGGAAGCCGAAGCCCCGCACCGAGCACACCGTGCGCGACTGGGAGAGCCACAAGCGCGCGAAGCCGGCCCGCCCGGACGAGGTCCTCGACGTCGACCCCCGGCCCCGCAAGGAGCGCCTCGCCGACGGCGAGCGCCCGTCCACGCCGTCGAAGGTGCACCGCAAGGGCGGCGGTGCGAAGCGCCGGGCCCGCGACGCCGCCAGCAAGCGCGGCTGATCAGGCGGAGGCCACCGACAGCAGCGTCCGGGCCTTGAGCTCGGTCTCGGCCCACTCGCCGGCCGGGTCGCTGTCGTGGGTGATGCCCCCGCCGGTGCCGAAGCGCAGCACGGGCCCGTCGTCGCCGTCCGGATCGATCGAGAAGGTCCGGATGGCGACGTTGAGCTCGCCGACGCCCCGGTCGGCGTCGACCCACCCGACCCCGCCGCAGTAGACGCCGCGGGGCACCGGTTCGAGCTGGCGGATGATGTCCATCGCCGCCAGCTTCGGCGCGCCGGTGATCGAGCCGGGCGGGAACGTGGCGTCGAGCAGCTCGGGCCAGCCGATGCCGCCGGCCAGCTCGCCCGCCACCGTCGACACCAGGTGCACGAGGCCCGGGTGGTGCTCGACGGCGAGGAGCGCGGGCACGCACACCGACCCGAAGTCGCACACCCGTCCGAGGTCGTTGCGCACCAGGTCGACGATCATCACGTTCTCGGCCCGGTCCTTCTCGAGGAAGCCGTCCGGCGTCGCGGCCGTGCCCTTGATGGGGGAGGACCACACGAGCCGTCCCTCGCGGCGCAGGTAGCGCTCCGGTGAGGCGGACGCGACGTGGAGCCCGGCCGAGGGCACCCGGACCACCGCGGCGTACGGCGCCGGGTTCCCCACGGCGAGCGCGGCACCGAGGGCCGCGACGTCCGCGTCGGGCGCCACCGGCGCCCGCAGCTGGCGGGTCAGGTTCACCTGGTACACGTCGCCCGCCTCGATGGCCGAGCGGATGGCGCGCACGCCCTTCTCGAACTGCTCGCGGTCGAGGGAGGTGGTCCACGCGCCGGCCGGCGGGCCCTGCCAGCGGGGGCCGCGCCACGGCCGGGCGGGGCGGACGGTGGCGAAGCGGGCGAACGTGGCCGGCTCGTCGTACGGCACGACCACGGCCCAGAAGCCCTCGCCGTCCAGGCACGACGGGTCGGCGGTGACGTCGACGAGGTCGGTGCAGAGCCGCTCGCCGACCACGGCGAGCGGCGGCTGGTCGACGAGCCGGGCCACGGGGGGAGCGTAGAGGCCTGCTGCGGCCGCTCCGGGGTGCGTGGGTAGCCTGGCCGGGTGTCCGACAGCGAGACAGGTCGGGCGAGGCGGACCCTGCTCCAGCGGCTGGTCATCATCACGAACGTGTTCGCGGTGGTCGGCTTCCTGATCGCGGCGGGTGCGCTCGCCTACGGCTACGGGAAGTACGGCCAGATCCCCCGGGTGGCCATCGGCGAGACGCTCAGCGTCACCGAGGACCCCGACGGCGGCGAGCCGGTGGCGGAGAACTTCCTCATCGTCGGCGTCGACTCCGCGTCGGGCCTCGACCCCGACGACCCCATCGTCAAGCAGCGCGCGGACATCGCCGGCTTCCGCTCCGACACGATGATGGTGCTGCGCGTCGACCCGGCCTCCACCCGCGCCGCGCTGCTCTCGCTGCCACGCGACCTGTACGTGCCGATCCCGGGCCATGGCAGCGGTCGCATCAACGAGCCGATCGAGATCGGTGGCCCCGAGCTGCTCATCGAGACGATCCAGGACTACCTCGGCATCCCCATCAACCACTACGCGCAGGTCGACTTCTACGGCTTCCGGCGGCTCGTCGACGCCATCGACGGCGTGCAGCTGTGGTTCCCGAACCCGGTGCGCGACCAGCGCAGCGGGCTGGACGTGCCGGAGCCGGGCTGCATCACCCTCGACCCCGACAACGCCCTGGGCTTCGTCCGCAGTCGCGCCTACCAGGAGTACATCGACGGTCGCTGGCGCACCGACCCCACGGGCGACCTGGGCCGGGTCAAGCGCCAGCAGCAGTTCATCATCGCCGCGCTCGAGCGCTCGGTGGACAAGGGGATGCGCAACCCGGTGACCCTCGACGAGCTCATCGACAGCACGCTCGACGCCATCACCATCGACGACACCCTCGACGGCGACGACCTCCTCGACCTCGGTCGCCAGTTCCGCCGCTTCGACCCCGCGTCGCTCGACGTGTACCAGCTGCCGGTCGAGGACGCCACCGTGGGCGGCGCCGCGGTGCTGCGCCTCCAGAGCCAGGCCGCCGAGCCGATCCTCGACGTGTTCCGCAGCCGCGACCCCTCGCAGCTCACCGAGGACGCCGTCCGCGTCCGGGTCCAGAACGGCACCGGCGAGCCCGGACAGGCGGCCGGCGCGGCGGCCGCGCTGCGGGCAGCGGGGTTCGCCATCGGCGGCACCGGCGACGCCACGAGGCTCGGCGTCCAGCGCACGGAGGTCCGCCACCCGGCCGGCGCCGAGGCCGCCGCCGACCTCGTGCGGCGGTGGCTGGCGGCCGACGCCGACCTCGTGCTCGACGAGGACCTCGACGAGGTCACGGTGGTGACGGGCACCGACTGGGCCGGCCTCCGCGACGAGCCCCTGCCGGCCCCGCCGACGAGCAGCACCACCACGACGCTGCCCAGCACCACCACGACGGCACCCGAGACGACCACCACCACGGCGCTGGGCACCGTGTCCGGCGAGCTCCCCGAGGACGTCGTGTGCGGATGACCGCTTCGCGGCATCACTGGTAGACACGGGCGCCGTGAAGGGACTCATCCTCGCCGGCGGTGCGGGCACCCGCCTGCGCCCCATCACCCACACCAGCGCCAAGCAGCTGGTGCCGGTGGCCAACAAGCCGATCCTGTTCTACGGCATCGAGGCGATGGCCGAGGCGGGCATCCGCGACATCGGCATCATCGTCGGCGACACGCGCGACGAGATCGTGCGCGCCGTGGGCGACGGCAGCCGCTGGGGCGTCCGGATCACGTACCTGCCGCAGGACGCGCCCGAGGGCCTCGCCCACTGCGTGCTCATCGCCCGCGACTTCCTCGGCGACGACGACTTCGTCATGTACCTCGGCGACAACATGCTCCAGCAGGGGCTGGTGCACTTCGTCGACGCGTTCGAAGGGGCCCGCCGGTCTGCCGACGAGCCGCGCCTGGGCGAAGAGGCCACGAAGGCCCCGGTGGCCCAGATCCTGCTCGCCGAGGTCGACGACCCCCGCCAGTTCGGCGTGGCGGAGATCGGCCCCGACGGCCGGGTGCGCCGCCTGGTCGAGAAGCCCGACGTGCCGCCGTCGAACCTCGCGCTGGTGGGCGTGTACCTCTTCGATCGCACGGTGCACGAGGCCGTGCGGGCCATCGACAAGTCGGCGCGCGGCGAGCTCGAGATCACCGACGCCATCCAGTGGCTCCTCGACGCCGGGCACAACGTCCGCCACGAGGTGCTGGAGGGCTGGTGGCTCGACACCGGCAAGAAGGACCCGCTGCTCGAGTCGAACCGCCGGGTGCTCGAGACCGTGGTGCGCCGGGTCGACGGCGAGGTCGACGCCGACTCCTCCATCGAGGGCAACGTCGTGGTCGAGGAGGGCGCCCGCGTCGTCGGCAGCCGCATCCGCGGCCCGGCGGTCATCGGCGCCGGCACCACCGTGACCAACAGCTACATCGGCCCCTTCTCCTCGGTGGCCGGCGGCTGCGAGGTCAGCGGCTCCGAGCTCGACCACTCGGTCGTCCTCGAAGGCGCCCGCATCGTCGACGTCCCCCGGCTCACCGACTCCCTCATCGGCCGAGACACCGAGGTGGTGCGCAGCGAGCGCAAGCCGCGCGCCCTGCGCCTGATGCTCGGCGACCACTCGGTGGTGGAGCTGGATTGACCGAGATCGTCGAGCTCCACGTCGAGGACACGCCCATCGCGGGACTGCACGTGCTCAGGATGAAGCAGGTGTCCGACGAGCGGGGCACCGTCCGTGAGTTCTACCGCGAGTCCGCCTTCCTCGAGGCGGGGCTGCCCTCGCTCGGCCCGTGGGTGCAGGTGAACGTCACCGAGAGCCGCCGGGGCGCCGTGCGGGGCATGCACGGCGAGGACATGACCAAGCTGGTCGCCGTCGTCGCCGGCCGGGCCCACGGCGCCTACGTCGACGCCCGGCCGGAGTCCGCCACCCACGGCACCGTCGTGCAGGTGCCGCTCGACATCGGCACGCAGGTGCTCGTGCCCCCCGGGGTCTGCAACGGCTTCCAGGCGCTCGAGGACGGCACGCAGTTCCTGTACTGCTTCGACGTCGAGTGGGCACCCGGCATGGCGGGCGTGGCGTGCACGCCGCTCGACCCGCAGCTGGACATCGCCTGGCCGCTGCCGGTCGACCCCGACGACCCGACGCAGCTGTCGGCCAAGGACCGTGACGCGCCCCATCTGTACCCTTCGCAGCCGTGAAGCTGCTGGTCACCGGAGGCGCCGGGTTCATCGGCTCCAACTACGTGCGCTGGGTGCTCGCCCACACCGACGACGAGGTCGTGGTGTACGACGCCCTCACCTACGCCGGCAACCTGTCGACGCTCAAGGACGTCGACGACGATCCCCGGTACACCTTCGTGCACGGCAACATCTGCGACCCGGCCACCCTCGAGGACGCCATGCGGGGCTGCGACGCCGTGGTGCACTTCGCCGCCGAGAGCCACGTCGACCGCTCGATCGAGGGCAGCGACGACTTCGTCGTCACGAACTGCTTCGGCACGAACGTGGTGGTCGACATGGCCCGCCGGCTCGAGCTCGACCGGGTGGTGCACATCGGCACCGACGAGGTGTACGGCTCGGTCGAGGTCGGCTCGTCGAAGGAGACCGATCCCCTCGAGCCCCGGTCGCCGTACAGCGCGTCGAAGGCCGGCTCCGACCTGCTGGCGCTGAGCTACCACGCCACCCACGGCGTCGACGTGCGGGTGACCCGCTGCACCAACAACTTCGGGCCCTACCAGTACCCCGAGAAGGCGATCCCGCTGTTCACCACCAACCTGCTCGAGGACACGCCGATCCCGCTGTACGGCGACGGGCTCAACGAGCGGGACTGGATCTACGTCGACGACCACTGCGCCGGCGTGCACCTGGTGCTCACCGACGGGGAGCCGGGCGAGATCTACAACATCGGCGCGGGCAACGAGACCCCCAACCGCGTGCTGGTCGACAAGCTGCTGGCGCTGCTCGGCAAGGACGAGTCCCTGGTCGAGTACGTCGAGGACCGCAAGGGCCACGACCGCCGCTACTCGGTCGACATCACCAAGATCACCGAGCTCGGCTGGCGACGCGAGCGCACGCTCGACGAGGCGCTCGAGCAGACCGTCGCCTGGTACCGCGACAACGAGTGGTGGTGGCGGCCGCTGCGGGACCGGGGCTGAGCGGACCGTGCGCCTCCTGATCACCGGCGCCGGTGGCCAGCTGGGCACCGACCTGGTCGCCCACTGCGAGGCGGCAGGCGACGACGTCGTGGCCGTCGACCACCGTCGCCTCGACGTCTCCGACCGGGTCGCGGTCGAGGAGCTCGTCCACGACGGCCGCTTCGATGCGGTGCTGAACGCGGCCGCGTGGACCGCGGTGGACGCCTGCGAGTCCGACCCCGAGCGGGCCTACCGGGTGAACGCCCTGGCGTGCCGATGGCTCGCCGACGCGTGCCGCTGCGCCGACACGCACCTGGTGCACGTGTCCACCGACTACGTCTTCGACGGCACGAAGCCGGAGCCGTACCACGAGTGGGACCGCCCGGCGCCGAGGTCGGTGTACGGCGCGTCCAAGTGGGCCGGCGAGCACGAGATCGCGGTGCACGCGGGCGGGGGCGCCACGGTGGTCCGCACGTCGTGGGTGTTCGGGGTGCACGGCCACAACATGGTGAAGACGGTCCTCAGCGTGCGCGACCGCGACGAGCTCGCCTTCGTGGACGACCAGCGGGGCTGCCCCACCGCCACCGCCGATCTGGCGGCGGTGCTGCGAACGCTGGCGGTGGAGCGGATCCCGGGGCTGTTCCACGCGACGAACGAGGGCGCGGTGTCGTGGTTCGAGTTCGTCCGCGACGTGCTCGAGGCGGCGGGGGAGGACCCGGCGAAGGTGCGCCCGATCTCGACGGCTGAGCTCCACCCGCCCCGACCTGCGCCCCGCCCTGCCAACTCGGTCCTCGACAACCGGGCTCTGCGCCTCTCGGGACTGCCACCCCTCCGCAACTACCGTGACGCACTGCAAGAGGTCGTCGAGACGCTCCTGGCCTGACCGCCGGTGGAGGAACGCATGAGCAAGATCGCCGTCATCGGCACCGGCTACGTGGGCCTCACCACCGGCGCGTGCTTCAGCGCGCTGGGCCACGACGTGGTGTGCGCCGACATCGACGAGGACAAGGTCGCCCGGCTGCAGCGGGGCGAGATCCCGATCCTCGAGGCCGGGCTGGAGGAGATCGTCCGCGAGGGCATCGACTCCGGCCGGCTCCGCTTCGTGCTCGGCGCGGCGACGGCGGCCGCCGACTGCGAGTTCGCCTACCTGTGCGTGCCGACGCCCCAGGGCGAGGACGGCTCGGCCGACCTGTCCTACATCGAGCAGGCGGCCAGCGAGATCGCTCCGGTCCTCCCGGCGGAGGCCGTGGTGGTCAACAAGTCGACCGTGCCCGTGGGCTCCACCCGCGTGGTCGAGCGGGCGCTCGGGCGCGACGACGTGTCGGTGGTGTCCAACCCGGAGTTCCTGCGCGAGGGCTCGGCGGTGCACGACTTCATGCACCCCGACCGCATCGTCATCGGCGCCGACGACCAGTCCGCCGCCATCAAGGTCGCGTCGCTCTACCTCGGCGTGGCCGCCCCGCTCATCGTCACCGACCCGGCGTCGGCCGAGACCATCAAGTACGCGGCCAACTCGTTCCTGGCCACGAAGATCTCCTTCATCAACGCGGTCGCGGCGATCTGCGAGGCCGTCGGTGCCGACATCAACGACGTGGCCCTCGGCATCGGCTACGACAAGCGCATCGGCTCCGAGTTCCTCAAGCCCGGACCGGGCTTCGGCGGCAGCTGCTTCCCGAAGGACACGCGGGCGATGGTGAAGATCGCCGAGGAGGGCGGTTACGACTTCCACCTCCTCAAGGGCGTCATCCAGGTGAACGACGAGCAGTACGACCGCACGGCCGAGAAGGCGATCGAGCTCATGGGCGGCGACGTCGACGGCAAGCAGGTGGCGGCGTGGGGTCTCACGTTCAAGGCCCGCACCGACGACCTGCGGGAGTCACCGTCCCTCGAGGTGCTCGGTCGGCTGGCGGCCCGGGGCGCCAAGGTCCGGGCCTACGACCCGGCCGTGTCGCGCCAGCTCGACGGCATCGAGGTCGTCGCCGATCCGTACGACGCCTGCGACGGGGCCGACGTGCTGCTCGTGCTGACCGAGTGGGACGAGTTCAAGTGGCTCGACCTCGACGAGGTGCGGTCGCGCATGGCCTCGCCGGCGGTGGTCGACGCCCGCAACCTGCTCGACCGCTCGGCCCTGCGCCGGCGGGGGTTCGCCTTCCGCGGCGTGGGACGCAACTAGTGGCCCGGATCGTCGTCACCGGCGGCGCCGGCTTCCTGGGCTCGCACCTCTGCGACCGCCTGCTCGACCGGGGCGACGAGGTGATCGCCCTCGACAACCTGGTCACCGGCAACGTCGCCAACATCGAGCACAACTTCGGCCGGCCCGGGTTCACCTTCGTCGAGCACGACGTCTCCACGTTCATCTGGGTCCCCGGCCCCGTCGACGCCGTGCTCCACTTCGCGTCGCCGGCGTCCCCCAAGGACTACCTGGAGATGCCGATCCAGACGCTGAAGGTCGGCTCGCTCGGCACCCACAACGGACTGGGCCTCGCCAAGGAGAAGGGCGCCCGCTTCTTCCTCGCGTCCACGTCCGAGGTGTACGGCGACCCCGAGGTGCACCCGCAGACGGAGGAGTACTGGGGCCGGGTGAACCCGATCGGCCCCCGAGGCGTCTACGACGAGGCCAAGCGCTTCGCCGAGGCGATGACCATGGCGTACCACCGCCACCACGGGCTCGACGTGCGGATCGTGCGCATCTTCAACACGTACGGGAACCGCATGAGGCCCAAGGACGGCCGGGTGGTCTCGAACTTCATCATGCAGGCGCTGCGGGGCGAGCCGATCACCATCTACGGCGACGGCACCCAGACGCGGTCGTTCTGCTTCGTCGACGACGAGGTCGCCGGCTTCCTCGCCCTGCTCGACTCCGACCAGGTGGGACCGATCAACATCGGCAACCCGGGGGAGTTCACCATGCTCGAGCTGGCCGAGCTCGTCCTCGAGCTCACCGGGTCGCGGTCGGAGATCGTGCACGAGCCGCTGCCGGTCGACGACCCCACCCAGCGCCAGCCCGACATCACCAAAGCGCGGGAGCTGCTGGGCTGGGAGCCGAAGATCGACCTCCGTGACGGCCTCGAACGGACGATCTCGTACTTCGCCGCACTGGTGTAGCCGCGCCTACGTTGGCAACGTCCGTTGCCCACACCTCCCAGGAGGAGCACCACGTGTCCGATGTCCTGCTGACCGAACGTCGAGGCCGGGTCCTCGTCATGACCCTCAACCGGCCCGACCAGCGCAACGCGCTGAACTCCGAGCTGGCCGACGCGCTGAAGGAGTCGCTCGAGCAGCTCGACGCGGACGCGGACCTCACCGCCGGCGTCATCACGGCCAACGGCTCGAACTTCTGCGCCGGCATGGACCTCAAGGAGTTCGCCACCAAGGGCCCGCCCGCCTCGATGGGCCCCATCTACAACCAGCCGTGGGAGAAGCCCCTCATCGGCGGCGTGCACGGTCCGGTGCTGGCCGGCGGCCTCGAGCTCGCGCTGATCTGCGACCTGCTCGTGGCGGCCGAGGGCTCGAGCTTCGGCGTGCCCGAGGTCAAGCGCGGCCTGCTGGCTGCCGGCGGCGCGCTCGTGCGCCTGCCCGCCCGCCTGCCCTACGGCGTGGCCATGGAGCTCGCCCTCACCGGCGATCCCATCGACGCCGACGCAGCGCTGCGCTACGGCCTGGTCACCAAGGTCGTGCCCCAGGCCCAGGTGCTCGACGAGGCCGTCGCCCTCGCCGAGCGCATCGCCGAGAACGCCCCGCTGTCCATCGCCGCCTCGAAGCAGATGATCCGCAACTCGCCCGGGCGCACCGAGGCCGAGGGCTGGGCCGAGCAGGGGCCGCTCGCCGGGAAGATCTTCTCCTCGAAGGACTCCATCGAGGGCTCGGTGGCGTTCGCCGAGAAGCGCAAGCCCAACTGGTCGGGCGAGTAGGGACGGGACGCAGCGGCTGCCGGCGCCGATGCGGCAGCCGCTGCCCACCCCGTTCAGCGGGTGCGGGCGTGACCCGAGTGGGCGGGCAGGCGGTGGCCCAGCACCTTCATGCGGGCGAGCAGGAGCAGGAACCGCACGGCGAGGCCGGCGGCCACGAACGGCTGGGTGAGGACCCGCCAGCCCCGCTGGTGCTTGCGCACGTAGCGGAACAGGTTCGTGTGGTGCTGCCAGAGCTGCTTGGTGGGCTTGCGGGTGCTGCCGCCCCACACGTGCACGGCCGTGGCCCGGGGCTCGAACCACAGCTCCCAACCGGCGTCGGCGAAGCGGCGGCACAGGTCGAGGTCCTCGACGTAGAAGAAGAAGCGCTCGTCGAACATGCCGACGTCGCGGAACGCCCCGGCCCGCAGCAGGAGCACCGACGCCGACAGCCAACCCACCTGGCTGGCCCGGTCCTCGGGCGCATCGGCGCAGACGTAGGCGCGGGTGCCGGGGTTGCCGGGCCAGAACACCCCGATGGTGCTGTGCATGGCGGCCTGGGTCCACGTCGGGAACCGCCGCTTCGACGGCTGCACGGTGCCGTCGGGGTTCTCGACCAGCGGGCCCACCGCCGCGGCCTGCGGGTGCTCCTCGAGCGTGCGGACGAGTCGGCCCACCGCGCCCGGCTCGAGGGTGGCGTCGGGGTTGACGAGCAGGATGGCGCCGGTCGGGTCGACCGTGCGGACGCCGAGGTTCACGCCGCCCCCGAAGCCGACGTTGCGCGCGGAGCGCACGAGGTGCACGTCGCCCAGCGTGGCGAGCTCGTCGGGGCTCCCGTCGGTGGAGGCGTTGTCGACCACCACGAGGTCGACGGGGTGCTCGCTGGCCCGGAGGCTGTCGAGGCACTCGAAGATGTCGGGCGCCGAGTTGTAGTTGACGATCACCGCGGTCACGCGCATGCGAGCTCCCAGACCGCCAGGGTGCCGGCGGTGGTGGCCTCCCACGTGAAGCGGGCGGCTCGGGCGGGACCGGCGGCGCGCAGGCGGTCGGCGTCGTCGCCGAGGGCCCGGGCGATGGCGGCGGCCAGCGCGTCCGGGTCGCGCGGTGGGACGAGCAGGGCGGCGTCGCCGGCGACCTCCTCCGGCGCCGAGCCCGTGGTGGTGACGGTGGGCGTGCCGCAGGCCAGCGCCTCCAGCACGGGCAGGCCGAAGCCCTCGGCCAGCGAGGGGTAGGCGAAGGCGTCGGCGTGGCGGTACAGGTCGGCCTTGGTGTCCTCGCTGACCCAGCCGGTGCGGACGATGCGGTGGCGCACGGGCGAGGCGGCGATGCGCTCGGTGACGGCCTCGGCCCCCCACGCGTCGGGACCCATCAGGACGAGGGTGTGGGGCACCTCGGCGGCCAGGCGCTCGAACGCCTCCACCAGGGTGGGCACGTCCTTGCGCGGCTCGAGCGCACCGACCCAGAGCAGGTACGGCCCGTCGCAGATGCCACGCACGGACGCCGGGCGCGGACCGGCGGCGGGGCGGAACCGGTCGTGGTCCACCGCGAGCGGCACGGTGTGGGTGCGGGCCGGGTCGGCGCCCGCGTGCTCGATGGCCCCCTGCCGGGCCGACTCGGACACGCAGATCACCCGGTCGGCCCGGCGGATGCCGGCCGGGATGGCCCGCCGGAACCAGAGCACCTTCGAACGCTCGTGGACCTCGGGCATCGTCAACATCGTTGCGTCGTGGAAGGTCACCGTGGCGGGCACGCGGAGCCCGGGCGGCAGCGTGTAGTGCACGCCGTGGAAGACGTCGGGCGCGAGGCGGTTGACGCGGTGGGCGTCCCAGAGCAGCTCGGTGGCGATGCGCAGCGGGCGGGGGAGGTCGCGGGACGTGTGCACCGGCGGCGGGAAGTCGTCGACGTCGGAGGCCTTGGCGAGCACCTCGAGGTCGCAGCGCGACGCAGCCAGCTCGGCGAGGCGCAGGACGTACTGCGCCACCCCCAGGCGGTGGCCGGGCAGCGGCCGGGCGTCAAGCAGGACCCGCATGGACCGGGCAGGCGCGGGCTGTCCCCAGGGTGGTCGTCAGCGGTCCGGGGGCGCGGCACATCGGCGGGAGAGTGTACCGGTCGGCCTCGCAGGCTCCGGATGCGAGACTTCGCCGATGCGCGTGGCCATCCCGCTCGAACAGTGCTGGCACGAGGTGCCCGGCGGCACGGCGCGCACCGCCGTCGACCTGGCCGCCGCCCTCGACCAGCGGTCCGACGTGGACGTGGTGGGCGTCGCGGCTCGACACGCCTCCCCGCCGGCCCCGGCCTGGCGTCCCACCGTGCCGGTGCGGCACCTCCCGCTGCCCCGCCCGCTGCTGTACGAGGCCTGGCACGCGCTGCGCCGGCCGCGGGTGGAGCGGGCCACGGGTCCGGTCGACGTGTGCCACGCCGTCGGGGGCGCCATCCCCGGCACCCGGGCGCCGCTCGTGGTCACCGTGCACGACCTGGCGTTCCTCCACCTGCCCCAGCACTTCACCCGCCAGGGCCGGCGCTTCTTCCACCGGGCGCTGGCTCTCACCCGCGACCACGCCGCCCAGGTCCAGGTGCCGTCCCGCGCGACCCTCGAGGACTGCGTCAGCGCCGGCATCGAGCGGGTCCGCCTGCGCCTCGTGCCCTGGGGCTGCACGGTCACCGACCCCACCCCGGCCGACGTCGACGCCGCCCGCCGCCGCTTCGACCTGCCCGAGCGCTACGTCGTCTGCGTGGGCACGCTGGAGCCCCGGAAGAACCTGCCCGGGCTCGTGGAGGCGTGGCGTCGGCTCGACCGCGGCGACGTCGGGCTGGTGCTCGTCGGCCCGTCCGGCTGGGGCGAGGTGACCGATCGGTCAACCTTTCCGCCGAACGTGACGATGACAGGCTTCGTGGACGGTCTGACCCGAGATGCGCTCTACCGCGGCGCCGTCGCGTCTTGCTACCCGAGCCTGTTCGAGGGCTTCGGGCTGCCGGTGCTCGAGTCGATGGCGCTCGGCTGCCCGGTGGTGACGTCGGCGGGCACCTCGACGGCCGAGCTGGTGGAGGGCGGGGCCGGCCTCGCAGTCGACCCGCGCGACGCCGACGCCATCGGCGCGGCCATCTCGTCGATCCTCGACGACGACGCCCTGCGGGCGCGACTGGTCGACGCCGGCCGCGGCCGGGCCGAGGCCCACACGTGGGACCGCACGGCCGCACTGGCCGTCGAGGGCTACCGGGAGGTGCTGGCGTGAGCGCGCTGCGGGTCGGCATCAACCTGCTCCGCTTCGACCCGCGGGCGCTCGGTCCGGCCGAGCACGCGCTGATCGACTGCCTCCGGGCCGTCGCCGCCGACCCGCCGGCCGACGTCGAGCTCGTGCTGTTCACGTCGCGGGCGTTCGCCGCCGTCCACGACGACCTGCGCGAGGCCTTCGAGACCCACGCGCTCCCGGTCCCGCCCGGCGTGGCCGTGCTGCGGGTGGCGGCCGAGCTCGGGTGGTTGCGGCTCGCGGTCGGGCGGGCCCGCCTCGACGTGCTGCACGACGCCGGCGGCACCTCTCCGGGCGGCATCGACGTGCCGCGCATCGTGTCGGTCAACGACCTGGCACCGCTCGAGCGCCCGCGGGGCGTGGGCTGGCTGCGCGTGGCGTACCACCGGCGCATGGTCCCGCGCGCCGTGGCCGGCGCCCGGACCGTCGTCGTCCCGTCCGAGTTCGTGCGCGACCGCCTCGTGGCCGCGGTCGGCGCCGACCCGCACAAGATCGACCTCGTCCCGTGGCCGCTGCCGCCGCACGAGGAGGCGGCGCCCATCGACACGGTGCGCGCCCGCAACGGCATCATCGGCCAGATCGTGCTGCTGCCGGGCACCACGCGACCGGAGGCCGACCACCTCGTCGCCGTCCGTGCGATGCGACACCTCGCCACTCGGCACAAGGAGACCACGCTCGTCCTCCTCGGCGGCGCCGGCGCCGCCGAGCGCAAGGTGCAGGACACCGTCCGCAGCCTCGGCCTCGAGGACCGGGTGGTCCGGTTGGGCGACGTCCGCCCGCCGGTGCGGTCGGCGCTGTTCGAGCACGCCGCCGTGGTGGTGTACCCGGCGGTGTACGGCGGCTTCGCCCACTCGGTGCTCGAGGCGATGGCCTGCGGCGTGCCGGTGGTGGTGGCCGACGCCGGCGCCGCCCCGGAGCTGGTGGCGGGCGCAGGGGCCGTGATCCCGGCGGGCGACGACGCCCAGCTCGCGGTGGAGGTGCACCGGGTGCTGGACGACCGGGCGTGGCGGGAGCGGATGGTGCGGGCCGGGCTCGACCGGGCCCGCGAGTACACGGCGCCCCGTGCGGCGGCGGGCCTGCTGGCGACTTACCGTTCGGTGGTGGCCGCCCTGTAGCCTCGTCCCGCTATGGGTAAGGCCTCCTCCAACAAGAAGGTCGCTCGCGCCGCGAAGGCCGGCGGCAGCCGGGCACGTGCTGCGGGCGAGCGGAACCTGCTCTTCCCGGTCGCGCTGGCGCTCGTCGTCATCCTCGGCACGTTGCTCGTGGTCTACGCCCGCGACGACCGCCGGGCCGAGGCCCTCGAGCGGCCCATCGCCTTCGAGGACCACTGGCACTCCGCGTACGGCTTCTACGTCTGCGACGAGTTCCTGCCCGATCTGCCCGAGTTCACGGCGCCCCAGAACGGCGGTACGCACACCCACGGCGACGGCCTCATCCACATCCACCCGTTCTCCTCGGCCCGGGCCGGCGAGAACGCCACGCTCGTCAACTGGATCCTCGACGCCGGCACCGTCCTCGGTGGGGGCACCGAGCTCACCGACGACACGCTGGGCGTGCCGGCCGGCGACGACTACGTCGAGGGCGACGACACCTGCGACGGCCTGGAGGACGACGGCGAACCGATCATCCAGATGGCCGTCTGGGACACCGCCTTCGCGGCGGCCGAGGGTGAGGATCCCGATCGCGTCCTGACCGAGGGCTTCGACTCCGTGCGGTTCGACGACGACGGGCAGGCGTTCACCATCGCGTTCGCCCCCAAGGGTGCCGACATCCCGCCGCCGCCCAGCGTCGAGGGCCTCGGCGACGTCGGATCCGACCTGGGCGTCGACCCCTCGGAGATCCCCGAGGACGCCGAGCTCGACGAGGACTTCGGCGACACCGAGGGCGAGCCCACCGACACCACCGAAGGCGGCACCACGGAGACCACCGAGGGCTCCGACACCACCGAGGGCACCGAGCCGGCCGCCGACGCCGGCGACGACACCTCCACCACCACGCCCGAGTCGTGAAGGCCGTCATCCTGGTCGGCGGCTTCGGCACCCGCCTCCGGCCGCTGACCCTCACCACGCCGAAGAACCTGCTCCCGGTCGGCCACGTGCCGATGGTCGAGCGGGTCGTCGGCCACCTCGGCGAGCACGGCGTCACCGAGGCCGTGCTGTCGCTGGGCTACAAGCCCGACACGTTCCTCGACGCCTACCCCGACGGCACGTGCGCCGGTGTGAAGCTCACCTACGCCGTCGAGGACGAGCCGCTCGACACCGCCGGCGCGATCCGGTTCGCCGCCGGCGAGGCCGGGATCGACGAGCGCTTCGTGGTGGTGAACGGTGACGTCCTCACCGACCTCGACGTCACCCGCCTCATCCGGTTCCACGACGCGTCAGGCGCCGAGGCGACGATCGCCCTCCACACGGTCGAGGATCCCTCCCGCTACGGCGTGGTGGTCACCGACGTGGCCGGGCAGGTCGAGGCGTTCATCGAGAAGCCGAGCAAGGAGGAGGCGCCGAGCACGGCCATCAACGCCGGCACCTACGTGTTCGAGTCCAGCGTCCTCTCGCGCATCCCGGTGGGGCGGAAGGTCTCCGTCGAGCGCGAGACGTTCCCCGCCCTCGTCGCCGACGGCACCCTGTACGCCCTCGACGGCAACGCCTACTGGCTCGACGCCGGCACCCCCGAGACCTACCTCCAGGCCAACCTCGACCTCCTGCCGCCCGACGGCAGCAGCATCCACCCTGAGGCGTGGATCGCGCCCACCGCCCACGTCGAGCGCAGCGTGATCGGCGCGGGGGCGAGCATCGGCGAGGACGCCACCCTCACCGAGGCCGTCGTCCTCGAGGGCGCCACGGTGGAGGCCGGTGCACGGGTGCACCGGTCCATCGTCGGGCCCGACGCCGTCGTCCACGGGGGCGCCGAGCTGCTCGACCTCACGGTGGTCGGCGCCGACGTCGAGGTCGACGCCGACGCCCGCCTCACCGGCGAGCGCGTCCCCGCCGACTCCTAGCCGCGAGCCTTCGGTGGACGTCCTCGTCACCGGCGGTGCGGGGTTCATCGGCTCGCACCTCGTCGACCGGCTCCTCGCCGACGGCCACCACGTCGACGTGGTCGACGACCTGAGCACCGGGTCGCTGGCGAACCTGGCCGCTGCCCGCGAGGCGTCCCGCGTCGCCGGCGCCGGAGCGTTGAAGTTCCACCAGGCCGACGTCCTCGACGAGGGCCTCGGCTCGCTGCTCGAGCGGCGCCGTCCGGAGGTCGTCGTGCACCTCGCCGCGGCCACCGCCAAGGCCGGTCGGCGTCCGGCCCGGCAGGTGATCGCGGAGGTGGCCGGCACCGTCCAGGTGCTCGACGCCGCCGTGGCCGCCGGCGCCCGCAAGGTCGTGTGCGTGGCCGGCGCCCGGGCCCAGGCGGACGAGATCCGGTGCATCCCGGCCCGGGCGGTGCACGAGTACCTGGGCGCCTACCACGACCGCCACGGGTTGGCCCACACCACGCTGGTGCTGCCCACCGTCTACGGCCCGCGCCAGACGCCGGCGACCGAGTCCAGCGTGGTCGCCGTGTTCGTGCAGCGGGCGCTGGCCGGCGAGGCCTGCGTCGTGCACGGTGACGGCACCCAGACCCGCGACCTGCTCCACGTCGACGACGCGGTCGACGCCCTGGTGCGGGCGCTGACGCACGGCGACGGCGCCACCGTCGAGGTCGGCACGGGCGTGCCGACCAGCATCGGCGAGCTCCAGGCCGCCGTGGCCCGGGCCGTCGGTGCCGACGTGCCGGTGGTGGCGGGGGAGCGCCGCGCCCACGAGCCCGGCGAGGTCGCGGTCGACCCCCGGCGGGCCGGTCCCCTGCTGGGCTGGGAGCCGTGGACCTCCCTGGAGGAGGGCCTCGCCCTCACCGTCGCCGCCGCCCGCGCCGCCGACTGAACGACAATTTCGTCGATGGGTGACACCTGCAGTCACCCATCCACGAAATTGCGGGTCAGCGCCGGCGGCCGCCGAGGCCGTACTTGGCGATGCACACGATGGCTCGGACGCCGTCTCGCCAGCCGATCTTCTTGCCCTCCTCGTACGTGCGGCCGGCGTAGGAGATGCCGACCTCGTAGAAGCGGGCGCCGCGGTGGGCGAGCTTGGCGGTGATCTCCGGCTCGAAGCCGAAGCGGTCCTCCTCGATGGTGACCGACTGGATCAGCTCGCGGCGGAACGCCTTGTAGCAGGTCTCCATGTCGGTCAGGTTCAGGTTGGTGACCATGTTCGAGGCCAGGGTCAGCAGCTTGTTCCCCACCGAGTGCCAGAAGTACAGGACCCGGTGCGACTCGCCGCCGGCGAAGCGGGAGCCGTAGACGACGTCGGCGTTGCCGTCGAGGAGCGGCGCGAGGAGCTTGCCGTACTCGCCGGGGTCGTACTCGAGGTCGGCGTCCTGGACGATGACGTAGTCGGCGGTGGCGTGGGCGAAGCCGGTGCGCAGCGCGGCGCCCTTGCCCTGGTTCACGGCGTGGCGGCGCACGGTGATGCGCGGGTCGCTGCCGTCGGTGAGCTCGTCGAGCAGCTTGCCGGTGCCGTCGGTGGAGCAGTCGTCGACGACCACCAGCTCGGCCACCCACGGCGATGCGAGCACGGCGTCGATGGCCGCCCGCACGGTGGCCTCCTCGTTGTACGCCGGCATGACCACCGACAGGCAGGGGTGCGGCTCGTGGGTGGAGGGGTTCACCGGAACAGGTCCTCGCTGGGGTGGCGGACGAGGTCGGCGACGCTGCCGTCGCCGAGCCACGTGGGATCGATGCCCCGGCAGAGTGCCACGGGGACGCCCGACGCCTTGCCGCAGACCAGGTCGGCGGCTGCCGCGAGCTCGTCGACGATGCAGACCTCGGTGACCTGCAGCTCGCGGCCGAGCGAGTCGGTGGAGCCCCGCAGGTCGGCGATGGGGCGGATGCCGGCGCACCCGATGGCCACGTCGGTGAGGCCGCGCCGCCACGGGCGCCCGAACGTGTCGGAGACGATGACCGCGACCTCGACGCCGTGGCGGTGGCGGATGGCGTCGCGGATGCGGCGGGCCGAGCGGTCGGAGTCGACCGGCAGCAGGGCGGCGTAGCCGGCCTCGATGTTCGACAGGTCGACGCCGGCGTTGGCGCAGATGAAGCCGTGTGCGGTCTCGGCGATGATGAGGTCTCCGCGCCGGCGCAGGATGCGCACGGACTCCCGCTCGACGATCGCCTTGTGGCCGCGGGGATCGTCGGGGTCGATGGCCTCGATGCGGTCCTCGGCCTTCGACACCACCTTCTGCGTGACGACCAGGACGTCGCCGTCGACCAGCCGGGTGGCGGGATCGGCGTTGCAGGCGTCGGCGATGATGCCGCCGAGGTCGTCACGGGGCCGGATCTCGCCGATGCCCCGGACGGGCAGGATGCGCAGCTCGCCCGGCGCCGGCGGCGGGAAGGCCCCGGGGGTGGGCTCGGTCACCGGGACCGCACCGCGTCGATGGTGGTCCGGGCCAGGGCGGCGGCCCGCTGCGGGTCGGACATGATCGTGTCGGTGACCACGCAGGTCACGCCCTCGGCCCGCACGTCGTCGGCGGCCGCTGCGTCGGCGGTGTCGACGACGAGCGTGGAGGCGATGTCGGCGTAGAGGCGGGCGACGCCCACCACCGACGCGTCGTGACCGAGCTCGGCGAGCATCCGGTCGGCGGGGCCCTTGAGCGCGGCGCCGGCGACGATGGGGGACACGGCCACGACCCGGCTGCGCCGCTCGGCGAGCGCCTCGCGGATGCCGGGCACGGCCAGCACGGGTCCGATGGACACGATGGGGTTGGACGGGGCGAGGACCACCCGGTCGGCGTCGGCGATGGCCTCGAGCACCCCGGGTGCCGGCCGGGAGGCGGACGCCCCGTCGAAGCGCACGTCGGTGACGGCCACGGCGTGGCGGCGGCCCACGAAGTACTCCTGGAAGCCGAGGACCCCGTCGTGGGTGCCGACGAGCGTGCGGACCGGCTCGTCGGTGACCGGCACGACCCGGCACTCCAGGTCCCACGCCCGGGCCAGGTCCGCGGTGACCTCGGACAGCGTCTGGCCCTCGCGCAGCCGCTGCGTCCGCACGATGTGGGTGGCCAGGTCCTTGTCGCCGAGGTTGAACCACGACGGGTTGCCGTAGCGCTCGAACATGGTCATGGCGTGCCACGTCTCGTCGCGGAGGCCCCACCCCCGCTCGGGGTCGATGGCCCCGGCGAGGGTGTAGATCACCGTGTCGATGTCGGGGCTGATGTGGAGCCCGTGCAGCTCGGTGTCGTCAGCGACGTTGACGACGGCCGTCACCGACGACGGGTCCTCCACGGCGAGCAGGCCGCGCAGGAACCGCGCCGCCCCGACGCCGCCGCAGAGGACGACCGTGGTCAATGCGAGATGTCGCGGAGCTCGCCCTTGAGCAGGGCGATGTCGGCGTCGACCATCATCGCCACCAGCTCGGGGAACGAGGTCTTCGGCTGCCAGCCCAGCTTCTCCTTGGCCTTCGAGCAGTCGCCGATGAGCAGGTCGACCTCGGCCGGGCGGTAGAAGCGCTCGTCGATGACGACGTGGTCCTCCCAGTTGAGGCCGGCGTGGCCGAACGCGAGCTGGACGAGCTCGCGCACCTCGTGCGTCTCGCCGGTGGCGACCACGTAGTCGTCGGGCTCGTCCTGCTGGAGCATCAGCCACATGGCCTCGACGTAGTCGCCGGCGAAGCCCCAGTCGCGGCGGGCGTCGAGGTTGCCGAGCCGAAGCTCCTGCTGCATGCCCAGCGCGATCTTGGCGACGTTGTAGGACACCTTGCGGGGCAGGAACTCGTGGCCGCGGCGGGGCGACTCGTGGTTGAAGAGGATGCCCGAGGAGGCGTGCAGGTCGTAGGACTCGCGGTAGTTGATGGTGATCCAGTGCCCGTAGACCTTCGCCACGCCGTACGGGGAGCGCGGGTAGAGCGGGGTCTTCTCGGTCTGGGGGACCTCCTGCACCTTGCCGAACATCTCGGACGAGGAGGCCTGGTAGAAGCGGATCTCGGGGTTCACGACCCGGATGGCGTCGAGCACGCGGGTGACGCCGAGACCGGTGATCTCGCCGGTGAGCACGGGCTGGTCGAAGCTCGTGGGCACGAACGACTGCGCCGCGAGGTTGTACACCTCGTGGGGCTGGTGGGTCTCGAGCAGCTTGATCATCGAGTACTGGTCGAGGAGGTCGCCGAAGACGATCTCGATGTCGTCCTGGAGGTGGGCGATGCGCTCGAAGGTGACGGTGCTCGAGCGGCGGGCCACGCCCACCACGTCGTAGCCCTTCTCGAGCAGCAGCTCGGCGAGGTACGAGCCGTCCTGGCCGGTGATGCCGGTGATGAGGGCCTTGCGGTTGGTGCTCATGAGGTGCTCCGTGGGGTGCTTCTGGGGTTGCCGTGGCTGGCGACGTCGGACCGCGCCCGGGTCCGGCACTCGTCGAGCAGGTCGCGGAGGGTCTCCGCGATCGTGTGCGACGGGGCCCAGCCGGTGGCGGCGTGGATCTTGCGGTTGGATCCCCGCAGCACGGGGATGTCGACCGGTCGGTACCGGTCGGGGTCGGTGACGAGGGTCATCGGGTGGGCGGCCATGCCCACGAGGGTGTCGGCGAGGTCCTGGATGGGAAGGTCCTGCCCCGAGCAGACGCAGTACACGTCGCCGGGCTCGCCCGCCTCCATCAGCAGCCGGTAGGCCCGGGCGACGTCGCGCACGTCGGTGAAGTCGCGCCGGGCGCTGAGGTTGCCGATGGGGATCTCGGTGTCGCCGCTGAGCTCGTTGCGGGCGATGGCGGTGGCGAGGGCGGGGGCGACGAACCCGGGCGACTGGCCGGGGCCGATGTGGTTGAACGCCCGGACCCGGATGGTCTCGAGGCCGTGGCCCAGCCACGCCTGGCGGGCGAGCTGCTCGGCCGCCAGCTTCGAGGCGGCGTAGGGGCTGGTGGGCCGCAGCTCGGAGCCCTCGTCGAGGGGCAGCTCGTCCTCGGTGACCGTGCCGTACACCTCGGCGCTGGAGACGATGAGCACCCGGCGCACGCCGAGGGTGCGGGCCGCCTCGAGCAGGTAGAGGGTGGCGGTGGCGTTCGCCTCCCAGGTGCGGACCGGGTCGCGCCAGGACTCGGCGACGTTGGCGGCGCCGGCGAGGTGGTAGACGACCTCGGGGCGGTGGGCGGCGAGCAGGCGGCCGGCGGTCTGTGGATCGGTGAGGTCGCCGTCGCTGCGGTCGAGGCCGATGACCTCGTCGCCCGCCTCGCGGAGGTGCGCGCGCAGGTGGGTGCCGGCGAAGCCGAGCGATCCGGTGACCAGGGCGCGCATCCGGACCACTCTAGGTGGGGTCCGCCACCTGCCTGGAACCTGCCGCGGCCCGGTAGATGCCGACGATGCCGTCGACGCACGCGTCCCAGGAGAACGCCTCGCACCGCTGCCCGCCCCGGCGCACGGCCTCGTCGCGCCACGCCTCGTCGTGCCACGCCCGGGCGACCGCCTCGGCCAGCGCGTCGACGTCGCCCACCGGCACCACGAGCGCGGCGTCGCCGGCCACCTCGCGGATGGCGGGCACGTCGGTGGTGACGACCGGGACGCCCGCCGACATGGCCTCGAGCACCGGCAGGCCGAAGCCCTCGTACACCGAGGGGTACGCGAAGACCCGGGCCCCGGCGTAGAGGTGCCCGAGCTGGTCGTGGGGGACGTGCCCGAGGCGGCGCAGCCGGTGGGGGTGGCGCATCGCCCTGACCGCCGCCTCGAAGGCGTCGATGCCCCAGCCGTCGCCGCCGGCGTGCACCAGCACCACGTCGGGGTCGTCGTCGGCGAGGCGGTCCACGGCCCGGACGAGGGAGGGGAGGTCCTTGCGGGGCTCGACGGTGCCGACGGCGAGGACGTAGTGCTCGACGCCGGCCAACCGCCGTCCGGTGGCCGGGTCGCCCTGAGGTGGGTCGAAGCCGTTCGGCACGGCAACGACCCGCTCGGGGTCGAGGCCGAGCTCGGTGACGACCTCGTCCCGCACCGCGTGGGACACCGTGTGGATCCACGCCCCCTCGGCGGCGGCCCGCCGGACGATGTCGGGGAAGCGGAGCGTGTCGGCGTGGCACAGCTCGGGGAACCGGACCGTGGTGAGGTCGTGCACAGTGGCGACCCGCGCCGCTCGGGCCGGGGGGACCACGAAGTTGGGGCCGTGCACGACGTCGGGCCGGCCGACGAGGCGGTCGATGCGTGGCGTGGAGTGCCGCTGCCAGCGGGCGTGCAGGGCGCGGGCGGGCAGCGGCGGCGTGCGCACGGAGACCCCCGGCGGCACGAGCTCGCGCAGGCGTCGCCGACCGGAGATGCTCACCGGGAACGCCACCGTCGCCACGTCGTCGCGAGCGCCCAGCCCGCGCAGCAGCGCGGCGGTGAAGATGCCCACCCCGGTGCGCCGGTCGAGCAGGGGGGTGGCGTCGACGGCGACGCGGAGGGGGGCGGGCACGGCGGGCCAGCCTACGAGCGGTCGTCGGGCATGATGGCCGCCGTGCCCGAGCGCCCCACCAGCCCGTCGCCCGTGGTCGCGCTGGTCGAGGTCGGCGACACGCTGCGGGTGCCGTACGTCACCGGCATCCAGCGCACCGTGCGCGAGGTGCTGCGCCACTGGCCGGCCGACGCTGCCGTGCAACCGGTGCCGGTGGTGCACACCGGCCGCCGCTTCCGGCGCCTGCTCCCCGAGGAGGAGGCCGCCCTCCTGGCCGAGCCGGCCGGGCCCGACGCCGTGGCGCCCCGCGGCGGCTGGCGGGCGGTGGCCAAGCGGGTCCCCGGCGCGGTGGCGGCGCGCGACCTGGCGAAGGCGGCGGCCCACCGGGTGGCGCACCGCCGGTGGCGCCACCTCTTCGTCGAGCCCGACGCCACCACGCTGCTGTTCGACCTCGAGGCCACGTGGTGGTCGCCGGCGCCCCGCCCCGAGCTGCTGCCCCGGCTGAAGGGGCGGGGGGTCACCGTGGCCACGCTCGTGTACGACCTCATGCCGCTCAGCAACCCGGAGTGGTTCGACCCGGAGAACCGGGCGGTCTTCGTGCCGTGGGCCGAGGCCCAGCTGGCGCATGCCGACCTGGCCGTCTGCTTCAGCCGGTTCTGCGCCGACGAGGTCGCCCGCCTGGGCGGGCCCGGAGCACCGCCCACGGCGCTGTTCACCCCGGGCGCGAACCCGGTCGAGGTGCAGCCCGTCCGCCCTGCGGCGCTCCCCGACGACGGCCGCCCCTTCGTCGTCTCCGTCGGGACGATCGAGCCCCGCAAGAACGTCGGCCTGCTGCTCGACGCGTTCGACCGGCTGTGGGCCGAGGGCGACGACGCCCGGCTCGTCCTGGTGGGCCGCGAGGGCTGGCACGTCGAGTCGCTCGTCGAGCGGCTGCGGGCCCACCCGGAGCTCGGCCAGCGGCTGGTGTGGGCGGGCTGGATGCCCGACGCCGAGGTCGACTGGCTCTACCGCCATGCCCGGGCCGTGGCCGTGCCGTCCCGCTGCGAGGGCTACGGCCTCCCCGTGGTCGAGGGCCTCCGGCGAGGTGCCGCGGTCGTCAGCTCCACCGGCGGCGCCCTCACCGAGGTGGGCGGCGACGCCGTCACCTACGCCGACCCTGACGACGTCGACGCGTGGGTGGCGGCGCTGCGGCGCCACCTGACCGGGCCGGCCCCGACCGCCGCACCGGCTGCGCCGCCGCCCGCGGTCACCGCCACCTGGGCGGGCGCGGCCCGGACGATCGCCGAGCACCTGGAGGCGCTGGTCTCCGGCGTCGGACGCGCCGAGGGCCGAGCCCGGTAGGGCTCGGCCCTCGGCCTGGTCGGCACCTCCGCGCCAGGCGTGCGCACCCAAGGGGGGACAGGTGCGCCGGCCCGGCGTCGGAGGTGGGCGACGTCAGGGGCCTGTCGGCCGGAGCCGTCCAGGGGCCTGCGCCGCGCCTGCTCGAACCGCCGGGGGAAGCGGGTCGAGCAGGAGGGGGGATGGGTCAGGTGCGGTCGACGAGGACCCGCAGCTGCTGGCGGGCGTCCTTGGCGACGCCCCGGGCCTGCGACATCACGAGGCGGGCCTGGGCGGGCAGCCGCTCCTCCACGTCGTCGAGGACGGCGTCGATGCGGTGCTCGACCGCTTCGAGGCGCTCCTCGAGGGTCTTCACGCTGTCGGTCACCGCCTGCTCGGCGGCGCCGACGTTCTGCTCGAGCTGCTTCTTCAGCTCCTGGCGCTGGACCTGGGCCTTCTGGAAGGCGATGACGCCGAGCCCGACCGTGACGTAGAAGCTGTCCCGCACGGTGCGCTGGATGTCGTCGATGGTGATCTCGGCCATGCTTGAAAGACTAAGCGCGGTTGCATGGAGTTGCAAGCACCTGTGATCGATGTCTCTCACCGCCCGATCGGACCAGGGGGTTCGTGGTCCGGTGGAGCGAGACCGGTACCCTGCCGCACTCGTGGAGACGCCCGCCCAGAGCCGCCCCGCGGCCCCTGCGGTCGTCGCCGTCGTGGTGACCCGGAACCCCGGGCCATGGCTCGAACAGGCCGTGGAGGCACTCGCCGCCCAGGACTACTCGAACCTGGCGGTCCTCTTCATCGACGCGGCGAGCGACGCGGACCCGACGCCGCGCATCGCGGGCGCGCTCCCGAAGGCCTACGTCCGCCGCCTCGACGAGAACCCCGGCTACGGCGCCGCCGCCAACACGGTCAGCGAGATCGTCGACGGCGCGGCCTTCTACTGCTTCCTCCACGACGACGCCGCCCCGGATCCCGGCGCCATCCGCACGATGGTGAACGAGGCGGTCCGCTCGAACGCCGGCATCGTCGGCAGCAAGCTCGTCCAGTTCGACGACCGCCGACGCCTGCTCCAGGTGGGGGAGTCGGTCGACAAGACCGGCGAGCGCTCCACGGTGGTGGAGCCGGGTGAGCTCGACCAGGAGCAGTACGACGCGGTGCGCGACGTCTTCGTCGCGCCCAGCGGCTGCCTGCTGGTCCGGGCCGACCTGTTCGACGCCGTCGGCGGCTTCGACGAGGGCATCGACCTGCTGAACGACGACCTCAGCCTGTGCTGGCGGGCCCACGTGGCCGGCGCCCGGGTGGTCGTGGCGCCCGACGCGGTCGTCGGCCACGCCGAGGCGCTCGGCGAGCGGTCCGACACCTCCCTGCGTCGCCAGCGGCTGATGCGCCACCGGCTTCGCACGATGCTCACCTGCTACTCGCGCTGGCACCTCGTGCGGGTGCTGCCGCAGGCCGCCCTGGTCGCCGTCCTCGAGGTCGTGTACTCCGTGCTGGTCGGCCGGCGGGGCCAGGCCCGCGACGTGATCGCCGCGTGGCGGTGGAACTGGCGGCGCCGGGGCGAGATCCGGGAGCGGCGCAAGGCCGTGGAGGGGTTCCGTGGCGTGCCCGACTCGGAGATCCGGCGGTTCCAGGTCCGCGGCTTCTCCCGCTTCAACGCCTTCCTCCGGGGCGCCAACGGGCGCGGCGGCAACCGCTCCGACCGGGCGCAGGCGACGTGGCGGAGCATCGTCGACGGGCTGCGCACCGGCACGCTGCGCTGGCCCATCGGCGCGTGGCTCGCCACCGTCGTCATCGTCGGGTTCGGCAGCCGCCACCTGCTGTTCGAGCCCATCCCGGCGGTGGGCGGCTTCCTGCCCTTCGACCTCGGACCCCGCGGCATGCTCGACGCCTTCCTGTCGGGCTGGCGCTCCACGGGGCTCGGGTCGGCCTCGCCCGCCCCCACCGCGTTCGGGCTCCTCGCCGGCGCCGGCGTCGTCTTCCTCGGCGCCATGGGCACGCTGCGCCAGGTGCTGCTGCTCGGCTCGGTCGTCGCCGGCCTCGTCGGCGCCCACCGGCTGCTCCGTCCCGCCGGCTCGGCCCGGGCCCAGGCGGTCGCCGTCGTCGTGTACGGCGCCATCCCGCTCGCCTACGACGCCATCGCCGACGCCCGCTGGGGCTCGCTCGCCGTGTACGCCGCGGCGCCCTGGCTGCTCGCCCAGCTCGGCCGGGCCGCCCGCTGGGCGCCGTTCGGCGACGTCGGCGGCGAGGCCGGCCCCTCGATCCGCCCGCACCGCCCCCTGGCCCGCACGGCGGCCATCGGGCTGCTGCTCGCCCTCGTCGCCGCCGTCGATCCCGCGGTCCTGCCCGTCGCCGTCGTGGTGGTGCTCGCCCTCGCGCTCGGCTCCGTGGTGGCCGGGGCATCCCGGGGCACCGTCGGCCTCCTGCTCGCCGGACTCGGCGGCGTGCTGGTGGCCGTGGTGCTCCACGTGCCCTGGGTGCTGGAGTTCGTCCTCCCGGGCGCCCGCTGGGAGCAGGTCGTCGGCCACGCCGGCGTCGCCGAGACGCCGACGCTCGGCTCGCTGCTCCGCTTCGACGTCGGGCCCGTCGGCGGGAGCCTCCTGTCCCTCGGCTTCCCCATCGGCGCCGCCCTCCCGCTGCTCATCGGCCGGGGGTGGCGCTTCGAGTGGGCCGTGCGGGCGTGGACCGTGGCCGTGGCCCTCATCGCCCTCACCTGGGCGGGCGGCGACGATCGCCTGCCCCTCGCCCTGCCGCCGGCCGAGACGATGCTCGCCCCCGCCGCGGCCGCCCTCGCGATGGCCGCCGCGCTCGGCGTCGTGGCCTTCGAGATCGACCTGCGCGCCTACCACTTCGGCTGGCGCCAGCTCGCGTCGGGCCTCGCCGGCCTCGCCCTGCTCATCGGCGCGGTGCCCACGCTGCTCGACGCCGGCGACGGCCGCTGGTACCTGCCGTCGGGCGACCTCGACACCACCTTCGCCTTCCTCGACGACGAGCCGGAGGGGTCGCGGGTGCTCTGGATCGGCCACCCCGACGTGCTCCCGCTCCCCGGGCATCCGCTCGACCTCGCCGCCACCGACGACGAGACCGCCGAGCACGTCGTGTACGCCACCTCCGACGACGGGCTCCCGTCGATCACCGACGGCTGGGTCGGCGCGCCGGAAGGCCCCACCGAGCTCATCGAGGACGCCATCGCCCTCGCCGCCGACGGGCAGACCAGCCGGCTCGGCCGCCTGCTCGCCCCGATGTCGATCCGCTACGTGGTCGTTCCCACCGCGGCGGCGCCCCGCCCGCTCGGCGGCGTGCAGCGCCCGGCGCCCGCCCCGGTCGTGGAGACCCTCGGCGACCAGCTCGACCTGGCCGCCGTGCCGGTCAACCCCGCCTACACCGTGTACCGGAACGACGCAGCCCTGCCCACCCCGGCGGTCCTGCCCTCCGGCGCCGGCGAGGGCCGGGCCTTCGACGTGTCCGGCGACGACCTCGAGGGCGCCGAGGCCGTGCTGGAGGAGCGCACCGGGCGCACCACCCGGCGCGGCGAGGTGGCAGCCGACGCCCGGGTGCTGCACGCCGCAGCCGCCGACGACGGCTGGGAGCTGCTCGTCGGGGGCCGGTCCGCGGAGCGCACGAAGCTCTTCGGCTGGGCCCAGGGCTTCGAGCCCACCACCGGCGGCGAGGCCGTCCTGCGCTACGACACCGACCTGCTCCGCTACGCCGTGCTCGCCTTCCAGGTGCTGTTCTGGGTCCTCGCCGTCCGCCTCGCCCGCCGGGCGCGCGCGGGCGCCCCGGTCGAGGGACGAGACTGGGGCGATCCCCTCCCGGATGCGCCCGCCACCGCGGCGGCGCCCGGCCCCGAGGGCCCGCCATGGCAGCACCACGACGACGACGCCGCACTCGAGGGACGCCGATGAGCCGCCGCGTCGCGGTCATCGTGCTGCTCCTGTCCCTGGTCGGGCTCGGGCTCGTGCTCGATCGTGCCGCCGAGGACGACGCCGCCGTGGCCACCGCCCCGACGGTCGAGCCCACCGAGTTCCCGATGGCACCCGCCGACGGCGCCCTGTCGTCGACCTGGTTCTGCGCCGGCGGCACCGCCGACGAGGAGGGGTTCGCCGACCACGTGGTGACCCTGCTCAACACCTCCGAGGAGGCCGTGGAGGCCACCATCACGGTGTTCCCCGGGGCCGTCGCCCCGCCGGCTCCGAACCCCGACGCGGGGTCGCTCGACCCCGAGGCCGAGGCGGAGGCCGAGGGCGAGGCGGCCGCGGCGGAGGGTGCGGACGAGGAGGCACCGGCGGACGAGGAGGACGAGGGCGGCGAAGGCGATGGCGCGCCCGCCGAGGGCGCGGCTGCGGCCGACACCGCGCCGGTCGAGCACCGGGTCGAGATCGGGCCCCGGAGCCGCAGCCGCCTCGCCCTGTCCGAGCTGGTCACCGCGCCCGTCGCGTCGGCGCTCGTCGAGTCGGGCAGCGATGGCCTCGTGGTGGAGCACGAGGTGTCCAGCATCCACGGCATCGACGCCAAGCCGTGCGCCACCTCGGCCAGCGACCAGTGGCACTTCGCGTGGGGCACGACGGCGCGCGAGGCACGCGAGCTGCTCGTGCTGTTCAACCCGTTCCCCGACGACGCCATCGTCGAGGGCGTGTTCTCCACGGAGGACACGGTGCGCGAGCCCGGCCGCTTCGCCGGCGGTCTGGTCGTCCCCGGGCGCAGCACCGTCGCCGTCGACCTCGGGGACGACGTCACCCGCCGCGACGAGGTGGCCGCCACGCTGACCGCCCGCACCGGCCGCATCGTGGTCGACCGCATCGTCCGGGTCAACGAGGAGGACGGCGACCGCGGTCTCACCGTGCAGCTCGGCGTGCCCGAGCCCCAGCAGGCCTGGGTGTACCCCGACGGCCTCGTCTCCGACGCCTTCGGTGAGACGTTCGTCGTCTACAACCCGGGCGAGGAGCTGGCCGAGGTCGAGATCGCGTTCTCCCTCGACAACCCCGAGGAGCACGGCATCCCCGAACCGGTGAGCCTCAGCCTCGCCCCCGGCTCGCACGCCACCGTCGACATGAACGAGGACGGCCGCCTGCCCGCCGGCGTCCCGCACGCGACCGTGGTGCGCTCGGCGAACCGCGTGCCCATCGTCGCCGAGCAGGTCGTGTCGGCCCGCGATCCGGTGCGCCGAGGCCTCACCGTCACCACCGGCTCGCCGGTGGAGGCGAACGAGTGGACCTTCGCGGCCGGCAGCACGGCGGCGCCCAGCGCCACCTCGCTCACCATCGTCAACATCGACCCGCAGGTGCTGACCGAGATCGACGTGTTCGCCGTCGTGGGCGGCCGCGAGGTGCCGGTCTCCGAGCTCCAGGGCGTCGTGCTCGAGGCCGGCGAGCGGCTGAACGTCAACCTCAACGCCCGCATCGCCAACCGGGACGACCTGGCCGTGGTGGTGCGCGCCACCGAGCCGGTGGTGGTCGAGCGGATCCTCGCCCAGACGGGGGAGGAGCAGCGAGGCATCTCCCTCGCCGTCGGCATCCCGTCGCCCGAGCAGCTGCGGGTGCCGCCCGACCCGGTCGAGGTCGAGCTCGAGCTGGGCGACGACCTCGAGGACCTGCCGACCCCGGCCGACGAGGGCATCCCCTCGGCCCCCGACGACGTCGAGCTGCCCGAACCCGACCAGACCATCGTCATCGAGGACCCCGACGCCGAGGCCGAGGTCCCCGCCGACGACGGCAGCGGTGACAGCAGCAGTGGCGGTGGCAGCGGCAGCGGGGCGGCCGACGGCGACGGCTGATCGGGCGCCGCCCACCGGTACCGTGGCGGGCGATGGAGCGCCTGCTGATCGTCGCCGTGGTCGCCGTGGTCGCCGTCGTGGTGGCCGTCGTCGTGCAGCGCCGCCAACCGGCCGCCGAGCCGGTGCGCACCGGCTACAGCGTGCCCGGCCAGCTGCACCGCCCCGACTTCGACCGGCCCGACGCTCCGTGGCTGGTGGCGGTGTTCAGCTCGGCCACGTGCTCGACCTGCGCGGGCGTGGTCGAGAAGGTGCGGGTGCTCGAATCCGACGCCGTGGCGGTGCAGGACGTCGAGGTCACCGCCCGGCGCGACCTGCACGACCGCTACGGCATCGACGGCGTGCCCACCACGGTGATCGCCGACGCCGAGGGCGTGGTTCGGGCCAGCTTCCTCGGCCCGGCCACCGCCACCGACCTGTGGGCGGCGCTCGCCGAGCTGCGCGAGCCCGGCTCGGTGCCGGACGCCGGCTGCGAGGTCCACGAGCACGTGCACCCCGACGAGGCCTGAAGCCCCGCGCCGGCAGCGTTCTGGGGGCACGTCTGCCGGTCGACGACCGGCAGGGGTGGTGCCAGAAGCGGGTGGCTCAGTCGGTGGTGGCCGGCTCGGGGGTGGGCAGCTCGCCCTTGGCGTGGCGGCCGAGCTCGATGAGCCGGCTCACCTCGGCGCCGTCGATGGTCTCGCGCTCGAGGAGCGCCCGGGCCACCAGGTCGAGGCCGTGGCGGTTCTCGTTGAGCGTGTCGCGGCACCGCTGCTCCTGCTCGCGCAGGATCCGCTCGACCTCCTCGTCGATCACGCGGGCCGTGTCGTCGGAGTAGTCCTTGGTGCTCATCATCGACTCGCCGAGGAACACCTGGTTGTGGCTGCCCCACGCCTGGGGGCCGATCCGGCCGGACATGCCCCACTCGCGCACCATCTTGGTGGCCAGCTCGGTGGAGCCCACCAGGTCGTTGTTGGCGCCGGTGGAGTAGACGCCGTACACGATCTCCTCGGCGATGCGGCCGCCCATGCGCACGACGAGGGAGTCCTCGATGTAGTCCTGGCGGTGGATGTGGCGGTCCTCGGCCGGGAGCTGCTGGGTGACGCCGAGGGCCATGCCGGTGGGCAGGATCGTCACCTTGTGCACCGGGTCGGCGTGGGGGAGCACGGCGGCGCACACGGCGTGGCCGGCCTCGTGGTACGCGATGACCTCCTTCTCCTCGTCGGAGAGGGCCATGGACTCGCGACGCTGGCCCATGAGGACCCGGTCGCGCGCCATCTCGAAGTGCCGCATGTGGATGGCCTCGTCGCCGCCGCGCACGGCGTAGAGGGCGGCCTCGTTGACCAGGTTGGCCAGGTCGGCACCGCTCATGCCGGGCGTGCCCTTGGCCACGGTGTTCAGGTCGACGTCGGGGGCGAGGCGCTTGGACTTGCAGTGCACCTTGAGGATCGCCAGCCGCTCGTCGAGCTCGGGCAGCGGTACCACGACCTGGCGGTCGAAGCGGCCGGGCCGGAGCAGCGCGGGGTCGAGGATGTCGGGGCGGTTGGTGGCCGCCAGCATGACGATGCCCTCGGTGGCCTCGAAGCCGTCCATCTCGGACAGCATCTGGTTGAGGGTCTGCTCGCGCTCGTCGTGGCCGCCACCGAGGCCGGCGCCCCGCTTGCGGCCGATGGAGTCGATCTCGTCCACGAAGATGATGGCCTTGCCCATCTTCTTGGCCGTCTGGAACAGGTCGCGCACGCGGCTGGCGCCGACGCCCACGAACATCTCCATGAAGTCGGAGCCGGTGACCGACAGGAACGGCACGCCCGCCTCGCCGGCCACGGCCCGGGCGATGAGCGTCTTCCCGGTGCCGGGCGGCCCGACGAGCAGCACGCCCTTCGGGATGCGGGCGCCGATCTCGGCGAACTTCTCGGGGTGGCGCAGGAAGTCGACCACCTCGGTGATCTCCTGCTTGACGCCCTCGTACCCGGCGACGTCGTCGAAGGTGGTGCCGGGGCGCTCGGTGTCGTAGGTCTTGGCCTTCGAGCGGCCGATGTTCATGACGCCGCTCATCTGGCCCTGCGCCCGGCGCTGCATCCACACGAAGAAGCCGATGAACAGGCCGAACACGATGAGGTACGGCAGCAGCGCGGCGATGAAGCTGGGCGAGGGCGTCGTGTAGCTGACCTCGACGTCCTGCTCGCGCAGCAGCGACAGGTCGTCCTCGGGGATGCCGCCGTCGACCGGGCCGGTGGTGGTGAAGAGGGTGCCGTCCTCGAGCTCGCCGTCGATGTCGCCGTCGTTGTTGTCGACCTCGATGCGCTCGACGCGCCCTTCGACGACCGCAGCCCGGAACTCGCTGTAGGTGAGGTCCTCGCGGGGTTCCCCCGGGAAGAAGCCGGCGAGCACGAAGCCGAGCAGCAGCACGCCGATGAGCACCCACAGCGACCAGCGCGGCATCCCACCCGTGCGGGCGTTGCGGCCCAGGGGGCCGCCCTTGGCGTCGCGGCCCGGCGGCGGGGGAGGCGGCGGAGGGGACTGCGGCTGCATGGGCCAAGGATACGGGGCCGGGGCGACCCTCCGGCGTGCAGGTCCACCGCCGACGCCCAGGTCACCGGTAGCGTCTCGGCCTGTGAGTGCCAGCTGCTCCCGCCCCGCGTGCCGACGGCCGCCGGCGGCCACGTTGACGTACGACTACGCCGGGCGGGTCGCCACCCTCGACCACCTCGCGCCGTCGCACCCCATGCAGTACGACCTGTGCGCCGAGCACACCGAGCGCCTGTCCGTGCCCAACGGCTGGACCCTGGTCGACCGCCGCATCGGCAACGTGGTCGACCTCCACCGCCGCATCGCCTGACGCGGGTTCCGGTCGGCCCCCGGGCCGTCGGTAGCCTCGATCCGTGACCGCCACCGAGTCCGGCGCGCCCGACGGCGGCGCCCCAGCCGACCGTCCCGGGCCGGCGCCCCGCTGGGGTGCCCCCGATCTGGTCGTGGCCTTCCTCGTGGCCCAGTTCGCCTCGGCCATCGGCTTCGTGCTGTTCGCAGCGGTGAAGGGCGTGCCCGCATCCGAGCTCGACCGCGACGTGCTCACGATCGGCGAGATCGCCCTGCTCCAGGTTCCGCTGTGGCTGGGCCTGCTCGGCGTGCCGCTGCTCGCCACCCGCCTCCGCGGCAACGGCCCCCGGCGCGACCTCGGTCTGTGGAGCACCCTGCGCGACGCGCCGGTCGGGCTCGGCATCGGCGTGGCGTGCCAGCTCGTGCTCGTGCCCATCGTCACCCTGCCGGTGCTGCTGCTGAGCGACGCCGACCAGGCCGACATCGAGGCGCCGGCACGCGAGCTCACCGACAAGGCCCACGGCCCCGGGGTGCTCATCCTCGTCCTCGTGGTGGTCCTCGCCGCCCCGCTCGCCGAGGAGGTCTTCTTCCGGGGGATGCTCCAGCGCACCCTGGCCCGCCACCTGTCGATCTGGCCCACCATGGTCCTGACCTCCGTGCTGTTCGGCATCAGCCACTTCCAGGCGCTGCAGCTGCCGGCGCTCGCCGCGTTCGGCCTCGTGCTGTCGCTCATGGCGCACCGCAGCGGCCGGCTCGGTCCGTCCATCTGGGCGCACGTCGGCTTCAACGCCACCACGGTCGTCGCCCTCCTCGCCGGCGGGTGACCCCGGCGTGGCGGGCCGGCATGGGAGGATGACGGCCCCATGAGCCTGCTCGACACCAGCGGTGGGACCGAGCGCGACGAGCGGATCGAGGACGGCACCGACCTCGACGTCGCGCCTGCGGCCGGCGACCACGAGCCCGCGCCGCCGCGCCCGGTCGACGACCGCGCCGCCCGCCGGCTGGTCGACGCGGTGGTCGTCGCCGCCAGCGCGCTGTTCGTGTTCTGGCAGCTCCACCCCGACCTGCTGCTGGCCGAGACCACCCCCGCCGGCGGCGACATGGGCGCCCACGTGTGGGCGTTCGCCTACCTGCGCGACCACCTCCTGCCCGACCTGCGCCTCGCCGGCTGGACGCCCGACTGGTACGCCGGCTTCCCGGCGTTCCACTTCTACATGGTCGTCCCGTTCCTCGGGATGGTGGCGCTCAACGCCGGCGTCGGGGGCGTCGCGATGGTGCTCCCGGCTGCGGCGTCGCTGCTCCTCGCGGCGCGGGCGGCGGGCGCCTCCCTCACCGACCGCCACGTCCAGGTCACCGTCGCCGGCCTCGCGGCGTTCGCACTCGTCGTCGGCGCGGTCGCCGGGTTCGGCCCCGAGCTCGCCCTCACCCTCATCGTCGCCGGCGTCGGCTGCGGCGTGGCCGCCGGGCTCCTCGGCCGGGGCTCCCACCGCCTGCCGTTCGCGCTGGCCGCCGTGGCCGTGGCGCTGCTCGGGGTGTCGGTGCCGTACGGGCCGTCGTTCAAGCTGGTGACGGTGGCCGGGGTCGTGGCGATGCCGGCCAGCGCCTACCTCTTCGGCCGCCTCGCCCGCTTCCCGCACCCCACGCCCGCCCTGCTGGCGGTGGCCACGCTCGGCTTCCTGTTCGACAAGTCGTTCACCATCTACGGCGGCAACGTGGCGTCGACGATGGCCGGCGAGTTCGCCTTCTCCATCAGCCTCGCCCTGGCCATCGCCTACCTCGGCGTGCTCGTCCACGGGCTCCGCACCGGCACGCACCGGGCCACTGCGGCGGTCCTGCTGGCGCTCGTGGGCCTGTGCCACCTCATCCCGGCGTTCTTCGCCGTCGGCGCCACCGTCGTGCTCCTCGTGGTGCACGTCGCCGCCGAGCCCGCCCGGGAGGGCCTCGCTGCCCGGCGCACCAACGCCGTCGCGGGCGCCGCCGCCGTGGTGGTGGCGGCGGGCACCGCCCTCGCCCTCGCGCTCGACCTGGCGACGGTGGGGCCCGTGCTCGCCGTCGGCGGCGTGCTGCTCGTGATCGTCGCCATCGTCGCCCTCACCCGCCGGGGCACCGAGGTCGATGGCGACGACGACCACGGCCCGATCGGCGTGCGCCGGGTCTGGTGGCTCGCCGGCACCGGCGTCGTGGCCGCGCTCCTCGCCGCCTGGTGGGTGCTGCCCTTCTACGGCCGCCGCACCTACCTCAACGACATGGGCTGGGAGAAGATCGCCGTCCACCGCGAGGGCACGGCGATCTGGACGTGGTTCAGCGACGAGATCTGGCCGGCCCTGGTGCCCGGCGACCTCCGGCTCTTCGCCGCCCTCGCCCTCGTCGGGGCCGTCTTGTCGCTCGCCTTCCGCCACCGGGTCGGCACCTCGCTCGTGGTCATGGGCCTCGGCCTCGCCCTCGCCTTCGTGTTCCTGCCCCAGGGCCGGCTCTGGAACGCCCGGCTGCTGCCGTTCTGGTACCTGGTCGTGTACTTCCTCGCCGCCATCGGCGTCGGCGAGATCGTCCGGGCGCTGGCCCAGGTGCTCGCCGCCGACCCGCGCCGCCCCCGGCGGCTGGTGGCGCTCGTGGCCGCCCCGCTGGCGCTGCTGCTCCTCGGCGGGTTCCTCGCCGGCCAGCTCCGCAACGTCCCGGGCGGCGCCACCAACGCCGACGGCTCCTACCGGCTGGTCCGCTCCGTCGGCGTGCCCGGCCTGTTCTCCGTCGACGTCCCCGAGGCGCTCGCCGTCGACATCGGCGGCCGGAACTTCGTCACCGACTGGGCCCGCTGGAACTACAGCGGCTACGAGCGCAAGGACGCCTACCCCGAGTACCGCGGCATCGTCGACACCATGGCGCGGGTGGGGGAGACCAACGGCTGCGGTCGATCGCTGTGGGAGTACAGCCCCGACCTCAACGACTACGGCACGCCGATGGCGCTCATGCTGCTGCCCCACTGGACCGACGGCTGCATCGGCTCCATGGAGGGCCTCTACTTCGAGGCGTCGTCGACGACGCCGTTCCACTTCCTCATGCAGTCCGAGCTGTCGCAGCAGCCCAGCCGGGCCCAGCGCGACATGCCCTACCGCGAGCTCGACGTCGACGCCGGCGTCGAGCACCTGCAGCTCATGGGCGTGCGCTACTACCTCGCTCGCAGCCCCGAGGCCAAGGCCGCCGCCGGCGCCAACCCCGAGCTCAGGCAGATCGCGTCCGACGGGCCGTGGGTCGTGTACGAGGTCGCCGACGTGCAGCTCGTCGAAGCCCTCGCCTTCGAACCCGCCGTCACCACCGCCGACCAGTCCCAACCGGAGTGGCTGGGCTGCACCGAGGGCGAGCCGCCCTGCCCGGGCGTCGCGCTCGAGTGGTTCCAGGACCCGAGCCGCTGGGACGTGGCGCTGGCCGCCGACGGCCCCGACGGCTGGCAGCGGCTCGACCCGGGCGACAGCCCGGAGGTGCGACCGGTCACGCCGGCCGTGGTCTCCGACGTCGAGCACGGCGACGGCTCGGTGTCGTTCACCGTCGACCGGCCGGGCACGCCGGTGCTGGTGAAGACCTCGTACTTCCCGAGCTGGCGCGCATCGGGCGCCGAGGGGCCGTACCGGGTCGCGCCCAACCTCATGGTGGTCGTCCCCACCGACACCGAGGTCGAGCTCCGCTACGCCCGCACCGGCCTCGACTGGGCGGCCATCGCCCTCACGCTGCTCGGGGTGGCCGGCGCGCTCGCCCTCAGCCGTCGTCCGCCGCTGCGGCTGCGCCCGCTCGCCGACGACGTCTCCTAGCGTCACCGCCGGTGCCTCGCCGCCTGCTCGCCTTCGCCGCGGTCTCCGTCGTGCCCACGGCCGTCGACGTGGGGCTGCTCGTCCTGCTGCGCCAGGCCCTCGGGTGGCCGCTCATCGTCGCCGACCTGGTCGCCATCGGGGTCGCCTCGGTCGTCTCGTACCTGGCGCACCGGGTGGCCACGTTCCGGTCGAACCCGTACTTCCGCTGGGTGCGACACCCGCTGGCCTTCGCCCTGCTCGCGTCGGTGGCCGCGGTGGTCGATGCCGCCGTGCTGCGCCTCACGTTCACCGCAGCGGGCTACACCACCGTCGGCGGGCTGCTGGTCGCGAAGGCCGTGTCGCTCGCCGCCGCCGTCGCCGTGCGTGCCGTGGGCTACCGCTGGGTGCTGCAGGAGGCGATCCGGGAGGCGCGCGCACCCGCGCCCCGGCCGCTGGTCGACGGCACGTGCCGGTTCACCGTTGTGATCCCCGCCTACCGCGAGCCCGACCGCATCGGCACCACCGTGCGGCGCATCCACGACGAGCTCGCCGACGTAGCGGCCGACGGCGGCCTCGAGGTCATCGTCGTGGACGACGGCTCGGGCGACGACACCGCCCAGCTGGCGCTCGAGGCCGGGGCCGAGCAGGTGGTCGTCCAGCCCCGCAACCGGGGCAAGGGCGCCGCCGTG
>DASTYO010000116.1:0-12527 GCA_035764875.1 Acidimicrobiales bacterium | reverse complement strand
GACGTCGCGTTGTTCCCCGCCACACGCTCCGACAACACCCGCGAGATCGCCGCCGTCAACGTCGTCTTCCCATGATCGATGTGACCCATCGTCCCGATGTTCACATGGGGCTTCGACCGATCGAACTTCTCCTTGGCCATGGTGGCTCTCTCTCCTGTGGTGTTGCTTCAGACGGGTTGACTTCGAACTCTGTGTGGACAGACGAATGCGAAGCATTCGTCAGGAAACCGCCGCTCCCGCAAGGGAGCGCCGGTTTCACTCGCCGCGGATGCGCTTGATGATCTCTTCCTGCACGCTGGCAGGGCACTCCTGGTAGGAGTCGAACTGCATGGTGTAGACGGCGCGGCCCTGGGTCTTGGACCGCAGGTCGCCGACGTAGCCGAACATCTCCGACAGCGGCACGGTGGCGTCGATGACCTGGGCGTTGCCGCGCTGGGTCATGCCGCCGACCTGGCCGCGACGGGAGTTGAGGTCGCCGATGACGTCGCCCATGTAGTCCTCGGGCGTCACGACCTCGACCTTCATCACCGGCTCGAGGATGACGGGCTTGGCCTTGCGGGCCGCCTCCTTGAACGCCATGGTGCCGGCGATCTTGAACGCCATCTCCGAGGAGTCGACGTCGTGGTACTTGCCGTCGGTGAGGATGGCCCGCACGTCGACGGTGGGGTACCCGGCGAGCACGCCCGACTCGAGGGACGCCTGGATGCCGGCGTCGACCGAGGGGATGTACTCCTTCGGGATGCGACCGCCGGTGATCTGGTCGACGAACTCGTAGCCGCCGCCCGGGCCGGTGGGCTCGAGGGTGATCTGCACCTCGGCGTACTGGCCGGAGCCACCCGTCTGCTTCTTGTGGGTGTAGGTGACCTTCTCGACCTTGTTGGTGATGGTCTCGCGGTAGGCGACCTGGGGCTTGCCCACGGTGGCGTCGACGCGGAACTCGCGCATCATGCGGTCGACCAGCACCTCGAGGTGCAGCTCGCCCATGCCGGCGATGATGACCTGGCCGGTCTCCTCGTCGGTGTGGACGGTGAAGGTCGGGTCCTCCTCGGCGAGCGCCTGGAGGGCCTTGGACATCTTCTCCTGGTCGGCCTTGGTCTTGGGCTCGACCGCGACGTGGATGACCGGCTCGGGGAACTCGAGCGACTCGAGCACGATGGGGTGGTCGGGGTCGCAGAGCGTGTCACCGGTCTTGGTGTTCTTCATGCCGATGCCGGCCACGATCTCGCCCGAGAAGATGCGGTCGCGGTCCTCGCGGGAGTTGGCGTGCATCTGCAGCAGGCGGCCCAGGCGCTCCTTGGAGCCGGTGCGGGCGTTGAGCACCTGGTCGCCCTTGGCGAGCGTGCCCGAGTACACCCGGAAGTACGTGAGCTTGCCCACGTGGGGATCGGTCATGATCTTGAAGGCGAGGGCGGCGAAGGGAGCATCGTCGGTGAGCTCCCGCGTCATCTTCTCGTCTTCCTTGAGGTTCATGCCGTTGACCGGCGGCAGGTCGGCCGGGCTCGGCAGGTACTCGATGACCGCGTCGAGCAGGGGCTGCACGCCCTTGTTCTTGAACGCGGAGCCCAGGAGCACGGGGACGATCTCGCCGGCGATGGTGCCCTTGCGGATGCCCTCGCGGAGCTCGGCCTCGGTGATCTCCTCGTCCTCGAGGAACTTCAGCATGAGGTCCTCGTCGTGGGTGGCCACGGTCTCGACGAGGTCGGCGCGGTACTCCTCGGCCTGGTCCTTCAGGTCGTCGGGGATGTCGACCTCGTCCCAGCTGGCGCCGAGGTCCTCGCTCTGCCAGATCAGGGCCTTCATCCGGATGAGGTCGACGACGCCCGCGAAGTCGCTCTCGTAGCCGATGGGCAGCTGCAGCACGGCGGTGTTGGCCTGCAGGCGCTCCTTGATGGACGCGAGGGCGTCGAAGAAGTTGGCGCCGAGGCGGTCCATCTTGTTGACGAAGCAGATGCGGGGGACGCCGTACTTGTTGGCCTGGCGCCACACCGTCTCGGTCTGGGGCTCCACACCGGCGACGCCGTCGAACACGGCGACCGCGCCGTCGAGCACGCGCAGCGACCGCTCGACCTCGACGGTGAAGTCGACGTGGCCGGGCGTGTCGATGATGTTGATGGTGTGGTCCTTCCACTGGCAGGTCGTGGCCGCGGAGGTGATGGTGATGCCCCGCTCCTGCTCCTGCTCCATCCAGTCCATCGTGGCGGCGCCCTCGTGGACCTCACCGATCTTGTAGGACCGGCCGGTGTAGTAGAGGATGCGCTCGGTCGTCGTGGTCTTGCCGGCGTCGATGTGCGCCATGATCCCGATGTTCCGGAACTTGGCGATGGGGTTGCTGCGCTTCTCGGTCATGGAGGGCTCTCACAGAAAGACGACCGGGCCGTGTCCTCGCAGAGGATGGGGCCCGGTCGTGGGGCCAGTGGCCCGCGTGGTTGGACGGATCAGGAGGGACGGGGCGGGCACTACCAGCGGTAGTGCGCGAAGGCCTTGTTGGACTCGGCCATCTTGTGCATGTCCTCGCGGCGCTTCACGGAGGCACCGAGGCCGTTGCTGGCGTCGAGGACCTCGTTGGCGAGGCGCTCGGCCATCGTGCGCTCGCGCCGGGCGCGGGCGAAGGTGACGACCCAGCGGATGGCCAGGGTGTTGGCACGACGGGGACGGACCTCGACGGGGACCTGGTAGGTCGCACCGCCGACCCGGCGGCTCTTCACCTCGAGCTGGGGCTTGACGTTGTCGATGGCCCGCTTCAGCGTGGACAGCGGCTCGGCGCCGGTCTTGGACTCGACGATCGACATCGCGTCGTACATGATGCGCTCGGCCGTGGACCGCTTGCCCGACAGCAGGATCTTGTTGGTCAGCTGGGTGACCAGCGTCGAGTCGTAGACGGGATCGGGCTTGATCTCGCGCCGGGGAGCGGGTCCCTTGCGGGGCATCTCAGGACTCCTTCTTGGCGCCGTAGCGGCTACGGGCCTGCTTGCGGTCGCGCACGCCCGAGGTGTCCAGGGTGCCGCGGATGATCTTGTAGCGGACGCCCGGCACGTCCTTCACACGGCCACCACGCACGAGCACGATGGAGTGCTCCTGCAGGTTGTGGCCCTCGCCGGGGATGTAGGCCGTGACCTCGATGCCCGAGGTCAGCCGCACGCGGGCCACCTTGCGGAGCGCCGAGTTCGGCTTCTTGGGCGTGACGGTGAACACCCGGGTGCAGACGCCGCGGCGCTGCGGGGCGCCCTTCAGGGCCGGCGTCTTCGCCTTGGTCATCTTGGACTGCCGGCCCTTGCGGACCAGCTGCTGAATCGTGGGCACGGGTGTCCTCGGTCGTGGGAATCGAAGTGCGATCGTCCGGCCACCGGCACCAGCCCGGCGGGGGCCAGGGGCGCGCATGACCGACAGGACAGACTACGGGCGCGGCTCGCCGGCACACAACCCGAGGCGCCCGGGTCGTCCCCCATCCTGGCGCGCCGGCCAGGTGGGCGCGGCGGATGCCCGCTCGTAGGATCGCCGCCCATGTCGTCGCAGAGCTCGGGCAGCGTGGAGCGGGAGCGCAGGTGGCTGGTCCGGCGCCTGCCCGACGACCTCCCCACCCCCTCCCCGATCGCCCAGGGCTACCTGGCTCACCAGGGATCGGTCGCCGTGCGGGTGCGCCGGCGGGGCGACCGGCACGTGGCCACCGTCAAGGGCGGGTCCGGCGGTCGGCGCACCGAGGTGGAGTGGGACATCACGCCCGAGCAGTTCGGCGCCCTGTGGCCCCTCACCGAGGGTCGGCGGGTGGAGAAGCAGCGCCACGAGGTCCCGGTGGACGGGGTCACCGCCGAGGTCGATGTGTTCGGCGGCGCCCTCGACGGCCTGGTGCTCGTCGAGGTCGAGTTCGACGACGACCAGGCGATGGCGGACTTCGAGCCTCCCGCGTGGTTCGGTCCCGAGGTCACCGACGACCACCGGTACACGAACCTGGCGCTCGCCGACCACGGCGTGCCCGACGACCACCCGGCGGGGTTCCCGGCGCGCTGAGGAGCGCGCCGGGGCTCAGCCGGGGGTGCCGAGGGCCCGCCGCAGGGCGTCGGTGCGGTGGGCGAGGATCCGGGCCGAGCTCGGCGCCGTCGGGTGGTACATCTCCGACGCGTGGAAGGCACCGGGCGTCACGTGCAGCTCGGTGGGCACCCCGGCCTGGAGCAGCGCCTGGGCGTAGGCGATGTCCTCGTCCCGGAACGCGTCGAGCTCGCCCACGTCGACGTAGGCCGGCGGCAGGCCCCGCAGGTCCTCGACCGCGGCTCGGGCCGGCGCCGCGTAGAGGGGGACGTCGTCGGTGCCGTGGCGCTCGCCGAGGTACGCCGCCCAGGCCCGCTGGTTGGAGGCCCGGTTCCAGACCGACGGGTCGGTGATCTCGTGGGTCGAGGGCGTGGCGTCGCGGTCGTCGAGCATCGGGTAGACGAGCCACTGGAAGCACAGCGGCACCTCGCCCCGGTCGCGGGCGAGCAGCGCCACCCCGGCGGCCAGGCCGCCGCCGGCGCTGCTGCCGCCCACGGCGATGCGGCCACGGTCGACGCCGAGCTCGTCGGCGTGCTCGTGCAGCCAGCGCAGGGCGGCGTAGGCGTCGTGGACCGCCGCCGGGTACGGCGCCTCGGGCGCCAGCCGGTACTCGACCGAGGTCACGAGGCAGCCGACCTCGGCCACGAGCTGGCGGCAGTGGAAGTCGGTGTCGTCGACGGACATCAGCACCATGCCGCCGCCGTGGATGTACGACAGCGCCGCACCGGAGTGCGGACCCGACGCGGGCTCGTAGATCCGCACCAGCACGTCGGGGTCACCCGCGAGGCCCGGCACGTGCACGTCGCGGCTCACCACCCCGGGCACCTCGGGGAGCGCCGCGAGCAGCTCGCGCCTGGCCGCGTCGATGCGGGCCCGGGCCTCGGCGATGTCGCCGCCGAGGTCGATCGGCGGCACAAGCTCGAGGATCGGGAGGATCTGCTGGTCGGCGCGCTCGCGGAAGGACATCGCCAGAGCGTGCCACGATGCGGGTCCGCCGTCCCCCAGCCGAGGAGCGCCCGCCATGTCCGACGAGGCCACCACCCTGACCGTCGAGCACGGCGTCGCCACGATCTGCCTCGACCGGCCCGACAGCCGCAACGCGCTGTCGACCGAGCTGGTCGACAGCCTCGGCGACCACCTCGAGGCGGCGGTGGCCGACGACGCGGTGCGGGTCGTCGTGCTCACCAACGCGGGCACCACGTTCTGCGCCGGCGCCGACCTTCGCAGCGGCACCGCCGGCTCGCCGCGCCACTCCCTCGTCGACATCCTCACCACCATGCTCGACTCGCCCAAGCCCGTGGTCGGCCGCATCGCCGGCCACTGCATGGGTGGCGGCGTGGGGCTGGCGGCAGCCTGCGACATCTCGGTGGTGGCCGACGACGCCCGGATCGGGTTCACCGAGGTCCGCATCGGGGTGGCGCCGGCGATGATCTCGGTGGTCTGCCTGCCCAAGATGCGCCGGGCCGACGCCAGCGAGCTGTTCCTCTCGGGCGAGCGCATCACGGCGGCACGCGCCGTGGAGGTCGGCCTGCTCAACCGGGCCGTCCCGCGCGACGACCTCGACGCCGCGGTCGCCGAGGTCGTGGAGAAGGTGGTGGCCGGCGGACCGCTCGCCCTCGCCGCGTCGAAGCGGCTCGTCAACGAGGTGCCCGACCTCGACCGGGCGGCGGCGTTCGCCATGACGGCGACGCTGTCGGCCGAGCTGTTCGCGTCGGAGGAGGCGGCCGAGGGCATCGCCGCCTTCCGCGAGAAGCGCCCGGCACGCTGGGTGCCCGCCGACGGATCTGGCAGCTGAAGCGGAACGTGGCCCGCAGGGGCCTTGTTCCGCAGCAGCTGCCAGATCCCTGGGGCTAGCCGGCGTCCTCGGCGGTGGGGAGCTGGACGACCTCGCCGCCCACCTGCTCCTCGAAGCCGGCGGCCAGCGAGGCGGCGATGTCGCCGTCGGCGGCCTCGTCGGACGACCAGCCCTCCATCTGGCGGTACTCCGGGGCGTAGGTGTCCACGTCCCGGTAGTCGCCGTGGCCGGTGCCGGCCGGGATGAGCTTGCCGATGATGATGTTCTCCTTGAGGCCCACGAGCCCGTCGGACTTGGACTCGATGGCGGCCTCGGTGAGCACCCGGGTCGTCTCCTGGAAGGAGGCGGCCGACAGCCACGAGTCGGTCGACAGCGAGGCCTTGGTGATGCCCATGATCTCGTCACGGGCCTCGGCCGGCTGCTTGCCCTCGAGCAGCAGCTGCTTGTTGACCTCGGTGTAGCGACGCCGGTCGACCCGCTCGCCGGGCAGGAAGTCGGAGTCGCCCGACTCGTTGATGTGCACCCGGCGGGTCATCTGCCGGACGATCAGCTCGATGTGCTTGTCGTGGATCGACACGCCCTGGTCGCGGTACACCTTCTGGATCTCGTCGACCAGGTACTGCTGGGTGAACCGCAGGCCCTTGATCTCGAGCAGCTCGCGGGGGTCGCGGGGACCCTCGACGATGGCGTCGCCGGCCCGGAGCTCCTGGCCGTCGGTGACCTCGAGGCGGGCGCCCACCGGGATGGGGAACGACACCTCCTCGCCGTCGTCGGTCACGACCAGCACGGTCTTGCCGCGGCCCTCGTCCTCGAGGATGCGGACCACGCCCGACACGGTGGACAGGGTGGCCTTGCCCTTCGGGGAGCGGGCCTCGAACAGCTCGACCACGCGGGGCAGACCGCCGGCGATGTCGCCGCCGCTGGAGGCGACGCCACCGGTGTGGAAGGTCCGCATCGTGAGCTGCGTGCCGGGCTCGCCGATGGACTGGGCGGCGATCACGCCGACGGCCTCGCCGCGCTCGATGAACCCGCCGGTGGCCAGCGACATGCCGTAGCCGAGGGCGGAGATGCCCTGCTCGGAGTCGTCGGTGAGCGGCGAGAGCACCCGCACCCGGGTCAGCTCCTCGTCGGCGACCATCGCCTTCATGATGTCGTCGGTGACCATCGTGCCCCGCTCGTAGGTGGTGCCGTCACCGAGGGTGACGTCCTCGGCGAGCACCCGGCCGAGCAGCTTGGTCTCCATGTAGAAGCGCCGGTTCGGCAGGTCGGGGCGGACGTTCTCGATCCAGATCGAGCGGATCGGGGAACCCGTGCGCTCGGCCCGCTCGAAGGGGTCCTCCTCGTTGACGATGAGCTCCTGGGCCACGTCGACGAGGCGACGGGTGAGGTAGCCGGAGTCGGCGGTGCGCAGGGCGGTGTCGACCAGGCCCTTCCGGGCGCCCGGCGTGGCGATGTAGTACTCGAGCATGTCGAGCCCCTCGCGGAAGTTCGACTTGATCGGGCGGGGGATCATGTCGCCACGGGGGTTGGCCACCAGGCCGCGCATGCCGGCGATCTGGCGGACCTGCATCATGTTCCCTCGGGCACCGGAGCCGACCATCATGTCGATCGGGTTGAAGCGCTCGGCCTTGAGCCCGATCTCCATCTCGGCCCGGATCTCCTCCGTGGCCGTGGTCCAGATCTCGATCTCCTTCTGGCGCCGCTCGCCGTCGGTGATGATGCCCCGGCGGAACTGGGTCTCGACCTTGTCGGCCTCGGCCTCGTGGCGGTCGAGGATGTCGCGCTTGGCCTCCGGGGTCTTCACGTCGTCGATCGACACCGTGAGGCCCGACCGGGTGGCGTAGGCGTAGCAGAGGTCCTTGATCGCGTCGAGGGACTCGGCCACGTCGGCCTTGCTGTACTCCGAGGCCAGCCGGTCGACGATGCTGCCGAGGCGCCGCTTGTCCAGCGTCTCGTTCATCGTGTCGAGGAAGGCGAACGACTCGGGCAGGCACTGGCTGAAGATGACCCGGCCCGGCGTGGTGGTGATCCACCGCGCCTTGCCCTCCTCGTCGCGGCCGGCCCGGTACTGGATCTTGGCGTGCAGGGCCACGTCGCCGTTCTCGTAGGCGCGGGTGACCGTGTCGACGTCGCCGAAGGCGCGGCCCTCGCCCTTCTCGCCGTCCATGAGGGCGGTGAGGTAGTAGGCGCCGATGACCATGTCCTGGGTGGGCGTGACCAGCGGGCGGCCGTGGGCCGGCGACAGGATGTTGTTCGCCGACAGCATCAGCACCCGTGCCTCGGCCTGGGCCTCGGCGGACAGCGGCAGGTGCACGGCCATCTGGTCGCCGTCGAAGTCGGCGTTGAAGGCGGTGCACACCAGCGGGTGGATCTGGATGGCCTTGCCCTCGACGAGCACCGGCTCGAACGCCTGGATGCCGAGGCGGTGCAGCGTGGGGGCACGGTTGAGGAGCACGGGGTGCTCCTTGATGACGTCCTCGAGGACGTCCCACACCTGGCCACGCCGGCGCTCGACCATGCGCTTGGCCGACTTGATGTTCTGGGCCAGCTCGCGGTCGACCAGCTCCTTCATGACGAAGGGCTTGAACAGCTCCAGCGCCATCAGCTTGGGCAGGCCGCACTGGTGCAGGCGCAGCGTCGGGCCGGCCACGATGACGGAACGGCCCGAGTAGTCGACGCGCTTGCCGAGCAGGTTCTGGCGGAACCGGCCCTGCTTGCCCTTGAGCATGTCGGACAGGGACTTCAGGGCGCGGTTGCCCGGACCGGTGACCGGCCGGCCGCGGCGGCCGTTGTCGAACAGCGCGTCGACGGCCTCCTGCAGCATGCGCTTCTCGTTGTTCACGATGATCTCGGGGGCACCGAGGTCGAGCAGGCGCTTCAGGCGGTTGTTGCGGTTGATGACCCGGCGGTACAGGTCGTTGAGGTCGGAGGTGGCGAAGCGGCCGCCGTCGAGCTGGACCATCGGGCGCAGCTCCGGCGGGATCACCGGCACGACCTCGAGGATCATGGCCTTGGGGTCGTTGACCCGGCGGCCGTGCTCGTCGCGGCGGTTGAAGGCGGCGACGATCTTCAGCCGCTTGATCGCCTTCTGCTTGCGCTGCTGGGACAGGCCCTTCTCGCCCTCGCCCGGGTTGATCGACGCGTGGAGCTGCAGCTCCTCCTCGTCGAAGTCGATCCGGTCGATGAGGCGGGCGAGGGCGTCGGCGCCCATGCCGCCCTCGAAGTAGTCGCCGTAGCGGTCGGTGAGCTCCCGCCACAGCATCTCGTCCTCGATGATCTTGCGGGTGTGGAGCTCCTTGAGCTCGTCGAAGGAGCGCTGGAGCAGGTCGAGCTCGCCCTCGTACTGCTCGCGGATGATGGCGACGTCCTTCTCGGCCTGCTTCTGGCGGGCCTTCAGCTCGGACTCCTTGGCGCCCTCGTCCTCGAGCGCGGCGAGCTCGGACTCGAGCTCCTCGTAGCGCTCGGCGATCTCGAGCTCCCGCTCCTTCTCGATGGCCTCGCGCTCGGCGAGCATCTCGGCCTCGATGTTGGGCAGCTCCTCGTGGAGCTTGTCGTGGTCGACCCAGGTGACCAGGTTGGCCGCGAAGTAGATGACCTTCTCGAGCTGCTTGGCCTTCAGCTCCTCACGAGCCTCGGTGCCGGAGAGGAGGTAGGCGAGCCACGAGCGGGTGCCGCGCAGGTACCAGATGTGCACCACGGGGGCGGCGAGCTCGATGTGGCCCATGCGCTCGCGGCGGACCTTGGAGCGGGTGACCTCCACGCCGCAGCGCTCGCAGATGATGCCCTTGAACCGGACTCGCTTGTACTTGCCGCACGCGCACTCGAAGTCCTTCGTGGGGCCGAAGATCTTCTCGCAGAAGAGTCCGTCCTTCTCAGGCTTGAGCGTGCGGTAGTTGATGGTCTCGGGCTTCTTGACCTCGCCGTTGGACCACATGCGGATGGAGTCCGCGGTCGCCAGCCCGATCCGGAGCTGGTCGAAGTTGTTGACGTCGAGCACTTGGTTCCTCGAATCCGTGTCTTCTCGTGGCGTTCGTTCTCGTGTGGCGGGGCAGCGCGCTACAGGCGCTGCCTCCTGCGCTCGTCTTCTTCGTCGGTGCCCTTCTCGGGGCGGGACAGGTCGATGCCCAGCTCCTCGGTGGTGCGGTAGAGGTCCTCGTCGAGCTCGCGCATCTCGATCTCCTCGCCCGTCTTGGCCAGGACCTCGACGTTGAGGCACAGGGCCTGCATCTCCTTGATGAGCACCTTGAAGGACTCGGGGATGCCGGGCTCGGGGACGTTCTCGCCCTTGACGATGGCCTCGTAGACCTTCACGCGGCCGAGCACGTCGTCGGACTTGATGGTGAGCAGCTCCTGCAGGCAGTACGCCGCGCCGTAGGCCTCGAGGGCCCACACCTCCATCTCACCGAAGCGCTGGCCACCGAACTGCGCCTTGCCGCCCAGGGGCTGCTGGGTGATCATCGAGTACGGGCCGGTGGACCGGGCGTGGATCTTGTCGTCCACCAGGTGGTGGAGCTTCAGGATGTACATGTAGCCCGTGGTGATCGGGTTGTCGTAGGCCTCGCCGGTGCGGCCGTTGAACAGCACCTGCTTGCCGTCGCGGCCGATGAGTCGCGTGCCCTCGGGGGTCTCCGGGTGGAGGTTCTCGAGGATCTTCTGGATGGTCGGGTGCTTGCCCGCCTCCTCCTCCTCGTCCCACTTGGCGCCGTCGAACACGGGGGTGGCCACGTGCACCGACGGGGGCGTGTTGGTGCGGGTGGTGGTCTCGACGTTGTAGGTGGGCGGCTCGCCCACGTCGGTGCCGTCGACGTTCCAGCCCCAGCGGGCGGCGTAGCCCAGGTGGGCCTCGAGGACCTGGCCCACGTTCATGCGGGACGGGACGCCGAGGGGGTTCAGGATGATGTCGACGGGGGTGCCGTCGGCCAGGTACGGCATGTCCTCGATCGGGAGGATCTTGGAGATGACGCCCTTGTTGCCGTGGCGGCCGGCGAGCTTGTCGCCCACGCTGATCTTGCGCTTCTGGCCCACGTAGACCCGCACGATCTGGTTGACGCCCGGCGGCAGCTCGTGGCCGTCGTCGCGGGATACGACCTTGACGTCGATGACCTTGCCGTTCTCGCCGTGGGGCACCTTCAGCGAGGTGTCGCGCACCTCGCGGGCCTTCTCGCCGAAGATCGCCCGCAGCAGGCGCTCCTCGGGGGTGAGCTCGGTCTCGCCCTTCGGCGTGACCTTGCCGACCAGCACGTCGCCCGGGCCGACCTCGGCGCCGATGCGGATGATGCCGCGCTCGTCGAGGTCCCGGAGGATGTCCTCGGAGAGGTTCGGGATGTCCCGCGTGATCTCCTCGGGCCCGAGCTTGGTGTCGCGGGCGTCGATCTCGTGCTCGTGGATGTGGATCGAGGTGAGCACGTCGTCGCGCACGAGGCGCTCGGACAGGATGATGGCGTCCTCGAAGTTGTAGCCCTCCCACGGCATGAAGGCCACGAGGAGGTTCTTGCCGAGGGCCAGCTCGCCCATGTCGGTGGACGGGCCGTCGGCGAGCAGGGCGCCCGCCTCGAACTTCTCGCCCGGCGACACGCGCGCCCGCTGGTTGATGCAGCTGTCCTGGTTCGAGCGCTCGAACTTGAGCAGGTTGAAGACCTTGCGGCCCTCGTTGTCGTACTCGACCACGATGTGGTCGCCGTCGGCCTCGACGCAGGTGCCCGAGTCGGTGGCGATGATCGTGTCGGCCGCGTCGATGGCGCAGCGGGTCTCGATGCCGGTGCCGATGTAGGGGGCCTCCGCCTTGATGAGCGGCACCGCCTGCTTCTGCATGTTGGCGCCCATGAGCGCCCGGTTGGCGTCGTCGTGCTCGAGGAACGGGATGAGCGCGGTGCCGACCGAGATGATCTGCTTCGGCGAGACGTCCATGAGCTGGACCTCGTCCGGCGGCACGGTGGCGATCTCCGTGGTGGCGCCGAAGAACACGTCTCGCTCGAGCATGAGCTTCAGCTCGCCCAGCGTGGCGGCCTGGGGCGACTTGCGCACCAGGACGCGGTCGCGCACGAAGCGGCCGTTCTCGTCGAGCTTGGCGTTGGCCTGGGCGACGACGTAGTCCTCCTCTTCGTCCGCGGTGAGGTAGACGATCTCGTCGGTGACCTGGCCGTTCTCGACCGTGCGGTACGGCGACTGGATGAAGCCGAACTCGTTGACCTTGGCGAAGGTGGCGAGGCCGCCGATGAGGCCGATGTTCGGACCCTCCGGCGTCTCGATCGGGCACATGCGCCCGTAGTGGGAGAAGTGCACGTCGCGCACCTCGAACCCGGCCCGCTCACGGGACAGGCCGCCCGGGCCGAGCGCCGAGAGGCGCCGGCGGTGGGTGAGGCCCGACAGCGGGTTCACCTGGTCCATGAACTGCGACAGCTGGGAGGTCCCGAAGAACTCCTTGATGGCCGCCACCACGGGCCGGATGTTGATGAGCGTCTGGGGGGTGATGGCCTCCACGTCCTGGGTGGTCATGCGCTCGCGCACGACCCGCTCCATGCGGGACAGGCCGATGCGGACCTGGTTCTGGATGAGCTCGCCCACCGACCGGATGCGCCGGTTGGCGAAGTGGTCCTGGTCGTCCAGGCGGTAGCCCGGCTCGGCCCGCACCAGGTTCAGCAGGTACGTCATCGACGCGAGGACCTCGCAGCGCGACAGGACCGGCTGGTCCTCCTCGGGCAGGTCGAGG
>DASTYO010000115.1:0-5808 GCA_035764875.1 Acidimicrobiales bacterium | reverse complement strand
CGGGCGATGTCCCAGGTGTGCACCAGCAGGTCCGGCGACATGAAGCCGTCGACGGTGTCGGCGAGCGTGGTGGGTCCGAAGAAGCTGTCGTACTCGATGCCGGCGACGTCGGGGTCGTCGACGGCGGCCTGCATGGCGTCGCGGGTGGCGACCCAGCGCTGCATCGGGTCGTCGCCGTCGACGGCAGGCGCCCGGTCGAAGCGGCCCAGCAGCCCGGCGGAGCTCTCCACCACGTGGTCGAGGACCTGGCGAGCGGTCCAGCCCTCGCAGGGCGACGAGGCGTCCCAGCCCTCGGCGGGCACGTCGCCCACCAGGGCGGTGAAGCGCTCGGCGAGCCGGCGGTAGCGGTCTGCGGTCTCGGTCATGGGCGACAGTGAACACCTCCTCGCCGGCCTCCCGCGTGCAGACTCCCCGCCGGTCGGACGCTCCGGCCGACGACGAAGGAGGACCCATGAGCGATCGCGCGAGCAGCCACCTGCCGGGACGGGTGGTGGTCATCACCGGTGCCGGCGGGGGCTTCGGCAAGCTGATGGCCGAGATGGCCGCCGCACGCGGCGCGAAGGTGGTGCTCGGCGACATCGACGAGGCGGCGGCCACGGCGGCGGCGCAGGGGATCGTCGGCGCGGGCGGCGAGGCGGAAGCGGTCGGTGTCGACGTCACCGACCTCGCCCAGGTGCAGGCGCTCGTGGCCCGTGCGGTCGAGCGGTTCGGCGCCGTCGACGTGATGGTCAACAACGCGGGCGTCATGCCGCTGGCGTTCTTCGCCGACCACGCCCAGGCCTACGACGCCTGGGTCCGCTGCATCGACATCAACTTCAAGGGCGTGCTCAACGGCATCGTTGCCGCCCACGACCAGATGATCGACCAGGGTCGCGGCCACGTCGTGAACATCTCGTCCATCTACGCGAATGCCGGCACGGCGGGCTCGGGCGTCTACTCGGCGACGAAGGCGGCGGTGGCGACCCTGTCGAACTCGCTGCGGGTGGAGTCGCAGGGGAAGATCAAGGTCACCATCGTGCGGCCCACCGGGGTGCTCGGCACGGGACTGGCCGCCGGTGTGGTCAACCCGATGGCGGCCATCGGCATCACCGGGCAGCACAACCAGCAGTACATCGAGCGGGTGATGGCCTCCATGGGCGGCACGCTCGAGCCGGCGCTCGCCGACCGCGACGACGCCCGCTACTGGGCCATCGAACCCGAGGTGGTGGCCGCCGAGGTCGTGCACGCCATCGACCAGCCGTGGGGCGTGTCGGTGGGCGACATCACCATCCGGGCCACCGGCGAGGACTTCGTGCTCTGACGCCGGCTGCCTGGTCCGCCGTCGCTGTGCCACGCTCGCGACCTGGATCGAAGGGGGACCCGATGACCGACGTACGCATCCTCGAGCCGCAGAGCGAGTGGACGGCCGACCAGGTGGCCGACGAGGCGACCTGGACCGAGCACCTCACCGACGACGAGCTGCGCGAGCTCGACGCTGCCCTGCGGCACGCGCTCCAGCGCTCGGATGACCCGCTCGACCTGGGGAGGGACGACTTCCCACTCCCGACGCTGGCGGCCCGCCTGGCCGACATCGAGCGCGAGCTCATCGACGGCCGGGGCTTCGTGCGCATCCGGGGCATCGACCGGTCGGCGTACAGCCAGGACGAGATGGAGCTCCTCTACTGGGGCATCGGGACGCACCTCGGGTCGCCGTGGGCGCAGAACAAGCACGGCCACGTGCTGGGCGACGTCATCGACCACGGCCGCTCGGCGGACGACCCCACCGCTCGCGGCTACGAGCTCGGCGGCGTGGCCCTGCCGTTCCACTGCGACGGCGCCGACCTCGTCGGGCTGCTGTGCCTCGACAACGGCCTGTCGGGCGGGCTGTCGGCGGTGGCGAGCTCGGTCCGGATCCACAACCAGCTCGTGCGCGAGCGGCCCGACCTCGCCGCCGCGCTGTACGAGCCGTACCCGTACGACTTCCGGGGCGAGCAGCCCGAGGGCGGCCCGGCCTTCTACTCGCTGCCCGTGTTCACCGAGTGGGACGACCGCCTGTTCGTGCGCTGCATCCCGCCCTACATCTGGGCGTCGCAGCGCCACGAGGACGCGCCCCGCCTCAGCGACGTGCAGCGGGAGGCGCTGAAGGCGGTGGAGGTCATGGCCGACGACCCCGAGAACCACGTGAAGATGGAGCTGCGCCCCGGCGACATCCAGCTCATCAACAACTTCCACGTGCTCCACGGCCGCACCGCCTACGAGGACGACCGGTCGAGCGGCCGGGTCCGCCACCTGAAGCGCCTGTGGCTGGAGACGGACATGTTCGCGAGCCGGCCGCCGTACTTCGCCAACCGCAACCACTGGGAGCAGAACCGCTCGGCCAGCCGCATGCGCGTCGAGCGCTGACGACGGGTCAGCTGGCTGCCAGCGCGGCCTCGGGGTCGGCGTCGAAGGCCCGCTTGCAGCCGGAGGCGCAGAACCAGAAGTCGGTGCCGTCGTGGAGCGAGTGGTACTTCGCCTCGGCCGGGTCGACGGTCATCCCGCAGATCGGGTCGATGGCCATGGTCGGTGCGGCGGGAGCGGCGCCGCCGTCGAGGGCCAGCTCGCCGGCCGCCCGCCGGCGCACGAGGTCGGCGATGACGGAGGCGGCGACCTCGACGTGCTCGGTGCTGCCGAGGTCGATGCCTGCCGGCGCCTCGATGCGGGCGAGGGCGGCGTCGTCGTGGCCGTCGTCCCGCAGGTGCTCCCGCACCGTCGCCGCCCGGCGGGCCGAGGCGACGAGCCCGATGTAGCCGGCCGGCGTCGCCAGCGCCGCGGCCAGCGCGAGGTCGTCGTAGTGGCCCTGGGTGGCGACCACGACCGCGCAGGCCGGGTCGGTGACCACGGTGTCGAGGTCGAGCTTGGTGCGCACGATGGACGGGTTGGCGTGGCTGGCCGGATCGCCGCCCTCGTCGACCACGACCGGGTCCCAGCCGAGTGCCGCACCCATGGCGGCGAGGGCGTCGACCGCCGGCGACCGGCCGACGACCACGAGCCGCACAGCGGGGACGACGGGCTCGAGGAGGATGTCGAGGGCGCCGTCGGACTCGCAGGCCATGGCCACGTGGTGCACGTGCTCGCCCATGTCCGGTGCGGGGCCGCCCTCGCCCAGGCGGAGCAGGACCGTCTCTCCGGACCCGAGGCTCGCCCGGGCTTCGGCGAGCACGGTGGGCTCGGCGCACGCCCCGCCGATCCAGCCCCGGACCGTGCCGTCGGGCAGGACGATGGCCCGACCGCCGGTGCGGCCGGAGGACGGGGCGCGGCGCCCCACCACGGTGACGAGCACGAACGGCTGCCGCGCCGCCACCAGCGCGGCCGCCTCCTCGAGCACCCGGGCCGGCGTGGTGATCACGACCTCACCCCACGCCGCCGGCGTCCTGGATGGCGTGCCAGACCCGGTCCGGGAACAGCGGCATGTCGATCGTGCGGACGCCGAGGTGGGCGACCGCGTCGATCACCGCGTTCACGAACGCGGCCGGCGAGCCGACCGTGGCCGACTCGCCCACGCCCTTCGCGCCGATGGGGTGGTGGGGCGACGGCACCGCCGTGGACAGCAGCTCGAACCGGGGCGTCTCCCACGCCGTGGGGATGAGGTAGTCCATGTAGTTCGAGCACAGGCAGTTGCCGTCGTCGTCGAAGGTGATCCACTGCATCGACGACATGGCGAAGCCCTCGGCCAGGCCGCCGTGGATCTGGCCCTCGACGATCATCGGGTTGATCCGCACGCCGCAGTCGTCGAGCGCCACCATCCTCTCGACCTTCCACACCCCGGTCTCCGGGTCGACCTCGACCACCACGATGTAGCTGCCGTACGGGTACGTCAGGTTCGGCGGGTCGTAGTACGTGACGTCCTCGAGGCCGTACTCCATGCCCTCCGGGCAGTTGGTGTACGCGGCGAGGGCGACGTCCTGGATGGTGACCGAGCGGTTCGGCGACCCCTTCACGTGGAACGAGCCGGCGGTGCGCTCGATGTCCTCGTCGGCCGCCTCGAGCAGGTGGGCGGCGATCTTCTTCGCCTTGTCGGCGATCTTGCGCGACACGACCGCCGTCGCCGCACCGCCGACGGGCGTGGACCGCGAGCCGTAGGTGCCGAGGCCGTAGGGCGTGTTGTCGGTGTCGCCGTGCTCGACCTTCACGTCGGAGAACGGGATGCCGAGCTCCTCGGCGACGATCTGGGCGAACGTCGTCTCGTGGCCCTGGCCCTGGGTCTTCACGCCGAGCTTGAGGATCGCCTTGCCGGTGGGGTGCACCCGCAGCTCGGCCGAGTCGATCATCTTCAGCCCGGCGATGTCGTACTGCTTCGAGGGTCCGGCACCGACCGCCTCGGTGAAGTGGGCGACGCCGATGCCGATGAGCCGGCCCTCCTCGCGCGCCCGGCGCTGCTCCTCGCGCAGCTGCTCGTAGCCGACCTCGTCCATCGCCTTGCGCAGCGCGGTGGGGTAGTCGCCGGAGTCGTAGACGAAGCCGGTGGGCGTCTCGTACGGGAACTGCTCGGGCTGGATGAAGTTGCGCAGCCGGAGCTCGGCCGGGTCGATGCCCAGCTCGTACGCCGCCGTCTGGACGAGCCGCTCGATGAGGAACGACGCCTCGGTGATCCGGAACGAGCAGCGGTAGGCGACGCCGCCGGGCGCCTTGTTGGTGTACGCGCCACGGCACACGACGTGGGCGGCCGGGTAGTCGTAGCTGCCGGTGACGACGTGGAACAGGCCGGCCTTGAACTTCGTGGGCTGGGCGTCGGCGAAGAACGCCCCCTGGTCGGAGAGCATGTGCACCCGGAGCCCGAGGATCTTCCCGTCGTTCGTGACCGCGAGCTCGCCCTTCATGTGGTAGTCGCGGGCGAAGCCGGTGGAGATCGTGTTCTCGCTGCGGCTCTCGACCCACTTCACCGGCTTGCCGAGCAGCAGCGACGCCGCGGTGGCCACGACGTAGCCCGGGTAGATCGGCACCTTGTTGCCGAACCCGCCGCCGATGTCGGGGCTGATGATGCGGATCTTCTGCTCGGGCAAGCCGGCCACCATGGCGAACAGCGTCCGGTGGGCGTGCGGGGCCTGCGAGGTGAGGTAGATCGTCGCCTGCCCGGTGATGGGGTCGACGTCGGCGAGCGCGCCGCAGGTCTCGAGCGGCGAGGGGTGCGAGCGTGGGTAGTGGGTCTCGAGGGTCACCACCCGGTCGGCCTTGGCGAACGCCTCCTCGGTGAGCGACGCGTTGCCCGCCTCCCACTCGTAGACGAGGTTGCCGACCTGGCCCTCCTTCTCGTCGCGGATCACCGGCGCGCCGTCCTCGAGCGCGGCCTGCGGGGTCATCACCGCGTCGAGCGGCTCGTAGTCGACCTCGATGAGCTCGAGCGCGTCCTCGGCGACGTAGGGGTCGGTGGCGATGACAGCCGCCACCTCCTGGCCCTGGAACCGGACCTTGTCGGTGGCGAGCACCGCCTGCGTGTCACCCGACAGCGTGGGCATCCACGCGAGGCCGTGCTCGGCCATGAGCGCCCCGGTGACCACGGCGATCACGCCGTCGACCGCCTCGGCGGCGCTGGTGTCGATGCCGTTGATGCGCGCGTGCGCCATCGGCGAGCGCAGGATCGCCATGTGCAGCATCCCGGGGAGGGTGATGTCGTCGACGAAGCGGCCGTGGCCCTCGACGAGGCGGGCGTCCTCGAGCCGCTTCACGCTGTGGCCGATGCCGCCGATCTCCGGATGCGGGAGGGTGGTGCTGGGCTCCTCGACGGTGGTCATGCCGTCACCTCCTGCGCGGCGCCGGCGGTGGTGCCAGCGGTGGCCTCGGCCGCGGCCC